>JADZDR010000074.1 GCA_020850945.1 Acidimicrobiia bacterium | reverse complement strand
GCCTTCTCGTACCAGCCGCGGGCCATCTCGACCCGGGCGACGGCAGCGGCAAGGTCCTCGACGACACGGCCGAGTGCCTCCGCGTCGGCCTTCTCGCGCTCGAGCCGCGTCTGCCAGCGCTCGCGGTTCACGTCGGGATCCTCCTGGGCCGAGGCCGACACCGTGAGCTCGGCGTCGATGCGCTGCACATGGGCGTCGAGCTTGCGGCGCCAGTCGTCGAGGCCGCGCACGACGCCCGCCCGACGCGACAGGTCTTCCCATGTGGCAGGACGCGTCTTGGCGTCACCGTTGCGGACGGGAGCCCCGCTCACGAGCGCCATGACGCGGTCGCGCCGCCAGCGCTGGTGGGGCAGGGCGAGGGCGGCGAGGAGGGTGCGGCCGGCAGCGCTGTCGGCGAGACGCTCCGGCGACGGCCCGTGGGAGGGGAAGCCCGCCGCCACGAGCTGACGACGCACGATCCGCACGTACGGGTCCGGCCGGGGGAAGAAGATCCCCATGCGATCAAGACGAGTGCCTGCCTCGGCAAGGGTCGCGATGCGGCGTACGACGGCACGTACCTCCTCGTCGGCGTCCGTGACCGAGATGACGTGGGGGGCGACGACGACCTCGATTCCGGTACCCGCGTCCTCCGGCACGGCGACCCCGGCCGCACGGCATGTCTCGAGGACGGCGAAGTCGGCCTCGGGTACCCCGGTCAGGGCGACGAGGACCGTGCTCGGGGCCACCTCGATCACGCGGGTGACGAGCCTGCGCAACGCGGGCGGGAGCGGCTCCGGCAGGTACCAGATGACGTGACCGAAGGACGCGAGCGCGGTCTCGAGGTCGGCGCGGCCTGCCGCAGCGTCGGCCACATCGGTTTCGGCGTGGAATCCGTCGAGCTCGGCCTGCACGGCGGCGTGGATCCGCACTGCCTCTCCCGCCCGTCCCCCGGCCGCGGTGAGACGGGCTCTCGCCTCGTCGGAGATGCGGCTCAGCTCGGCGTAGAGCGCGGCGAGAGCGGTCTCGGTCGCCACGTGTGCGGCCACGCGGCGCAGGGGACCGGTCTCGGCTGCGAGGACGCGGCGCACAGCTGCCCCGAGGACGGGGTTCGTGAGGGGGTGGGAGTCGGCGAGTTGACCCGTCGCGAGGAGCGTGGCCAGCTCGACGGGCGTCACGAACGACACGTTCACAATGCCCACCCCCGCACCCACGCGGCCCGAGCCGAGGAGGTGGCGTGCCGCGAGGGCGGCGAAGTTGGACGTCACGACGACGGTCACAGGCGCCAGCGGACTATGCGTCTTCGCGGCCTCGATCGAGCGGGCGAGTGCCTCGCTCGCCTCCCGTCCGTGCCCGAGGATCCGGGTCTCTCCGATCACACGCCGATCGTAACGTGCCCCTGCGACACGTCCGTGCCACCCATGTGGGCAGGATCATCCCTCTCCCGCGAGGGGCATCCAAGCCCACATCGCGGTTTCGGCCGATCCGGGCAGCGTGAGCCCTCACTGGTGAGGGCGGAGGCTGCCCACTTGGTTCTCGCTCGATGAGGAAGATCACCGCCCTCTGCGCATAACCTTGGGTGCTTCGGAGCCGAGTTCCCGAAAGTGAACAGCCGAGATGTCCCTCGAGACGCGGGGCACTGGGACCTCCGTGTCGCGGCGGCCGCCAAGCCCGGATGACATCGATCTCGATGTCGACCCTGCCGCACACGCACGTCCCGCCACCGCACCCGTCCCCGTGAAACCTGCCGTCGACTGGCGGGACCTGCTCACGCGCCTCCGAGGCAACAAGGCCCGGATGGCTGTTCTCGTCGCCACGGGCGCGGTCGTCCTCCTGGTGGGAGCCCTGTACACCCTCGACCTGATCGTGCACGCAGGCCAGATCCTGCCCGGCGTCTCGGTCGGGGACGCCGACGTGGGCGGCGTCTCGGACTCCACGGCACAGAGCCGCCTCACCGAGTATGCCGCCGCTGTCGGAAACAAACCGATCCCGGTCCGGGTGGAGAACATGGATCTCGACGTCGTCCCCGCCCAAACCGGCCTGGGGCTCGATGCCAGGGCTGCCTGGGACGAGGCGCGGGATGTGGGCCGGAGTGGGGCACCGTGGACGAGACTCGTGCGTTGGGCCAAGGCACGTCTCGTCGGCAGGGAGATCGCGTGGACGACGGCCACGGACCGTGACGCCGCCGTGGCGGGGCTCGACAAGCTCGACTTCCCAGGCCGTATCGACGCCGTCGAACCCTCGGTCACATGGGACGGTCTCGAGGTCGTGATCACCCCGGAGGCGATCGGCCGGCGCATCACGATGCACAGAGCGATCCCCCTCCTCGAGGGCAGGCTGCTCCACCCGGGCACGGAACGACTCGAGCTCCCGTCGGGAATCGTGCGTCCGAGGTATACGACGGCCGATGCCGAGGCCGCAGCCAACTCGGTGGCGGGAACGTGGCTCGCCGCGCCCGTGACGGCAACCCTGCTGGACACCACCCTCAACCTCGAGCCCGAGGACATTGCCGGGTTCCTCCGCTCGAGTGCGGGTAGGAACGGGTTCGGCATCGTCGTCGATCCCGCATCGATGGCCCAGGACGTGTCGGAGCTGCTCCCCGAAGGCGTGGGTGCCCCCGCTGTCGACGCCACCTACACGATCGAGAACGGCGCCGCGATCGTCCTTGCCGGCGCAACCGGCATCGGCTGCTGTGCCGACGGCGACGCGGCGGCCCTCCAAGAGGTGCTCGACGAGACCGATCCGGGACAGCGCGTCGTGCACCTGACGGAAGCGCCGCTCGCACCGCAACGCACCGACACGGATCTCGCCGCGTACGGGCCTCTCGTCCCGCTCACCTCCTTCACGACCAAGCATCCCGCGGGGGGGGACAGGGTCCTCAACATCCACAAGCTCGCCGACATGATGCGTGGTGTCGTCGTCATGCCGAACGCGTCCTTCTCGATCAACGACTTCGTGGGGCCTCGCAAGAAGGCCGACGGCTGGGCGGAGGCCAAGGTCATAGAGGACGGCGTCTACAGCCAGTCCGCCGGCGGCGGTATCAGCCAGTTCGCCACCACCCTCTACAACGCCCTCTACTGGGCGGGTCTCGAGATCGACGAGCACACTCCCCACAGCATCTACATCTCGCGCTATCCGCGGGGGCGGGAGGCGACACTCGGCTACCCGAAACCCGACCTCGTCTTCACGAACAACTCACCGGGACCACTTCTCATCTGGCCTTCCTACTCGGATTCGTCGATCACGGTGGAGTTGTGGGGGATCAGCGACGGGCGGGCCGTGGAAGCGCTCGAACAGGACCTGACGCGGCAGGGCATGTGCCGTGTCGTGACCGACACCCGCGTGATCCGCTGGCCGGACGGACGCGAGGTCAGCGACCGCTATCGCACCTACTACCACCGGGAGGGCTACGGCTGCTGACCGCGGGTCGGCGGTTTCGGGAACCGCGAGCCCTCCCGGCGCGTCTGACAGACCGGAATCGACAACGAGAGGTGCGACATGCTGGTCGAAGGACTCACGGCAACGGATGACACGACGGAGGGCAACTGGGGCGACTGGCTCGCGATCGATTCCGACGGCGACAGCGTCGTCGATACGGTCGCACTCGATGCCGACGGCAACGGCGCCGTCGACACGGTCGCGGTCGACACCGACTCCGACGGAGCGGTCGACGAGGTCGCGGTCGACACGGACGGCGACGGGCTCTCCGACGTGGGCTACGTGGACAGCGACGGGGATGGAACCGCCGATTCCCAGTGCTTCGAGACCGACGGTGACGGCTGGTTCGACACCAGCGAGGAGATCTGATCAGGCGGGTTGCGCAATGTCAGATGCCGACGACCCGGTCCGCCGCCTCGATTCCTGACACGAGTGCCCCCTCCTGGCTCGGTGAGATGGTCCAGTCACCGGCGATGTCGAGATGCGGAACCCGGGTCGCGAGGCGGAACGCCTCCTCACGCAGGGGGATCGAACCGGGCCCGGGTATCGGGATCGAGTGCTCCCAGCGGATCACCCGGGACTCGATCACGTCGACCGGTTTGTCGTTCACGATCTCGAGGTAGTCCGTGAGGACGCGGACCACCTCGCTGTCGGCCGCCTCGAAGTACTCGTACTGCCACGGATGTGCGAGGGCGGCGTAGCTCACGACAGGTTCACCCGGCCCCGCCTGCTCGGCGACGATTCCGCGGATGCGGCCGTGGCCCTCGCCTCCGAAGACCGACACCGCCGGCATACCGATGTCGAGCGACTCGATCGCGACGGCCGCGACGATCGAAGAGCTGAAGTGAAAGCGGCGCAGGGTCTGGCGCAGGGCGCCACTCACGAGCTCGGCGGCGACAGGTGCAGGCACGGCGAGGACGAGGTGGCGTGCCCGCACACTCTCGGTCGAGCCCCCTGCATCCACCTCGATCTCGATCCCGGCCGGATCGGGGGCGATTCGCACGACGCGTGTTCCGAGACGCACGTCGAGCGGGTCGGCGAGGCGGGTGGCGAAGGTCGCATTCCCCTCGCGGATGCCGAAGAGCTGCGCCATGCCGCCGAACGCGAGTATCTGCATGGCGCCCAAGGCCGACCAGTCCCGAGCCGGCGCGAAGCCGAGGGCCTCCATGAACGGACTCGCCACCTCGTCGACGAATCGGGGTCCGACACGGGCTGTGAGCCAGTCGGATGCCGCGATGCGGTCGAGGCGCCGTGCACCCGGTGACTTCACGCGGGTTCCGAGTGAAGCGCGGATCTCGGCCGCGAGGGGCAGGGCCGTGACTGCGAACGGGACGAGCGCGAGCTTCTCCGCGACCGGCAGGTTCGGTGTGCGCAAGAGGGCGGCTGGATCGGATCCGGTCTGGCGTCCCACGGGGAAGTTCACGATGCTCCGCGAGTCGTAGACCTTCAGATGCGCGTCGAGCCCCGTCTCACGCAGCTTCGCGCTGAGGGTGGGATAGTTGGACCCGAAGAAGACGGCGCCCTCCTCGAGGACATGGCCGCCGAGACGCGTGGTGCGCTGCCGCCCTCCGACGCGGTCCGTGGCCTCGAAGAGAACAGGACTGCGGCCCCCTTCGAGCAGCCGCCCCGCCGCGGCGAGTCCGGCCAGACCCCCACCGACGACGGCGACATCGACGTCAGTGCGGCCGCGCACAGCTCAGGCTCCGACTGCCGATCCGGCCGGCTGTGATTCGACGACCACCTCGCCGCTTCGGACCATCTGGAGGAGTGGCATACCCGCGATCACACCGGCCGTGAGGACACCGCCCGCCATGCAGGCTGCGATTCCGTGTGCGGTCGTGATGCCCTGCCCTGTCAGGAAGAGGCCGGGCAGAGGCGAGACGGGACCGGGCCGCCGATCGAGGAGCTGGTCCGGCGTCACTTCGAAGCCGTAGGACGTGCCGGCCGAGGAGCGCACGAATCGCTCGTGCGTCACAGGTGTCGCTCCCTCTACATGGACGATTGAGTCGCGCAGACCCGGGATCACGGCCTCCGCCCTGTCGACGAGCATGTCGACGAGGTCCTGCTTGCGCTCGCGGTAGTCAGAATTGGTGCGGTATCGCTCACCGGCCGCCGGGCCCCGGTCGAGGCCCCAGAAGGCGTGGTCGGGTGGTGCGAGGGTCATGACCTCGAGGTTCGTCTGTCCGGGCCTGCAGAGACGCTCGTTCGTGGGGTCCTTCAGGGAGGCGAACGAGATGAACAGGCTCGGTTCCGACGAGATCTCGCGGCGGGCGATCGCCTCGTACTCGGCGTCGTGATCGTCGCCGCCGAAGAGGAAGGCGTTCGCGTTCGGATAGCCCTCGGCGCCGAGATCACGGTCGAGCACGAGGTACGCGACCAGCATGGGCGGGCCCATGCGCAGGGCCTCGACACGGCTCACGAAGTCGGCGGGAAGGTGATCCGGGCCGACGAGGTCGAGGACAGTGCGTTTCAGGTCGGCATTCGAGACGACAACGGGTGCTCGAATCTCCGTCGGAACGCCGCGGCGACGCAGCGGCGACGGCGGGCGGAGCCTGATGCCACGCGCCGCTCCGTCCTCGACGATCACGGACTCGACCGGTGTCTGCAGGATGATCTCGCCGCCTTGTGCCCGGAAGAAAGCGGCGAGGGTGTCGGAGAGGACCTGCCCTCCCCCCTCGGGGTAATAGGCGCCCTTCATGTAGTGCATGACGACGAGGGCGTGGATGATCGCCGACGCGCGAGCGGGGCCAACTCCGTAGAGACCATGCTGGGCGCCGAGCACGGCGCGCAGGCGTGGTGACAGCCCCCACGTGTCGAAGAGCTCGCCGAGTGTCGTGTCGCGGTATGTGAGGAGGAGGGTCGCCTTGTCTGTGGCGCGGCCGGCAAGCGACGTGGCGAGGGCCTCGTCCACATCCGACACGAACGTGCAGAAGGCGTCGATACCCACGCGTTCGTCCGGGAACCAACCCGAAAGCCGCTCCCGGTACCGGTCGATGCCGGACGGGACGTCGTAAGTGGTGTCGGGGAAGTGGTAGCGGTCGAAGCAGTCCGGGTCGAGGGGGCGCCAGCGGACGGCGTCCTCGAGGCCGAGCGCCCCGTATACAGAGGGACCGAGTCCGCCCTGCTCGCAGTCACCGACGTAGTGGGTGCCGACGTCGAATTCGTACCCACCGTGTGAGAAGACCGAGATGTTGCCACCCACGACGCTGTGGCGGTCGACGACGATGCACTGCTTGCCCAGAGCCTGGAGGTAGGCCGCCGCCGTGAGTCCGCCTATCCCGGCGCCGATCACGACCACGTCGGCATCGTGGGTCGACTGCATGTGAGCCCCTCTCCCGTTTTCGTCTAGGTCTGAGTCGACAGGACGACACCGTCTTTGATCGAGAGCCGTTGTGCGGCGACGTCGACCGCGGCGATGTCGTGGGTCGCGACGACGACCGTCGCGCCTCTGCGGGCGGCTGCCTCCTGCAGGAGGCGGAGGACGTCCGCCCCACTGTGGCTGTCGAGGTTCCCCGTCGGCTCGTCGGCCAGGATGAGCGATGGTTCGGTGACGAGCGCGCGGGCCACCGAGACCCGCTGGCGCTGGCCACCCGAGAGCTGGGTCTCGGTGTGCTGGAGGCGGTCACCCAGGCCGAGCTCGGTCAACATGTCGACGGCAGCGGCGTACGCCGCCTTCTTCTCGACCCCGTCGATGAGAAGGGGCAGAGCCACGTTCTCGACGGCTGTGAGGGCGGGGACGAGGTTGAACGCCTGGTACACGAAACCCATCGTGCGCACGCGGAACCGGGCACGTTCGCTCGGCCCGTAGGCGCCGATGTCCTCGCCGCCCACGACGATCTCGCCCCGGTCCGGTACGTCGATCCCACCCATGAGGTTCAACAGTGTCGTCTTGCCCGAACCCGACGGTCCCGTGAGGACCGCGAACGCGCCCGACTCGATCGTGAAAGAGACATCCCGCAGAGCGTGCACTTCCTCCCCACCACGCTCATACGCCTTGAACAGGCCACGCGCCTCCACCAGAGCCATCTCCCAGCCTTTCTCGGAGTGCATTCCCAGTGGAGACCGATTCTTGCCTACGGAGAGTCGGCGCACAAGCCCGGCCCGCGTTCACGGTGTCATCCGTCCTCGATCCCCTGCCCTCCCGCGGCGAGATCACGGTCGAGACGCGGAGCGACAGCCCACAGATACACGATTCCGAGGCAGTGAACGGGACGGATCCGCCGGACTCGGCGGATCCGTCCGCCCACTTCGCGCCCACCCGGCGCTCTAACCCGCCCCAATCACCACCATCACCCATCCCGGTCGGTTCCCGCTGGGAGGGTCGAGAACCGACCAGCACCACCTTCGCAGGCTGACTGGCAAGACTGAGCCTAGGGCGGACGCATTAGACTGTCCAGGTACTATCTTCATAGTCTCTGCGAGTGGGACTCGCGTCAGCGTGCATCCTCGAAAGTGCGCAGGGCCCCGCGCAGGGCCTCCGCGTCGGCATCGAGGTGGGCAAGCGTTGCGCCGAGTATCAGTTCCCTGAGCCGGGCCGCGGGCGTGTCGATCTCGGCGGACTCGTCCCTGAGACGGCTCATCTCACGTCGGCGGGCGGTCAGCTTGAAGAGCATGTCCTCGACGGCGAACACGAGATCCTCCGTCGGGTGCTCCCCGAAGAGGAGCACGCGGAGAAGGACCTCGTTCCGGTAGGCGGGGTCCGGCGTCGTGACCTCGGAGTTCCACTCGCGGAGGGCGGTGCGGCCGGCGTCGGCGATGTGGAACACCTCACGCCCCCTCGTGTCCCGCTTCGTGACGAGGAGGCCGTCGCGCTCGGCCCGACGCAGGGCATCCGTCACCGCGCCGGGCGTCACGCCCCACCAGTCACCGATGCGTGCGTGCAGCCTCTGGTAGATCGCGTAGCTGTGCCCGGGTGATTCGGCTATCTCGGCAAGTGCCGCGTGTCGGATCGACACGACCCCTCCAGTCCTCTGTCCCGGACCGCTGCCAGATCATGCTGGCCAGTTGCCCTGATCTTCCCAGAAGCCTAGCGTCATCGCCGTTCCCGTCAATATGGACAAACCCCTCGCGTGCCCGACCTAGCCTGTCCTGAACCTTCCAAGGAGGCACCATATGACGCGTCGGCGGCATGCCCTGTTGATTCCCCTTCTGTTGCTCGGCCTGTTCGCCGTCGGCTGTGGATCCAAGGACAAGGAGGCTTCCACGACGACGACCACGAAGTCGGAGGCCACCCGCACGTGTGACCCGGCTCCCAACGCCGACTGTGCAAATGCCAACCTCGAGAAGGCCAACCTGAACGGCAAGGACCTCACGGGAATCGACCTGAGCGGCGCGAACCTCACCGGCGCCCAGCTCAACGGAGCGAACCTGACCGATGCCAAGATATCGAGTGCCACAGTTGCCGACGTCAACCTCGTGAAGGCAAACCTGACGAACGTGACAGGTCACGGCGCGGTTCTCTCCGGCAGCGACATGGCGAGCGCCATGGTCGTGAACGCTGCCCTCCCATCGGCCAATCTCCAGGAAGTCCAACTCGTGGACGCCACGATCGAGAACACCGACTTCTCGAACGTTGACTTCACCGGCGCGAACCTCACCGGAGCCCACATCACGGGTACGACGTTCACGGGGGCGATCCTCTGCAAGACGATCCGGACGAACGGCACGACCGACGACACGTCGTGTCCGGGACAGGAACCGACCACGACCGCTGCCCCCGCCACGACGCATGCGCCGGCACCACCACCCCCACCGGCACCGTCGACCTCCCCGAGCACGACCCAACCTCCCCCGCCGGGGCCGTCGATCACGCAGTTCATCGTGAGCCCCCAGAGCATCGACTGCTCTGGAGGCGGCTCGCAGAACGTCACGGCGGCGTGGGCGACGTCCAACACGGATTCCGTCGCGATCGAGGTCGACGGCAGCACCGTGGCGAGCGGCCTGCCCGCATCGGGCACGTCCAGTGTGCCGATCCAGTGTGACCAGGCGGTGAACTCGGTCGAGCTCGTCGCGACCGGCGCGAACGGCCAGACGGCGGAGCGTTGGGCGACGGTGACGGAGGATCCGCCGCCGACCACGACGACCACGTCGAGCGGAGACTAACCGGCCGGCGACAACCCACGTGGGCGTATCCAACCACAACAGATGTGTCTCAGTACGCCCACGTAACCGCACGAACCCACGTGGGCGTATCCAACCACAACAGATGTGTCTCAGTACGCCCACGTAACCGCACGATCCCACGTGGCCGCGTGCGTAGCCTGTTCCGGATGGACAGAGACCGGTTCCGAGACGTCCTGATCGCGACCCTCCCCGCCGGGACGGTGGAGCTCGACCCGGATGTCATCGACGCCTTCAGCCGCGACGAGTCCGCGTTCTGCGCGCCCGGCCGGCCATGGGCGCTCGTCCGCCCGACCGGCACCGAGCAGGTCGCGGCCACCGTGCGCGTCTGTGCCGAGCACGGGGTGCCGATCGTGCCTCGCGGCGCAGGCACGGGAGTCGCCGGGGGTGCGGTCGCCGGTGACGGTTGTGTGATCCTCTGCGTCACTCGTATGAACCGGATCGTCGACATCGACACCTCGAACCTCCTCGCGGTCGTCGAGCCGGGCGTGTTGAACGCGGAGCTGTGCGCCGCCGCCGCCGAGCACGGCCTCTGGTACCCGCCCGATCCGGCAAGCCGCGACATCTGCTCGATCGGCGGCAACGTGGCGACGAACGCGGGCGGGCTCTGCTGCGTCAAGTACGGAGTGACACGCGAGTACGTCCTCGGCCTCGAAGTCGTGCTCGCCGACGGATCGGTCGTCGAGGTCGGGCGGCGCACGGTGAAGGGCGTGGCGGGCTACGACCTCACCGCTCTGTTCGTCGGATCGGAGGGAACGCTCGGCATCGTGACGCGGGTGACGTTGCGCCTCCGCCCCCCGCCTCCTCCGGCCGTCACCCTCACAGCGTTCTTCGACTCCTTGCCGGAGGCGGGCCGTGCCATATCCGCGATCACGGCCATGACGACGCCCAGCCTCCTCGAGATCATGGATGCCACTACCGTCGCCGCCGTCGAGGACTGGAAGCGCATGGACCTCGACACGGGCGCGGCAGCGTTGATCCTCGCCCAGTCGGACAACGGGACGGGAGCCCAGCTCGACGCGATTGCGGCCGCAGCTCGCTCGGCAGGCGCGACCTTCGTCGCGGAGACGGACGATCCCGACGCCGGCGAACAGCTCCTCACCGCGCGGCGTCTCGCATATCCGGCACTCGCCCGCCTCGGCACAGCGATCATGAACGACGTCTGCGTGCCCCTCGGCTCCGTCGCCGCCGCAGTCACCGCCATCGCCGAACGGACACAACGCCACGGTGTGCGTGTGGGAACGTTCGGGCATGCCGGTGACGGCAACCTCCACCCCACGATCGTCTTCGACCGCACCGACCCCGACTCTGCGTCACGGGGCGAGGCCGCCTACCACGCGATGACCGAAGCCGCCCTCGACCTCGGTGGCACGATCACGGGTGAGCACGGTGTCGGTCTGCTCAAACGACCGCATCTCGCGCGTGAGCTCGGCAAGGGGGCACTCGGTCTGCACGCCGCCGTGAAGGCAGCCCTCGATCCGGAGGGGATCCTCAATCCCGGCAAGATCTTCGACCTCTGACCCCGAGTGGATCCGGCCGGGTTCTCCACACGGGACGGGGATGGACGGACCGGAGGAGAAACCTGCCCGCACACAGAAGCATGACAGGTTCCACCGTCTCTCCCAGAAGGAGTCCCCGCGTGAACATCCGGGACCTGAAGCGCCGTGTGGTCCGCTCCGCACGTCGCACGCGGGCTCTGCCGGAATGGCGCCGCCTCGCCCGCCACTGCGACGACGGCGACGACCTGGGCAGGCTTGCCCGTGCCGTCATCTGGGCACGTGACCCGTCGCCCGACGCGACGGAGCTGACCCGCATCCACGCCATCGAGGCGCGTCGCTACGAGCTCCTCTCCTCCGACGAATCGGTCTCCTTCGTCGACCACGGAGCGATCAGCCCCGACTCGGACCTGAGCGAGGAGGAGATGTACGAGGGCACGACACGCACGATCCCGCTCTCGAAGGTGGCCGCGGCCTCCAAGCCCCAGGCGGACGCGTGGTATCTCTACTCGCTCGTCCGCGAGTTCGCGCCTCGCACAGCGATCGAGATGGGCACCTGCGTCGGGATCTCGGCTGCCTACCAGTTCGCGGCGATGGCACGCAGTGGACAGGGCAGGCTCGTCACGATGGAAGGCGGGGAATCGGTCGCCAAGATCGCCGAGGAGACCCTGCGCGGGCTCGGCTACGACAACTTCGAGATAGTCGTGGGACGCCACCAGGACACCCTCCCCGCCGTTCTCGCCGCCAACGCCCCCATCGACTTCGCCTTCGTCGACGGCGACCACGCCGAGTCGACTACGGCGACCTACCAGGACCAGATCCTCGAACGCGCGGCGGACCGGGCCGTGATCTTCCACGACGACATCCGCTGGTCGGGAGGGATGGTGCGGACGTGGCAGCACATCTGCGACTCGCGCAGTGCCGTCCGGGCCGTGGTGGACCTGTACACGGTGGGGGTCTGCCTCGTCGACAAGAGCCACGTGGGACCGCCTACGATCTTCCGACTCCACCCCTGAGACCCGTCCCCGGAGGAGTCTCGCGTGCGGCCGAGAGGTAGAGTCCGCCCATCGAGACGAGGAGGCAACGATGCGACGCGCACTCTTGCACGCGGGTTTGGCGGCGGCGCTCGTCCTCCTGCTCGCAGCCTGCGGGGGGAACGACGAGACGACGACCCCGACTGCCGCTGACGAGGAACCGACGACCACGTCTGCCGGAACGGGAGACGACACGACGACTTCCCTCCCCGACGATTATCCGTGCAACCTCCTCCCACACGAGGAGGTCGAGACGATCGCGGGCAATGCCCTCGAATCCGGCGACACGATCACGAACAACATCGACGAGAGCGGCACGAAGTGGACGGCGCAGGAGTGCACGTGGGCGGCCTCGGAGCTCGGTGGAACGGAACCCACCCTCGCCGTCAGCACACCGGCCGACTTCCCTTCGGGAGCGATCGACTGCCCGGAACCTCCGAACGGCACACCGGTGTCCGGCCTCGGCGACCAGGCGTACTGGCAGTGGACCGAGGCCGTGGAGCAGGGTGTGGGCGAACTGCGTGTCTGCACGGCGGACGTGATGCTGGGGGCCAGAGTCAGCGGGGCAGGGGGCGAGTCGGTGATCCGCCCGAAAGTCGAGGCCCTCGCCCAGGCAGCCCTCGGAGCCGTCTGAACCACGATGCGCCGCGTCGTCCGCACAGGGATCGCGATCGTCGTCCTGGTCGGGGCAACGCAATCACCCCCGACGTCTGCGGGGGAGCGCCGGCCGCTCGACCTCCTGCACTGCATACAGCCTGTCACGCGCTCGAACCCGGTCGGCTTGGAGGGGGTGTACGGCCCTACGCACATCACGGCTGTCACCGGGAACGGCCATCTGACGTCGGCTGAGAACGCGCAGGGCACGCTCACGGTGCTCCGCTGGCCCAGCCCGTCCTACTGGGATCACGTCAAGTACCTGACGACGGACAGGGGTGAGGCCCGCTGGGGAGCACGGCCGAACGAGGGGGTCTTCAGCGGCGTGCGCTGGCAGCGGGCGGACGGGAGCAGCGGGTTCGCGTGGTTGCGGGACGCCCCGCACGCGGGCCAGCGCTTCGCCGGCGACAGGACGGACACGGTCGTCACGACGTTCGAGCTCGACGACTTCGAGGTGACGGTCACGGACACCGTCGACCCGGACGGCGCCGCTCTCGTGCGCCACCACCGGGTCGAGGACAGGTCGGCCTCTCTTACGGAGGTGAGGTTCGTGACCTTCGCCAACCTGAACCCGACCGCGAAGAAGTATCCGGGGATCCCGTTGTACGACGGCTGCCTCGACCAGTTCCACGACGGCCGCACCCACTGGGATGCCGCGAGTGACGCTGTCGTGCACGAGGTGACCGAGCACGACACCTCGACGCGGAGGACGAACCGCGTCGCCATCTCGCTCGGCTGGGTCGAGCGGAGCAGCAGCCACGATGTCGGCCCGGATCGTCATGCCCTGCCGCTTCCGTTCCTCTCCGGAGGCAGGGACCCCTTCGACGCAGTCGACCGATCCGGTGGGCATCTCCTGGACAGGGACGGACCCGTCTCCGGCCAGACGGGCTCCGCTCTCGCCACGGACCGTACGGTCGTCGAGGGCGAAGCGGAGGCGACACTGGTGCTCGCATTCGCGCCGAGCGGAATCGAGGCGAATGCCCTCCTCGACTCGATGCGGACCACTCACGACTCGGTCGCAGCCCGCAAAGAGGCGTGGTGGGACGAGTGGCTCGCGCCGGCGGCTCTTCCCGCCACATCGGATCAGGCCGTCCTCGCGCACGCGCTGCGTGCTCTCATCTGCCTTCGACAGGTGATCGATCCGGCCACGACGGCGATCGTGGCCTCTGTCTCGACGCAGCCCCCCTACGCGCTCGACTGGCCCCGCGACGGCGCGTATTTCAACGAGGTCCTCTACTCGGCCGGGCACCCGGAGGTCGTGGCCGCCCACAACCGCTTCTACGCCCGCACGATCGTCCTGCCCGGGCAACGTCCACCCGGTGCCGGGTCGACCCCGATCGGCAACTGGCCGATGAACATGTCGGCGGACGGCACCGTCGGCGGCCCAATCCCCTTCGAGATCGACGAGACCGGATTCGGCCTCTACACGCTCGCCCGCCACTACAACCGCACGCAGGACGGCGCCTACCTCGAGGACGTGTGGCCTGCGATCCGGGCGGCCGCCGACTTCCTCACGCAGTACCGGAATCCGATCTCCCTCCTCCCGTGGCCCGCCTTCGAGGACGACAACCTCACGCTCCCGAACCCGCCGACTCTCGTCTCGTCCGCAACGGTCCTTCTCGGCATACGCGAGGCCGCGACGGCTGCGGCATCCGCAGACCGCCCCCTGGAGGCGGACCGCTGGCAGCGACGCGCGGACGAGCTCGACGGGGCGATGAACATCCACTACGGAAGCGGCACACGCCCGTTCGACGGTCCCGGCGGCGACTACCTCTTCTGGCCGGTGCCCTTCCGGTCGTACGACGACGCGCGCATGCAGGCGGCCGCGGCCCGCCGGTGGGCTGAGCTGGTCCCGTCCTTCGCGGCACCCACCGGTGGACGGTCCTACGGATCGTACGAGGCCAAGGGTCTGCTCGGCTTGGCACATGCGTGGCAGGGCGACGCGGAGGGACTCGGGCGGGTGCGGGCGGGTCTCGCGTGGCTTGCCACAGCCGACGTGACACCCGGGACGGGTCTCACGGGGGAGGCATGGTACGTGCGGGACGGTTCGGTCGTGACCGCGGTCGCGCCCCCGCACGTGTGGGGGATGTCCCTCTTCTATCTCACGAGCCTCACCGCCTACCCGGTGGCGTAGGCCGGCTGGGGACGCACCGCGGTTCAGCCGGCTCGCGGGCCTGCGGACGCCTCCATCCGTGCCGCCATGTCGAAGACAACCCAGGCTCCGCATCGCGAGCAGTCGACATCGTCCCCGTAGCAGCAGTACGGCGTCGTGAAGTGGTCGCCGTCGAGCCAGAGGGGCAGGAGCAGCTTCTTCGTGAGGCAGGCCGCGGTCACCGCGGGCGCGTTCTCGGGCGACATGAGCTCGAGGGCACGGGAGCGGTTGCGCACGAACTCCGGATACTCCGCCTTGAGCCGGGCCACTTCCTCGACCGCCGACATGCGTTCCTCGAGCGAGCCCCAGACAAGACCCGTCTCGTCTTGCTTGGCGGGCACGACGAAGCTGAACGTCATCCAGCCGACCCGCGTCCCCTGCAGAGCCGCGACGAGCTCACCGAGTCGACCCTGGTTCGCCGGTGTGACGGTGCACTGCACCTGCACGGGCGTGGAGAGTCCGTCGGGGAGACGGTCGAGCATCCGCATGACACGCCGGTAGGTCCCCTCGCCCCGCATGATGTCGTTGACGTCCTCCGGCCCGTCGAGCGAGACGATGTAGAGGGTGTCGGGACCGAGCTCGACGAGCGGGATCGTCCCGTTCGTGACCACGTGGTTGTGGGGGAAGAGCTGCACGCCGCGCACGAGCAGGTCCCTCCGGAGGAGGGGTTCGCCCCCCATCCAGAGCATGAAGCCGATCCCGTGGCGGTCACGCAACGCCGCGAGCGCCTCGAGGATCTCGTCCGTGTCGGGTTCGCGACGGGCACCCACGGCCAGATTCGGATTGTCGTCGCGGAAGACGAAGCAGTGCGGGCACGAGAGGTTGCAGCGGTTCGTGACGTTCACGAGTGCGAACGGGTAGTTGCCGTCGCGGGTGTAACCGTTGCCGAGCCGGACGATGTCGTCGAGATCTCGTTGCATACGCTCCCTCCCGCCGCATTCTCGCAGATCACACCGGCGGGGTACACCCCTGCGGACCTGTCCGCACGGCAGTGGTCAGGACCGTGGGGAAGAGGATGCCGGGCGGGAACCTCGCCACCCGCTCCTGTCGTGTCACACGGAACCCGGCCCCGGTGATGCGGTCACGCATCTCCCCGAGCGTCGGCCACACGAGGGGCTGTCCGGCGAGTCGGAAGCCGAGGCCGGCGACGTCGCTCAACATACGGGCCCGCGTGTTCACGAGAGCGACGTACAGGGTCCCCCCGGGGCGCAGGACCCGGCCGAACTCGGCGAGGGCCGCCTCGGGATCCGGATACCAGTGGAAGGATTCGGTACACGTCACGACATCGACACTCGCCGTCCGCAAGGGCAGGCGTTGTGCGTCTCCCTGCACCCAGTCCACATGCGACGCGCGCGCCACCGCCCGCTCCAACATGCCCCGCGAGAAGTCACAGCCGATCACCTCGCTCGCGCCCGCCGAGTCGGCGAGGCGGGCGGCGAGGATCCCGGTGCCGCAACCGATGTCGAGAGCCCGCCTGGGGAGCCGGTCCCGATCTGGCGGACGACGCTGTCGTGAACGGGCCTGTACGTGAAGCGCTGCGCGAACGCCGCATCGTAGAAGCGGGACCAGATATCGAAGAACCAACGCTGTGGGCCGGGATCCGCAGGCACCGAGTCAGCGTAGCGATGCACCCCCACGTCGCACAGTTCGCCCCGTCTCGAGACTTCGCCTTACGCTCTGCCGATGTCCGAGGTGTTCACCGCGTCCGACCTGCGCGCGCTCCTCAGGTCCTACGCGGGGCTGCTGGCCGCGCACGAGGACGAGATCAACGCCCTCAATGTCTATCCGGTGGCCGACGGCGACACGGGCACGAACATGCTCTCGACCGTACAGGGCGTGGTCGATGCGATCGGTGACGCGACAGGCCCCGAGACGCTAGCCGAGACGGGATCCCGTGCCGCCCGTGCGGCCCTCCGGGCGGCACGCGGGTCATCGGGGATCATCTTCTGCCAGTGGCTGCGGTCACTCCTCGCCGAGCTACCCGAGGAAGGAGCGCATACCGCAGCCCTCTCGCGGGCGCTCGCGCGGGCGGCCGATGCCGCCTACGCCGCCGTCGAGGAGCCGGTCGAGGGCACGATGCTCACAGTGGCGCGGGCAGCAGCAGACGCCACTGCGACCGCGTACGACGTGGCTGCCCTCTGGCAGGTTGCCGCCGTCGCCGCCGACGCCGCCCTGGTCCGGACCCCCGACCTCCTGCCCGTCCTCCGTCAGGCAGGGGTGGTGGACTCCGGCGCACGTGCGCTCGCCCTCCTGTTCGACGCCGCCGGTGGCACCGCCCCCGAGGCCGTGCACCTCGTGACAGCGGACCCGGCAGTCGCGACCGAGATCCACATGCCCGGTGGCCCGCATCGTCACGAGGTCACGTTCCTGCTCGAGGCCACGAGCACCTCACCTCTCCTCGAGGCGTGGCGGGACATCGGGGATGCGATAGTCGTGGCCGGGGACGGCTCCGACGGGGGCTGGCGCTGCCACATCCACACGGACGACGTCGAGGCCGCGATCGCAGCCGGCAGGCGGACCGGACCCGTCGACAACGTCCACGTGGAGGAGCTCCCCGGCCCGTTTGGGGGCACGGGGCGGTGGCGTGGGGGTCAGGGCAGCCGCACAGGAGCCGTCGCCGTGACGGTCGGAACGGGCCTTGCGACCCGCCTCCGCGAGCTCGGTGCCGTCGTCGTGCAGTGCGCGAAGACCATGAACGCGTCCATCGGCGAGGTCACCGAGGCCATCAACGCGGCCCCGGGTACGTCCGTCGTCGTCCTGCCCGGCGATCCCGACACCCTCGCGGCGTGCGAAGCGGCCTGTGAGCTCGCCGAGAAGGAGGCGCGGATCGTGCCTGCAACCTCGCTCGCGTCCGCCCTTGCCTGCATGGAGCGTCTCGACGCGGCACGTGACCTCGACGCGAACCTCACAGTGATGCAGGACGCCCTCGCGCTCCCCTGGTTCGAGGTTGCCGAGGTCGCGCGGGATGCGCCCACACGTATCGGCGACGTGTCAGCAGGCGACTGGGTCGTGATCGATGCCGACGGGATCGTGCGCACCGCGGCCGACCCGATCGAAGCCGCACGCCACGGGATGGACCGGCTCGGGAACGCGACGACTGTCGAGGTCTACGCGGGCCTGCAGGCGGACCCCGACCGCACGGATTCGCTCCTCGCCTTCCTGCGAGACGACCGGCCTGACTCGCACGTGGTCCTCCGTGAGGGTGACCAGCCGTGGCAGGCCTGGCTCGTACGTGTCCCGGCGGACAGCCACACGGAATGACAGCGTGACGTTGCGTGACCGCCAGAGCCGTACGCGGCTGTCACGCCCTGGGCTGCTTCACGTCCCCGGTGTGTACTCGACGAGGGCGACGCGGCCGGACCCGCCGGCTACGTGCTCCTCGAGAATCTTGCCGACCCCCGCCGCGTAGTACTTCTCCTCCACGACGTCGGGTTCGAGGGGCGTCCAGTCCCGCGTCTGCACGACGCCGCCGAACGTGCCGAACGGCACGCTCACCTCTGCGTCGATACGGACTATCTCGAACATGTCCTCCGCCTCGCCCCTGTGGAACTCCTGGCGGTAGACAGCCCCCACCTCGGGCGTGGCCGGCATGACGATCCCGGGCAGAGCCCCGTCGACACCGGCCTCCCACGACCCGGCCGTGCTCACGAGCTTGCCGTTGTCGTAGTCGTTGGAGTCCTCACCGAAGTACCAGACGTTCCCCGCCCGATCCTGCGCGAACCAGTCGTAGGTGTCCTCCACGACCTCGCCGTCGATCTTCACGGTGTCGCGCACGACCACGGTGGACACGCCCATCACCTCGCGACGCTCCGGTGTGACAACGACCTCGACGACCTCCTTCTCGCCGTCCCCCCCACCCTCGTACACCCACCTCGCCCCGGGTGTCATGAGGATGTACGGGTTGTCGATCCGCTCGACGAAGTCCGCCGGGTCGATCTTCGGGTCGTAGTTCCCGTTGTCGCCGGGGTCCACGACCGGCGCCACGGTGGCCACCGAGGCCGTCGTGTCCGAGGCCGAGTCGCCGCCACCACAGGCAGCGAGGCCCGTGCTGCCGATGCTCAGCGCCACCAGGACGGCAGCGATCACCTGTCGATTTGCTCTGGCCACGTCTCTGCCCTTCTGTCGCGTGCCGAGATCGTCTCGCGGCCCGGCTGAACCGAGGCTGACTTATCCTGAACGCAGGCTGACGCGTTCAGCCGCCGTTCAGGCGGAGACCTCCAACATCGTGACATGAAGCTCCTTCTCGTCGAGGACGACCGCAAGATCGCCACCGCCGTGAAGCGCGGGCTCGAAGCCGAGGGCTTCGTCGTCGAGGTCGCCTCCGACGGGACCGACGGTCTGTGGATGGCCCGTGAAGGGTCCTACGATCTGATACTCCTCGACATCCTCCTGCCCGGCCGCAACGGCTACGAGATCTGCGCCGACCTGCGCGACGCCGGGGACTGGACACCGATCCTCATGCTGACCGCGAAGGACGGGGACCTCGACGAGGCGGAGGCTCTCGAAACGGGAGCCGACGACTACCTCACGAAGCCGTTCTCGTTCCCGGTTCTGGTCGCGCGCGTGCGGGCGCTGCTGCGCCGTACGACGGGCCGGAACCCCGTGCCCGTCGTGATCGGGGACCTCGTCCTCGATCCCGGTTCACGACGAGTACGCCGAGGTGACGCCGAGATCACGTTGACCGCGAGGGAGTTCGACGTCCTCGAGTTCCTCGTGCGACGTGCCGGACAGGTGATGTCCAAGCGCGAGATCCTCGACGGTGTCTGGGCACACGACTTCGAGGGGGATCCGAACATCGTCGAGGTCTACATCCGCCGCCTCCGCCTCAAGGTCGATGCGCCTTTCGATTGCGACTCGATCCAGACCGTGCGTGGCGCGGGCTACCGGATCGGCAGTCATGGCGGCTGAGGTGGAACCCGCGACGAGAAGCCGGTTCGGGTGGGCCGGAATCCGATGCCGCATCACGGCCGTGGCGACGGTTGCCGTGCTCGCCGTGCTCGTGCTCACGGGGGCCGGCCTCACACTTGCGCATCGCCGCTTCCGCGTGGACGAGCTCGAGGAGACGCTGCGCGCCTACGCCGCCGAAGTCGAAGCCGGGCTCGCGGCAAACGGGGTGCCGGACACACTGGAGCCCCCGGGCGACGACATCGTGGCGCAGATCGTGACGGAGGCCGGGATGGTGGTCGCGGCATCGCCGGGCGTGTCCCGACACGACGCGATCGACGGTCCCGGACCGGGAGAGGTGGACTCGCGGCGCACGGTGGAGAACCTCACGGGGAATGGCGAGGCGTTCCGCGTTCTCGCCCGCACCGTCGACGCCCCCGACGGCCGTCTCGTCCTTGTCGTGGCCGGGGGGCTCGACGACGTCAGGGAGAGCACGGCGGCTCTGGTGAGGTCGCTCGTGATCGCGATCCCGCTCGCCGTGCTCTCACTCGCCCTCCTCGTGTGGTACCTCGTGGGCCGCACACTCCGGCCGGTGGAGGCGATTCGCTCCGAGGTTGCCGTGATCGGGGGATCCGCGCTCGACCGGCGCGTGCCGGTCCCACCCACCGAGGACGAGATCGCGCGACTCGCCCGCACGATGAACGCGATGCTCGACCGGATCGAGGAAGCGACCGAACGCCAGCGGCGTTTCGTCGCGGACGCGTCGCACGAGCTGCGCGGCCCCCTCGCCCGCATGCGTTCCGAGCTCGACGTGGACCGCCTGCATCCGGACACCGCAGACCTCACCGCCTCGCACGCGAGCGTCATCGAGGAGACCGAGGCGCTGCAGCGCCTCGTCGACGATCTCCTCCTCCTCGCCCGCTCGGACGCCGGTGCCGTCGCACCGCGCCGCGAGCGCGTGGACCTCGACGACATCGTGCTGCGTGAGGCACGGCTGGTACGTGCAAACGGCCGAGTCCGCGTGGACGCGTCGGGTGTCTCCGCGGCACAGGTGAGCGGTGATCCCGGCCAGCTCGCCCGAGCCGTGCGGAACCTCGTCGAGAACGCCGCCCGTCACGCGGTCTCGGCCGTGAGTCTCGCCCTGTCCGAGGCCGGCCCGCAGGCGGTGCTCGTCGTCGAGGACGACGGACCCGGGATCCCCGTCGACGAACGCGCACGTGTGTTCGAGCGTTTCGCGCGTCTCGACGCCGCCCGCAATGTGGGGTCGGGCGGTACGGGCCTCGGCCTCGCCATCACCCACGACATCGTCGTCCGCCACGGCGGCACGGTCTCAGTGGAGGAGTCTCCGGCCGGAGGAGCCCGGTTCGTCCTCACGCTTCCCCTCGAACCGGTAGCGTGACATCTGCGCGACTGGAGGCTGATTCGATGCCCGCAAGCAACTTGCCGACCCGGTTCGGGAGCGTGCTCGACCTCGCCCGCCTGCCCTGGTTCGAGGTGCGGGACGGGAACCGCCTCGTCCTCGTCGACGACACGGTGGGGCCGATCATCGACATGCACACGCATCTCGCCATGGGCTACCTGCGGCCGCTTCGTGTCGACCTCGGGCGTGAGACGCCTACGACCGCCTACTACCTGCCCCTCACCCTCCCCGTCGACCTCGAGATCTACGCGAACAAGAACCTCGACGCCTCTTCGCTCTTCGCGATGACGCTCGACCTGTCCGCCCTCTCTCTCACACGACAGGGGATGCGCACGACGCACACGGCGCCGAACCTCGCGCGGGACCTGCGCGACATGGGGATAGTCCACGCCGTCGTCCTCCCGATCGATCTCCCCGTGGGACCACGCAACGCCGATGCCGTACTCGAGATCTCCGCGTCGTACGGCGAGCTGATCCCGTTCGGCTCCGTCCACCCGCTCGAGCGCGACACCGAACGCAAGCTCGCCGCGCAGAAGTCGAGGGGTGCGGCCGGTATCAAGGTGCATCCCGCCGGGCAGTTCATCGCACCGGACCACCCGCGGACCATCCGACTCTGCGGGCAGTGCGGCACGCACGGCCTGCCCGTCCTGTTCCACTGCGGCCCTGTCGGGATCGAGCCGAAGGCCGGACGCCGTCGCTCCCAGGTTGCCCGCTACGAGAGGGTGATCGCCGAGAACCCGGAGACGACTTTCGTCCTCGGCCACGCGGGTGCGCTCCAGCACGAGGAGGCTGTCGCCTACGCGGCGACCTATGCGAACACCTACTTCGAGCTCTCGTGCCTGGGCCTCTCCGCCCTGCGGCACGTGCTCGAGGTCGTACCGCCCCACAGGCTCCTCTACGGCACCGACTGGCCGTTCTACCACCAGTCGCTCACCCTCGCCCGCGTGCTCATGCTCACCGCGGACGATCCCGCCCTGCGCCGCGCGATCCTGTTCGACAATGCCGCCCGCCTCCTCGGATTGGGAGCTCCCGTCCCGTCTGCGTGAAGCGACGGGCGTGCTTTCATTCGACGACGAGCGTGCCTTCCATGCCTGCCGCCCGGTGGCCCGACACGGTGCAGTAGTACGTGTAGGACCCCGGTTCGAGGCCGCTCACGCCGCCCGTCTCCGTCTCGCCCCTGTCCGCCGCCACGTGCACACCCAACTCGTCGATCACGAAGTCGTGCGTGGCATCCGCCGACGTGAGGACGATTGCGAGGTCCTCTCCGGCTCGGGCTCTTATCTCGTGCGGGTCGTAGGTGAACGATCCGGCCGTCACGTCGACGCGGCGGGCATCGGGGGCGACGTCGCTCGGTGCGCCGTGACCCATGTGGTCGTCCCCGCCCTGCATGTCGCCCATGTGATCTTCGGGAGTGGTCGCGGTGGAGTGTCCCCCCATGTGCGCGGATCCACATGCCGCCCCCAGGGATGCAATCAGCACGAGTCCCGCGATGGTGAAGGTGATCTTCCTGCTCATCTGCGCTCCTTTGTTCGTGTCGGCTACGTCGCACGCGGCAGGGCCGCGTCGGGCGCAGATCTCAACACGTGAGCACGCAGAGCATCTCGACACGAGGCCCGGCCCGGCTCTCGACACCGCGGCCGGGGGCAAGGCGAAGGAACGGGCGCACGCGACTCGCACATACCCGCCATGCGAGCCGTATGGACCCGAGGGAGCGACGCACACTCCCGAACGAGACGGCAGCCACGAGGATCGCGAGGCACATCGCGGCTGCGTGGCCTGTCGGCGGGTGGGCGGGTCTGTCGTCCCCGTCGGACTCGGGCGTGTGTCCCGACGTGTGCGCCTTCGCCGACTCAGCCACCGCGCCAGCCGGCTCCCCGGCTGCGGACGTGAGCGGAGCCGCGTCGATCCCGTGCATGAGGAGGAGGGCGGCGAGGCCGGCGAGGGCAGCGGCACCGGTCACGAATCGGTGGCGGCAACGCCCCGGCGCCAGTGCGGGTGGGCTCGGAGGTGCATGTGTCACGACGTCGTTTCCAGCCTATTAGTGTCATGCGCACGATTCCCAGACCAAGCGTGGCACACAGAAGTTGGAGAGCGCGATGGGGCTGTTCAAGAAGATGAAGGAAGGCGCACAGCAGGCGGCGCAGCAGGCACAGCAGGCGATCCAGTCCGCGGCGCCGGGTGGCACCGGCACCGGCGTCGCCGCCGACGGCTACGTGCATGTGAAGGGTGCAGGGCCGGTCGATCCCGCGATCCTCGGCGGACCTTCGACCAAGCCGGTGGCTGCCGACGACCCGATCTGGGAACCGATCAACGGCGTCTCACTCCAGGACTACGCCGACGTCGCCCGCGACGCCCAGGCGCAGGGGATCAACGACGAGGCAGGCATGCGCGAGCTCGCCGCGGCGCGGGGCTTCGATCCCGACGTGTTCAAGGCGGGCATGGACGGGTGGGTGCAGCGCATGGGCCAGTCGCAGGCGGTCGGCCAGCAGTTCCGCCGCTTCCTCGGCTACTGAGACGGGAGGCACCGCCTGCGCTCCCTGCCGTACAAGGTGTTCTGGAGCTCCGACGGGCCCCGCATCCAGCCGGCCTTCGCACACCCATGGAGCCCGGTCCCGTCACAGCGGCATGTCCCCCGCGTACCTCGTCCGTACTATTGGCGGGAACATGATCGCCATCGACTTCGACACCGAACGCGTATCCGCGATATGTCGCCGGTTCGGGGTGGCCCGTCTCGACGTCTTCGGATCGGCTGCCCGCGGCGAGTTGGGTCCCGACAGTGACGTGGATCTCCTGTACGAACTGGAGCCAGGTGCCCGGCTCGGCTGGTACATCGAAGATCTCGCCGACGAGCTGTCGGATGCCATGGGCCGCCGTGTCGACCTGGTTTCCCGCGCAGCGTTACACGAGCGCATAAGGGATGCTGTGCTCGCCGAGTCCCAGGTCATCTATGCAGCGTGACGTCCTGCTGATCGCCGAGATGATCGACGTGGCCAAACGCGCGCACGACCTCGTTGCCGATGTCGATCTCGGCTCGCTGAGTACCGACCGCGATCGGCGAGAGGCGCTCCTATGGAACTTCACCGTGTTGGGTGAGGCCGCGTCCCAGGTCGACCAATCCCTGAAGGACCATTTCCCGGAGATCCCGTGGGCCCAACCGGTGCGGCTGCGCAACCGGATCGTCCACGGCTACTGGTCGATCGATCTCGAGATCATCCACACGACGGCGTTGGATTTGCTGCCCGCAGTCGTCGCTCAGTTGCTCGACGTGCTCGCCGCGCTCGAGGCCGAGGACCACGATTCGCACTGGGGGGACACTGATGGCGGTCAGTGACCGGGAGCGGGTCGGGCGGGGGTTCGAGCAGCTCGCCCACGGGCTCGAGCCGTTCGTCGACGCCCAGACGCGGCGGGCCATCAAGGACGATGCCTGGACAGCGGCGTTCGTGGCGAGCAGGCGGCGATCCCCTCGGCTACTGAGACGCGGCGCGGCGGCACACGAGCAGCTCTTCCCGATCGGGACGACCACGGCCTGACTCGCGCGTCCGCGCACCCCCTATGCCCGTGCTGCGCGGATCTGGTTCTCGACCGCGTCGGCCACCGCATCCACGTCGCCGGCCCCCACCTCGGGGGAGAGGTCGAGCGGTTCGTCCGTCACGGTGAGGATCACCGCAGCCGGATCGGGCAGGGCCTTGGGGGAGAAGCCGTGGCGGTGCACGAGGATCTTCGGACCGGGCGCCGCACCGAAGCCCTCGACGAGTACGACGTCGCACGTGTCGAAGTAGGTGTCCACGAGGTCGGACAGGGTCTCGCCGTCGAGTGTCCACTGCAGGGCAGCCTCACCCGGCCCGACGATGAGGACCGGCGAAGCCCCGACCTCGCGATGCCGCGCCGAGTCGGATCCCGGCCTGTCCATGTCATACCCGTGCGATGCGTGCTTCACGGTGCCGACTCGCCAGCCACGGGCAGTGAGCGCGGGGACGACCTTCTCGATGAGCGATGTCTTGCCGGCACCACTCGCGCCGACGAACTCCACGTGTACAGGCACCCTTACCGCCTCAGGCCTTGGCCGCCTTCGCGGGGCGCTTCGGCTTGGATCCACTTGCGCGCTGCGCGAGCTCCTCCCGGATCTCGATCTCTCGTCGCGCCGTATCGGCGATGGTGATCCCGTGCAGGGTCCCGATGGCGGCGGCCTTGCTCGCCGCCCACGACTCGTGCAGAGCGCAGTACGGGTCCTTGTCGTGGCAGCGGCGCTCGTCGAGAAGGCAGTGCCCCACATCGAGTGGACCCTCGAGCACCTCGATCACCTCGAGGATCGTGACGTCCTCGGGATCGCGGGCGAGGATGCAACCTCCGTTGCGGCCGGGTGTGCAGTTGAGGAGACCGGCCCGGGAGAGGATGTTGACGATCGTGGGCACGTTGCCGGGCGGAACCTCGCACGCCTCCGCGAGCTCACTCGCGGTCATGCGGGCACGCTCACCGAGTGTCGCCAGGTGCACGAGGATCCGCATCCCGTACTCGCACCTGCGTGTCAGGGTGAACCGCATGAATCACCTTTCGGAACCGACGGAGCCGATATGCAACCGACCTTACCCAACCGACCATACCCAACGATTCGATCGAAGCAGTCGATCGAATCGGTGTCAGGCGGCCTTTCGCAGGCGGGCGAGCTGCTCGGGGTAGCGGATCCGCTCGTAGTTGCGCAGCCACGCCCCGATCACGAGATGGCCCTGGAGACGCAGCTTCGAGTCCCGCCACGCCCGCAGCCAGCCACGCCAGCCGACGGTGGGCCAAGCGACGGGAAGGGCAACGGTGACAGCCCCGATCCGGGCGAGATGCACGAGGAGGGAGAGGATGCGGATGCGCCATATCCCCCGCATGCCGTAGAAGCGGCGCATCATCTTGATCGACTCGTACTGGAGGTCGACGGGATCGATGCCCTTGTCGGGCTCGAAGGTGAGCCAGGTACCGTCGTAGTACTCCCAGCCGAACGGGTAGATGCGGCCCTCGTCCTCCAGGTAGGCGCGGTCCTCGGTCCCCGGAAGCGGCGTGAAGAGCAGTATCTGCAGCGTGTCGGGCCGTGCTTTGCGGATGAACTGCATGAAGCGGCGCGCCCGATCGCGGACCGGGAGTGAGATCGTCTCACCCTCGGCCGCGAGCCGGTCCCGTGTCTCGGGCGGGATCGGGTATCCGAAGATGAGCATCATGTGCACGAAGAAGCCGTGGCGCTTCCACGTCTTGTTCCACTCGAGCATCTTGGCGGGACGCAGCGGCTTCTTCATCGCCTTGAGCTCCTCGGGGATCGGAGATTCGAAGCCGATCGCGACCGTGCTGACTCCGGCTCGGCGCATGAGGGCGAGGACGTCGGGGTGTTCGGCGAGCGACAGCCTGTTCTGCGTCGTGAGCGAGAGCCTGATCTTGCGCTCGCGCTCGAACTCCTCGAGGCCCTCGAGCCACTGCACGAAACCGGGGAGGTCCTGCTCGGACCTGTCGTCGATCACGAAGAATCGACGCGCACCCCTGCTCGCGAGGACCTTGAGCTGGTCGAGGAAGCGTTCCGGGGACATCCACCTCGCCCCGCTCTTCACACGGCAGAAGCGGCAACGTCCGTCGCAGCCGCGTGTGCGACCCACAGGGAAGATCTTCACGTCCGCGTAGCGGATGAGACCGAAGTCCGGGTCGGGCAGGCGGTCCATGAGGCGCTGCGGGACCATGCCCCCGCCCCGCGCGTCGACGACTATCTCGTCGCCGGTGCGAAACGACACGCCGCGCAGGCCTGCGAGGGACGCATCATCCCGGATCGCCGTGAGGAGATCGGCGATCACGGCCTCCGCCTCGCCGTGGACGACGGCATCGGCACCTGCCTCGAGGAAGACCTCGGGGTTGTCGGTGGCATGCCAGCCGCCGACGACGATCGCCTTCGGTCGAAGCTCCTCCGGCATCTCGCGGTATGTGCGGATGAGCTCGAGACAGCGCGGTGCCGACGTGCTCATGCCACAGGACAGGCCGACGACCGCGGCATACCGCTCCCGCTGCAGGGCGAGGTGATCGGGCATGCCGTCGGTGCCGCGGGGCGCGCCGAGCTTCTTGCGGTAGTTGTTCTCGTCGATGACTTCGGCGCCGAGCCACGGGCCGGAGGAGTCGACACACGCCGCCTTCGCCACGGTCGCCACCGTCACGGGCCCGAGTGCCGTCGTCTTCGTGGCCTGGTAGCGGTAGACGTTGTGCGGGGGGAACCGGCAGCCCACCACCCGCAGGAGCATGCGGTCGGTCTGGGGAAGGGGAGGAGCCTGCGTCGCTTGCATGAGTTCGCCGCCATTGTCGAGGTCGGGGCTGCGGGTCGACGGAGTGCGCCGACGACAGTACTCCGACGACGAATTGCTCGCCAGGGATACAAGGAAATATCTGGACGGCCGAGGTGCCATCCCGCTCCTGTAGTGCCCTTGGCGTGCCCACATCCTGACACGTACGCTTCCCTTGCTGTCGTACAGGGGGGAATGTGAAGCGGGCGGCGGGACTGGGGTCGTTCGGTGTCGCACTGTGGCTCACGTTCGTCCTCGCGTTCCCGGTCGGACAGGCGTCGCGAGCCGCCGACCGCCCCGATCTCGGCCCGTGGCAGTTCGACCGGCACGCCGTCGGCCTCTTCACGCGAAGCCAGGGCGTGGCAACCGATGCGACGCGGCCCGGCGTGACCCTGTACTCGTGGATGCTCGGGCTCGAGTGGGCGGACTCCGGCGGCCGCGCCTTTCGCCGCACGTTCGCCATCCCGTTCCCGCTCCTCGTCGAGGGCTATCTGCACATCGGAGACGTCGACGCGCACGGCGGGAAGGCCTACCTGCCCTACGAGAAGTCCTCGGGCCCACCCCAGATCGCGTTCGGCGTGGTCGACATGGCCTCGGGCCGGATCGACGGATGGTCGGTCCACGAGCTCGACGCGGGTGAGACGGGCCACAACTCGTGGGTCGCGGTATCACCCGACGGCGCGTGGCTCACGAGCGGCGAGTGGGACGACATGACTCGGATCCGCGTGTTCTCGGTCGCCGCGATCGGCGCACCCTCGGTCGACGTGGCCGCATGGATCCAGCTCGACGCTCCCGTCACACGCGTGCAGGGCTGTGACTTCCACACGGCCGTGCAGCTCGTGTGTCTGGACGACGCGGCGACGAGGCAGCTCATCCAGATCGATCTCGAACGCCCCCTCGACGGCGCAGACGTCGCAGGCCACCCGACCTGGCTCGGAGAGACCCCCGTCGACCATGCCGTCCCGTGGCTCGCGAACGTCTGCAGTGCGCCGACGGAGAGCGAGGGCGTCGACGTCCGCGACGCCACGTTGCGCTTCCTCACGATCGACCCGTGCATCCTCTGGACGCACGAGTACGCCTACACCGCCGAGGAATGATCTCCGTGCGTCAGTCGCTCATGTACGTGTCGACGTAGCGCGTGACGTGCGTCGGGGGCCGCCACCACTTGTCGACCTCGAGGTCCTCGGCGATGGAGTTGGCGGCGATATAGCCGGGCCCACCGGTGATCAGGCCACCCGGGTAGCTCGACGCCCCGCACAGGTAGAGGCCCTCGATCGGGGAACGGCCCGCCTCGCAGTCCTCGCTCGGCCGGAAGAAGCCCATCTGGAGGGGGTTGTAGTCGCCATGCTTGATCGAGCCCCGCACCATGTTCGGGAGACGCCGCTCGATGTCGACAGGTGATTCACCGCCGGCGAGGATGATGTTCTCCCGCGTCATGTTCGGCGCGTACCGGCGCCAGAGCTCGAGCGTGTCGTCCACGAGCCCGTCGTGGCGTTCCTTCCAGCCACCCTCGAGGTCGTAGGGGGCATGCATCTGCAGGAAGGCCACCTGGTGGCGGGCAGCCTCACCCTGGGGCTTCTCCTCCGCCCACGGGTGGGGTGATCCGTCCGACACGCGGGCGAGCGTGGGGTCGAAGCGGGTCTCCGTCGTCGCGTGCCCGCACAGGGCGGGACCGAGTTGGCCGCCGAGCACTCGGTTCCAATGGTCGAGGACGGCGTCGGTGGATTCGCAGCCGAGCAGCACCATGAAGGCCTTGTTCACCCACGGGTCGTCGGCCGTGTACACAGGCGCCTCGTGCAGAGCCGTCGAGACGGTGAAGAAGGACCACTTGTCCCACTCCCACTCCTCGGCACGCCTCGCCATGCCGGTGTCGGTGTCGGCCTCCGAGAGGAGCCGCAGGAAGTTCGACTGCGGATCGAGGCTCGACGCGACGACCTTCGCCCGGATCTCGCGGCCGTCGAAGATCTCGACTCCGACAGCGCTTCCGTCTTCGACGATGATGCGGGTCACCTCGGCGTTGTCGAGGATGAACCCACCCGCCTGCATGATCTCGCGGGAGAGGGCTCCGGCCAGCTTGTGCGAGCCGCCGTAGCAGATGCCCTTGTTGAGCCCGCGGTCTATGAGGAGCGGCACCATGAAGCCGAGGCCCGAGTCCGACGGATCGAGGCCCCACATGCACGACATGTAGAGGAACGCGGCCTTCACGCGGTCGTCCGTGAACACCTCGTCGAGGATCTCGAGCGGCGACATCTCGGTGAGGCGCAGGGCCTCCCGCCCGATCTCGGTGCGCTCGAACGCCTCGATCATGTCCATCGGCGCCATGGCCGGTGCGTACGTCCCGGGCGCGATGAGCTCGTCGACGACGCGTCGCCACGAGCGCATCACCTTGCCGAAGGCCCGTGAGTCCTGCCGCGAGAACTTGGCGATCGAGTCCTTGGTGTCCTCGATCTGCTTGCAGAGGACGAGGCTCTGGCCGTCCTCGTACACGACGGCGGTCTGCGCGTTCGGCACGACGAACGTGAGCCCGTGCCGGGTGAGATCGAAGTCGCGCAGCAGCGGCATGTAGTCCGTCATCATGTGGTAGACGGCGTGCACATTGGAGTAGTAGCCGGGGAAGAGGACCTCCTCCGTCGCGAGGCCGCCGCCGATCTCGTGGCGGCGTTCGACGACGAGGACGCTGAGGCCCGCCCGCGCGAGGTAGGCGGCGGTCATGAGGCCGTTCGGGCCGCCGCCCACGACGACGACGTCGTACTCCGACTTCTCCGGGAACTCGGGAACCGGCAACTCGCCGGGCCGAAGCTGGGGTGAGTAGTGCTGCCTTGTCATCTCCGGGTCCTCCCTCGTCTCAGGCCGTCGCCTTGTTGCCGTTCTCGGGGATGTACCAGGGCGACGGGTACCACCACCCGCCCGGCTCCACGAGGTCGTCCTCGATCAGGATGTGCATGAGGTTGTAGGGAACCGCCATGAGGCAGAGGCCGCCCGGATGTGACGTGTGGTTGCAGAGGTAGAGCCCGTCGATCGGCGTGCGGTACCGGGCGAGCTCGGGCAGGGGCCGGTTCATGAACCACTGGTCCTCGGACTGGCGGATCCCGTACCAGTTCCCGGCGATCATGCCGGGGTTGCGGAACTCGGAGTCGTACGGCGTGTTCACGAACACGTCGACGATGTTGTCGCCCGTCATGTTCGGCGCGCCCTCGGCGAGCAGTTCGAGGACGGCCTTCGTGAAGTCCTCCTTCATCCGATTCAGGCCGTCCGGACCCGCCACGTCGTAGTGCGTGGGCGGGATCTGCACGTAGATCGGTGAGAGGATGCGGTAACCATCCGGCGAGCGGGTCGTGTCGTACACGTCGTGCGTGCAGATCATCATGCTCAGATGCTCTTTCTCGAGCTTGGGCACAACCTTGCGCGAGTAGACGTCCTCGGTCTGCTTGAAGAAGTTCTCCCACGAGTCGGAGGGGTACACGAGACAGGACGGGTAGACGTCGTCCGCGAACGAGTTCGGGTCGTTGTGGAAGCGGGGCAGCTCGCGACAGACCACGGACAGCACGTAGAGGCTGCCGCCCTTGAAGTTGATGTCGTCGATGCGCTGTGCGAAGCCGGCGTCCATGTGCCCGCGGCCGATGAGCGACTGGAAGGTCTGCGTGACGTCGACGGCGGAGATGACGGCCTTGTCGGCCCACACCGTCTTCTCGGACACGGAGGCGTCGTCGCTCATCACGACGCCGACCGCGCGCCCGTTGCGGACGACGATCTCCTCCACCGTGGAGTTCGTGATGATCCGCGCCCCGTGCGCGAGGGCGCAGCGGATGATCGAGTGGGCGTAGGTGTGCATGCCACCCCGCGGCGAGCCCGACGTGTAACCGACGAGCATGAGACCGCCGAGCGACGGCAGGGCCTGGCCCTCCCACGCCGGATGGGCGCCGCAGTACCACGCCGCGAACGAGTTCGCGACGGCGGCCGGCTCCCACGCCCCCATACCGTCGAAGAACTCGACGAGGCTCATGTCGAGGAAGGTCTCGCTGAACGCGGCACCGAGGTGCTTGCGCAGCGTCTGCGCCCACGGCAGGTCACCGGGTTCGAGGTCCATGTGGGCCGGATGCGGAGGCGTCCAGAACATCGAACGCAGGAACTCGGCCGTGGGTTCACCCTCGAGAACCTCGAAGGCGCGCATGGCGTTCGACGCGCCGGGCGGGGCGACGGCTGCCACCGACTGCTCCCCGAGCTGGCGGTCCCACCGTCCGCCGAGGTTCACGGCCTTGCCGTCGGAGGTCGCGAAGCCGAACATCGAGCGGTAGGGCACGAAGCGGAACCCGTACTTGTGGAGTTCGAGTTGCTCGAAGCCCGGCGCCGCCCCGCCGTACAGGTAGGTGGCGTGGGGGTCGATGCGGAACCCGGGCTTGGGTTCGGTGTTCTCCTGCCCGCCGCCACATTCGGGTCGGGACTCGAGGACGCACACGGACGCGCCGCTCTTGGCCAGGTACGCGGCCATCGTCGTGCCGTTGTGCCCGCCGCCGACGATGACGAAGTCGAAGCGCTCCTCCATCACGTTCCCCCTGTCTCGTGTCGCTCGGAGTGTGGTCGATCGGGGTCGTGTGCCCGATGCCTGTCCCCCGTTGGAGTTGTCGTGCCGATACCGACGATCATTCAGATGCCCCGGCGTCCGCTCCGGCGTTCACTCCGACGGGTGCTCGGCTGGGCCCGCAGCCCGGTGGTGGCTTATAATAACCGTTATTACTAGCTAGTGTAACCAAGAAAGATAGCCCACGTCGAGTCTGGACGTGGGCTCCGAACCGAGGAGGCCCACCACATGGTGGACGGGACGGTCGACGGGGACTCGGGCGACGAGGGGAACGGGGACGCCCGAGACGCCGGGTCCACGCTCGCCTGCTACCGCGACAGGTGGCGCTGGGACAAGGTCACATGGGGGACTCACTGCCTGAACTGTCTCGGCACGTGCCCCTACCGCGTGTACACGCGCGACGGCACGATCCTCTTCGAGGAGCCCGCTGCCGAGCTCCCCGTCATCGAGGCGGGCGTACCCGACATGAACCCCCTCTCGTGCCAGAAGGGGAGCGCGTGGAGCCGGCAGCTCTCCGGCAAGGACCGGATCCTCACCCCGCTGCGTCGCGTGGGCGAACGCGGGGGCGGCGAATGGGAGGAGGTCTCCTGGGACGACGCCCTGACCGAGATCGCCGAGGCGATCGTCGAAGCGATCGACATCGAAGGCCCCGAATCCGTCGTGTTCGAGGAGACGGTCGAGGGCGGACTCCTCACACAGGCCCCCGTCACACGCTTCGCCGGCCTCCTCGGCGCGGTCACGCTCGACGCCAACGGCCTCGTCAACGACTTCCCGACGGGCCAGCACATCACCTTCGGCAAGTTCTCGTGCGCGAGCACGGTCGACGACACCTTCCACTCCGACGTGATCCTCGCCTGGCACTCGAACCCCGCCTACACGTCCATCCCCTACTTCCACTACATCCCCGAAGCCCGCTACAGCGGCGCACAGGTCGTGGCGATCTCACCCGACTACACGCCCACGGCCGCCCTCGCGGACATGCATGTGCCGATCCGGGCGGGTACCGATGCCGCCTTCGCCCTCGCCATGTGCAAGGTCGTCATCGACGAGGGCCTCGCCGACCTCGACTTCGTGCGCTCCCAGACCGACCTCGCACTCCTCGTCGAGACGGGAACCCGCACCTTCCTGCGGGGACCGGAGATCGACCCGAACGAGCCCGAGGACCGCTTCTGGTTCTGGGACGCGGCGGCCGGTCTCACGAAGGCACCCCGCGACACACTGAAGCTCGACGGCCTCGCGCCCGAGCTCGAAGGCAGATGGAAGGTCGGGCTCTCCGACGGCACGGAGGTCGAGGTGACCACCGTGTACGAGCTTCTCCGGGAGAGGCTGCGCGGCTACGAGCCCGAGGCCGCGACCGAGATGTGCGGTGTCGCACCCGACGTGATCCGGGATCTCGCGCGACGCATCGCGAAGGGCCGCACGAAGATCCTCGAAGGCTTCAACGCCTGCAAGTACTACCACGGGGACCTCATGGAGCGGTCGATGTGCCTGCTCCTCGCCCTCACCGGCAACTGGGGCAGGCCGGGGACCGGTATCCAGGGGCTCGCCCTGGCCGGCCTCGACGGCTTCCTGATCTTCGCCATGAAGAACCGTCCCGGCCTCGAGGAGACGATCGGGATCCTCGACGGGGTCGACGGCGCGATGGAGTCCTTCCGCGAGCAGGACCCCGAAGCCTCGGACGAGATCGTCGGGACCCAACTCCTCCAGATGGCGGTCGTCGGAGGCACCTCCACGCCGCCCGTCTTCTTCAACTACCACCACGCCGGCTATGACGACGCCTGGAATCGGATGGAGTGGTCGGATCCGTCGATGGAGAAGACCTTCGGCGAGTACCTGGGCGAAGCCGTGAGCCGGGGATGGTGGGGAGGCCTCACGCGACCCGGGTCCGACACGGACCCGCAGGTGTTCTTCGCCGTCGGCACGAACCCGCTGCGCCGCGCGCGGGGTGGGCGCAACAAGGTCCTCGAGACCCTCTGGCCGAAGCTCGAGATGATCGTCACCGTCGACTTCCGCATGTCGACGACGGCACTTCACTCCGACATCATCCTCCCCGTCGCCATGCAGTACGAGCGTCCCAACGTCCAGTACGCGATCACACACACGTTCCGGCTCGGGTTCTCCGACAAGGCCGTCGACCCGCCGGGTGAGGCCAAGACGGAGTGGGAGATCTTCCAGCTCCTCGCCGAGAAGGTGACCGAGGCGGCCGCCGCCGCCGGTCTCGACGAGTACCTGGACGGGCGCAGGCGCACCCGTACGCTCGACGACCTCAGGTCGCGGTTCACGATGAACGGTGCCTTCGAGAAGGAACCCGCCGTCCTCGACGAGTGGCTACGTGACTCGGGGGAAGCGGGGACTCTCCCCTTCGGCACCTCGCTCGATCGGCTCCGCGAAGCGGGCAGCGTGCGCTATTCGGGACTCGGCAAGTTCGCGCCGGGCCTCTCGGTCGCAGCCGACGTCGATCCCGCCAAGGTCCTCACCGCGTTCGGCTGGCACGTCGACGACGGCGTCGTGTACCCGACCCTGACGCGCCGCGCCCAGTTCTACGTCGACCATGCGTGGTTCCTCGACGGTGACGAGGCCCTCCCCCGCCACAAGGAGCCGCCCTCGATGGGTGGCGACCATCCGTTCGTGCTCACGAGCGGCCACTCCCGCTGGACCGTCCATTCGATCAGCATGGGCAACGACGTGCTCCTCGAGACCCACCGGGGAGGACCCCTCGTCGTCGTGAACGACGCGCAGGCGGCCACACTCGGGATCGCGGACGGAGACGAGGTGCGCGTGCACAACGACCACGGGGAGTTCCGGGCCGCGGCCAAGACCTCGCCCCGCATCCGGCCCGACCAGATCGTGCTCTACAACGGCTTCGAACCCCACATGTTCCCCGACTGGCAAGGCGGAAACGACGTCGAGCCAGGCATGGTCAAATGGCTGCACCTCGTCGGGAGGTACGGCCATCTCAGGTACCTCCCGTTCGGCTGGCAGCCCGTGCCGTCCGATCGAGCGGTGCGCGTGTCCCTCTGTTCCATGTCAGCCGCGAAAGGTACCCCCGATGCCTGACCTCCACTACACACCCGACTACCAGGTCGGCGCGGACGTGCCCGCCGTCACCCCGGACGAGCAGGCCGCGCTCGCGCGTGCGTTCGAGGCGACACCGTCCGTCTTCTCCGCTCTCTCGACGCTGCGCACGCGTCGCATCGGGCTCGGCTACCGGAGCGAGACGGGCGAGGCCGAGACCTTCGCGTGGTCGAGCAACGAGACGGTCACGCAGCCCGCCGGCCCGCTTGCGTTCACGTCGCAGGCCGACCCCGTCCCCCTTTCCGAGGTGGAACAGGCCCTGATCGCCTGGGCCGCCCTCGGCCCGAACGGGGTCGCCCTCGCCGACGTGCCCGTGCACGGCGGCCTGTCGGGCCTCCTCTCCTGGGCGGGACGCACGATCCCGGCGTCCTCGAACGACCTCTCGGTCGACCTCTTCATCGTCGACGACGACGGCGTCTGGGTGTACCGGCCGGAACCGGAGCGCCTCGCCCCGGTCGAGATCGCCGGTCCCGAGGACTACGCCAAGATCCTGCACTGGTTCCGCGCCGGTCGCACGAAGGTGGCTGACACCCGGCCGGACATCGGCTGGTTCTCGGCACCCGAGGGCACGCACAACGTGAACGCGATGGGTCCGGGGCAGTACAACCTGAACCGGCCCGGCAGCACGTGGTTCCTGCCGGTCGGTGACCTCGGCCTCGAGTGGTTCAACATGCTCCTCAACTCCTACGAGTGGTCCGGCTTCTACCTCATGGACCCCGACACGGCGAAGCCCTGTGGTGTCGACGACTGGATCCGTCCCGGGTTCCTCGAGGTCGGCTTCCCCATCCCCGTGTTCGACGAGCTCGTCCTCATGCTGCACAGCAGCCAGGCTGCCTGCGCCGTGCAGAACATCCGTCTCGCATGTGAGGCGCTCGGGCTCGGCGCGTGGCCCGTCGGTTCCTACGCGGACGACATGCTTCTCGGCGCCTACCCCGACGTGTGCCGTGGCCTCGGCTTCACCTTCCTCGAGCGGGACCCGGACCGGAATCCGTCCAAGACGTCGACGTGTCTCGGTCAGCCCGGCGTGAAGGAGCCCGTAGTCGTCCCCTCACCCCAGTTCCCGACTGCCGCAGACGCCGTGCGCTACGTCCGCAACGTGCGTTACGAGGCGGGGGGCCAGCTCTCCCGCGAGGGGAACTGGTCGGCGCGGGCGGGTGGGCCCTACAACGAGGCGACGATGCAGGAGATCCTCGAGAGCCCGAAGGCGCACATCCCCGACTGGGCGGAGGAGGCGGCGATCGCGACCGTCGAGTACATCGTCGCCAAGTACGGCTGCTGTCCTGCTTACATCAGTCCGGTGCGAGCGAAGTTCTCGGCCCAGGTGCACCATGTCGACACCGAGTTCTACGAGACCTTCCAGACCGGCAACGGCCAGTCGCCGGCCGTCACCCCTGCGGTGCGTGACCACTTCGCGAACTGGCATCCCGGCCGGCCCGACCCGACCGGAGGTGCCCTGTGACGTCGAAGCTCATGCTGGTCCTCGCGGCCTACCTGCACGTGCTCGGTGTCGCCACTTACCTGGGCGGCTCGATCATCATGGAGTTCGTCGTCGGCCCCGCTCAGGAGTCGATCCCACCCGCCCAGGCCCAGGTGCTCGGCCAGAAGGTCGCCGACCGCTTCCTGGTCTTCGTCTGGTCCGCCCTCGGCCTCATCTTCGCGAGCGGCCTCCTGCGCCTCTACTCGATGCGCAACGCCGACATCCTCATGTCCGAGACGCTGTTCTCCACGCCCTACGGCCGTACGCTCTTCACGATGGTCGTGCTCTGGTGCGTCCTCGTGGTCAACGGCGCCATCATCACGTTCGTGCTGCGACCCAAGCTCGCCGGCCGCATGTCGGCGCAGGTCTCGGCCGGCCAGGCGCAGTCCGGCCAATCCGACAAGATCCGGGCGGCGAAGTGGACGCAGTGGCTGACCCGGGCGGACCTCGTGATCATCCTCGTCGTCGCCCTCCTCGGATCCTCGCTGGGATTCGGAGGGCTGTGGTGACGTCGCGTGCCGACGGGGATCCTCGCCGCGGACGCCTGGGCCACATCTCTGACCTTCGCGCACACGGTCGGCTGGTCGGTGTACCTGGGGGGCGCGATCCTCATGGAGGTCGTGTGGAGGCCGTCACAGGTGCACATCCCTCCGTCACAGGTGAACGTGGTCTGCTCCCGCATGGGGCGGCGCTACCGCTGGGTGTCCTTCGCCGCCCTCCTCGTGATCGCGGCGAGTGGAATCGCTCTCCTCTTCGAGTCCGGGTCACCCCTCGTGCTCTCGACGGGCTACGCACGCACGCTGCTCGCCCTCGCCCTCCTCTGGGTGATCCTCGTCGGCCTCCTCGGTGTGCTCGCCGTCGCGGCTCATCCCGCCCTGCACGTGCGGACACCGGCATCCATGTCGGACGAGGCACGCCGCGCGGCGCGGGAGTCGGTACGCCGCGCCATCCGGCGCATGGATGTCCTCCTGCGTGTCGAGCTCGGTCTCGCCGGCCTCGCCGCGCTCCTCGCGACCTCCCTCCAGTTCGGAGGTCTGTTCTGAACCGACGACCGAAAGCAGCCTGAGATGCCGAAGACGATCGCCATCACACCCTCCTGGTACTGGCCCGCCGACGTCGACCGCGTGGCCGGGATCCCGCCGTTCGGCCTCGACGAGATGCTCGTCGACCGCGTGGAACGGCATCGGGCCGGTGACGCCGTGCTCGTGTCCGGTGACACACGGCTCACCGGATCGGAGCTCGCGGGCACGGTCCGTGCCGTCGCCGCCGGCCTTGCCTCCCGTGCCGAGCCCGGCTCTCTAGTCCGCCTCGAGAGCACAGGCCATGTCGACGACATCGTCCTCTTCCTCGCCGCGCTCCGGGCGGGGCTGAGGGTCCATCTCACGCAAGCCGGCACCGCTGCCGGCGCGCTCTCGCCTGCCCTCGTGCTGGGTGGGCCCGGCAGCACCGACGCGAGTGCGGTCGGTGTCGCCGCTCTCTCGGGGTCCGGGGATGCGGGCGCACACGCTGCCCGGGCCGGTGTGCACGATCCGGTCGTCGCCCTCGAGACGGCCTCGAACGCCGCGGACGGGGAGGGCCGCCCCGTGGTCGCATGGCACTCGCACCGCTCCCTCCTCGCGTGGGCGGTGTCGCTGTCCACGTTCCTCGGTGCCGACAGGCAGACGTCCTTCGTGGTCGACACGCCGCTCGGGACGTGGTCGGGCCTCACGGCGGCCGCGACCGCCCTCCTGAGCGGCTGCACGCTCGTCGTGCCCGACGCGGGCGAGCCCGTCCTCGACGCCGTGCGCCGTGAAGGCGCGGGCTACCTGCTCATCGACCTCGAGAAGGCGGCTGCTCTCACGAGGGAGGCCAAGCGCGACGTCAAGGACATGCGGGGGAGCCTCCACGCGCTCCTCTTCCCCACCTCGGGCATGTACGACATCGACGCCCGCAAGCGGGCCGGCAAGCTGTTCGGCACGAACGCGCTCACCGTGTGGGGGCTTGCCGAGACGGGACCGGTCTTCGCGTCGCATCCGTCCTGGTACGTGGACGAGTCGGTCGGGATCCCGATCACCAACGCCCACGTCGTCCCGCTCGAGCCGCGATCCCTGCGCCCCCTCAGCACGCTCTGGGAGCTCGTCACCTCCGCCCGCGTCTCTGTGCGCACACCCGGCCAGATGGCGGCCTACGACGATTCGACGCCCGTGCCCGGCGCCTTCGACGAGGCGGGGCGTTTCGTCACGTCGACGATCGCGTCGTCAGACGCCAACGGCATGATCTACGTCCTCCCCGACTGACTGACACCGGGACCGACACGGAAATCTCCGCGAGAAGTTTGCATTCCTCGTAACAGCGGCTATTATTGCGAGCGATCGGTTACCCCCCGGTCCCGCCCGGCATCGATGAGCGTCTCACCTGGCGATGCCGGGCGGTTCCCCCTTTCGGATCCCCGCCGGAATCTTCTGCCTCCTCTATCAGGCGCCGTCCGCGGGACTCACCCATTCGAGACCGGGGAATCTCGAGAAGTCGTTGTCGAACGAACAGAGGGTCGCGCCGTGCTCGATCGTGAGTGCCGCGAGGTGAGCGTCGCTCACCAGATTGCCACCCGGACCGGTTGCACCGAGGAGATCCTCGAGTACGAGGAGATGGCGGGACGTCGGAACGGGTGAAGCCACATTGCTGCGATCGAGCCAGTTCCGGACGATGCCGATGCTTTCGCCGGCCGCCAGGGGGCGGGCGAGCACGCGTGGATTCGTCGTGAGCCGTACATAGCCGATCGCCACCGCCCACGGGATCCCGACTGTCTCCGTCGCGGCCATGGCGCGGTCCAGCCACTCCTTGGCCGGCTCATGGTGCTGGGTTGCCGTGTCCGTCGCGTAGACCAAGACGTTGACGTCGACGATCTTCACTTGCGCATCTCGATCTTGCGCACGACCTCCTCGTCTTCGAGGGCCGCCGCAAGGGAGAGGGCCTTGTCCAGGTTCACGCCGGGTTGGACACCGGAAGAGAAGGTCGGACCCTCGTACGCCTCGACCTCGCCCCCGCCCCGGAGCCCGCGGCGCAGGAGGTCGTTCACGGTCTCCTTGAACCCCGCACCCCTTTCCCGCATGCACTGCCGGATCGCCTGCGCCACGTCCTCGTCGAGCGTCACGGTGGTTCGCATCGACGCATCATAGCATCATCACCTGGTCGGCCCATCGGTTCGAGGGGCAGCCCTCCCGCCGCGTCTGGGTACCTGAGCGGCGATATATCGCCGCTCAGGTACCCAGAGTGTGTGCGGGGCCCGGCAGCAAACCCTCTTTGCGCGTCCGGCTCTTCTCTCGCCTTGCGCGTCGGCGCGGCTACTGCAGGTTGAGCGCGCCCATGTTCCGCAGGATCTCGTTCGGACGGTCCGGGTCCGTGACGACGTCGACGACGCTCACGACACCCGAGGCGAGAGCACGCTCGAGGGCGGGGACCAGCTCCTCGGGTGTCTCGACACGCTCGCCGTGCCCGCCGAGCGCCTCGCACATGCGGTCGTAGCGGACCGGGGTGAGATCCGTCTCGACGGTCCGGCCGAACCACTCGGACTCCTCGTAGCGCACGTCGCCCCACGATCCGTTGTTCGAGACGACGAGGATCGGCGCCGCGCCCGCGCGCACGGCGGTCTCGATCTCCATCGCCGAGAAGCCGAAGGCGCCGTCCCCGATCAAGGCGACCACAGGCGCTTCGGCGGCCAGGGCGGCACCGATCGCGTACGGTACCCCGACACCGAGGGCACCGAGCGCATCGCTCGTGAAGAGGACCGATCCGGGGCGTTCCGCCCCGGCGAAGGCGAGGCCCCAGCCGAGGATGTCGCCGCCGTCGAGGACGATCGTGGCACCACCCGGCCCCGCCGCGGCCGCGAAGGCGCACGCCTCCCGCGCGAGCACCCCCGGATGCACGCCGCGGGCGTCACCCTCCGTCTCGGTGAGCCAGTGAGCCCGCGACATCTCCGCCAGGGCCGCGGCAGAGTCACGCCACTCCTTGTGGGGAGTGCCCGTCCACGCGAGCGCCATCTGGTCGAGAACGACGGCTGCATCACCCTCGACGGCGACATCGGGCACACGGTTGAGGGCGAAGGCGGCGGGATCGCAGTCGATCATCACGATCCGCTGTTCCTCCCGCCACAGCGGTGGGCCGCCGAAGCAGAGGTTCCCGTTGAATCGACTGCCCACGACCAGGACGACGTCGGCTGCCATGACCGCAACGCCGCCGTGCACGAGGGAACCGAGACAGCCCTCCTCGGAGTCGCCGACGAGACCCCGCGAGTGACTCGCCGTCGTCACCGGTATGCCCGACGCCTGCACGAAGCGGCGCAACGCGTCGCCCGCACCCGCCCAGAACGCCCCGCCTCCCGTGACGCACACGGGACGTTCGGCGCCGGCGAGCATGCGGACGGCTGCCTCGACGGCGTCCGGTGTCGCGGCCGACGCGGTCCGATCCGGGACCGCGCCCGTGAACGGGGGTGTCTCTGCGACCAACACATCGGTCGGCAGGTCCACGTACGCGGCGCCCGGCCGGCCACTGCCGGCGGCGCCGAGCGCCGTGCGCACGGTGGCAGCCACTGCATCCGGGGACACGACGGTCCCCGTCCACTTCGCGACCACGGCCGCGAGCGAGCTCTGGTCGACGTCCTGGACGGCACCCCGGCCGCGCAGGCCGAGTTGCGTGCGTCCGCCGAGGAGGACCACGGGGACGCCAGTCGCCTGCGAGTCGGCCAGGCCCGTGAGCGCGTTCGTGAAGCCGGGACCTGCCGTGACCGCAGCCACTCCGGTCCGGCCCGTGCACCTCGCCCACGCTTCGGCCATGTGGACGGCGGCGCACTCGTGCCGCGTCCCCACGACGCGGATCCCCGCGTCCCGGCAGCCGTTCGCGATCGGGGCGACATGGCCCCCGGGCAGGAAGAAGAGGGTGTCGACACCCCCTGCGCGCAGCACCTCGGCGACCGTCACGCCTGCATGGTGCTCGGTCACTCTGGAGAAGCCGCCGCTGCCCCCTCCGAGCAGTGTGTCTGCCATCTCCGGCCCCCTTTCTGCGAGGCTTGCCGCCTCGGAACCGACGGCCCGAACCTCGGGCCACCGCTCATCTCACGTGTCACCGCCTGCGGGCGGCGCGAATCCCCAGCGCCCCGGGTTCAGGATCCCGGCGGGGTCGAGTGCGTGCTTGACCCGGTCGAGGAGGGTGAGGAACCCTGCATCTGCCCGTTCGCGGATGAGGTCGACCGCGTAGGCCGGGGTCTTGTAGGGGATGAAGCCGATGTCGAGCATCGCCTCGGCGGTGGCGCGCATCGTGCGCCGCACGCGGGCGACGTCGTCGGGATCGTCGCGGTCGAAGAGGCAGATGAAGCGCAGCACGCCGAAGTGGCCGTTCGCCATCGGCCGTGTCACGACGATGGGTGGGAATCCCGCGTCCTCGAGGATGCGGCATCCCGCCCGGCCGCCCTCCTCCCACCAGTGCGTGGGACCGTACGTGCCCACCCACGTGAGGCCGCCACCGGGGTGGTCGAGGAGGAACTCGAGTGTCGTCGGCATGCGGGCGAGCGGCTCGTAGCGCGGCACGAACCGCACGAGCTGCTCCATGTCGAACGGCGGTTCGAGGTGGTGGCCCGCGGCGAGGACCTCGGCGCGGAAGTGGTCGAGCACGGCGAGCTTCGCCTTCAGCTCGACCTCGATGTTCGCCGACATGTCGACGACGACCATCGCCTCGGGCTCCCCCGACTGGCGCACGAGCTCGCCCGTCGCACCGAACATGAGCTTGGCCACGGGCCACGTCATCGAAGCCGCGTCGTCGAAGGTCGTGCACCCCCCGAGCACCCGCATGAGGGCGAACGCCGATTCGAGATCGGAGGCGAGGACGACGCGGCGTGTGCTGAGCGGGAGGCGCGGTGCAAGCTGGAGCGCTGCCTTGGCGACGATTCCGGTCGTCCCCTGCAGGTTCACGAAGAGACCGGTCAGATCCGGGAGCGGTGCCCGTCCGAAGGGCACCGGGGACACCGCCCACGCCCCCGTGCGTGCGATCGTGCCGTCGGCGAGGACCACCTCGAGTCCGTTTATCCAGAGTCCCTGTGGGCCGTACCGGTTCGAGAGGGTGCCGAGCCCGTCGAGGAGGGCATTGGCGAGCACGGACGTGTGCGGAGGTGAGAACGACCACGAGTACGTGCGGTCCGGGAGGTGACGTTCCATGTGGGTGGCGAGGTCGCCGAAGGTGACGCCCGGTTCGACGACGACCACGCCGGCTTCGGCGTCTGAGGCGACGATGCGATTCAGGCGCCGCAGGTCGCACACGATCCCGCCGAACGTGGGGATGGCGAGACCGCCGAGGTTCTGGTTCGCCACGACGGGCGTGACGGGAACCCCCCTCTCGTTCGCCCATGCCACGAGGGCGGCGACCTCCGCCTCGGTGCCCGGCGAGACGACGGCCTGGGCATGGCCCTCCGGGTTCTCGGTGCAGTCCCGCGACGCCGCATCGAGAGTGGGCCGGTCCAGACTCACGTGTGCACCGCCCACGATGCCGGAGAGCTCCTCGACGAGGTCTGCGTCGAGTGGGCCGGAGCGAACCGCCGCTTCCGTCATGCGCGGTCACCTCCGGGAATCAGGCGAGCCGCGATTCCCTGCGCGAATCCCGTCGCCCGCCGCACGATCCCGCCCACGTTCGGAGCGAGCCGGATGCGGCCCTCGACGAACGGGCGCACGACGTGGTCGCCGGTCGCCACGTCGAGGAGGGCATCGACGTCGCCCTCGAGGCGAACCCATGCGTCCGCGGCGAGGCCGTCTTCGAGGACCACCTCTCTCGCCCCCACGCGGACGGTTGCCGTGCTGCCGCCTGCCTGCATGGACACGACGGGTCCGGCGCGGCCGACGACCGCCGGCAGGACGGGGAGACGGAGGTACCGGGGCAGCGCCTCCTCGAGGAGGAGCACGATGAGGCCCGCTTCGCCCTTCGGGGGAGCGACGATCGTCTGGGTGGTCACGGGCGAGTCCTCGTCGTCGGCGGCCGGGCTCGGGCAATCCTAGCGACGATCGGTATCGACACATCGAGGTGCCACACCCACCCCCACCTGCAGTCTTGCATCATCAGTAATACTCGTTATTATTGCGATTGACTGTGTCCGGGGGATTCGGTCCCACAACGTGCTCGAGTGAGGTACCAATGACACACACTTCCGTTCCCGACGCCGACCTTCGCACGGGTGAAGCCGACTACAGGAAGCGCTGGGCGTGGGACACCGTGGGCGTGGGCACACACTGCGTCGACTGCTACCCGGGCAACTGCCCCTACCGGGTCTTCGTCCGCGACGGCAAGGTCGTGCGTGAGGAGCCGACATCCCTGTTCGGAGTCGTCGAGGAAGGCGTCCCGGACTTCAACCCCATGGGCTGCAACAAGGGCGCGTGCTGGAGCCAGCAGCTCTACGACGGCGACCGCGTGACACAGCCAATGAAGCGCGTCGGCGAGCGCGGCTCGGGTGAGTGGGAGCCCATCTCCTGGGACGAGGCGACCACCCTCGTCGCCGATGCCATGCTCGACGCGATCGAGGAGCAGGGGCCCGAGGCGATCGTGCACGAGGGGACACCCGAGATCGCGACCGTCGTCCCCACATACCGCTTTTTCAACACGGTCGGCGGCCGCCTCCTCGACCTCCACGCCTCGTTCAACGACTTCTCGATCGGCCTGCACGAGACGTTCGGCAAGTTCAACCCGGTGTCGTCTGCCGACGACTGGTTCCATTCCGAGCTCGTGCTCATCTGGCACATGAACCCCGCGTTCACCCGCATCCCCTTCTATCACTTCATGCTCGAGGCCAGGTACAACGGGGCCGAGGTCGTCTCGATCTCGCCCGACCTGAACGCGTCGCACATGCACGCCGACTACTGGGTGCCGATCCCGCCCGGTGACGACGTGCCCTTCGCGCTCGCGATGGTGCAGGTGATCCTCGACGAGGGCATCGCCGACTACACGTTCATCCGCGAGCAGACCGACCTGCCGATGCTCGTGCGGCGCGACAACCACCGCTACCTGCGTGCGATCGACGTCGAAGGCCCCGAAGGCAAGGAGGACCAGCTCTACCACTGGGATCCCGACGCCGGGTTGGTGAAGGCCGACCGCGGGAACATGCTCCTCCTCGGCAAGGAGATCGCGCTCGACGGCGTGTACGAGGTCACCCTCCACGACGGTTCCACGGTCGAGGTCGAACCCGTCCTCGCACTCCTCAAGGCGCAGCTCGACGCCGAGTACACGCCGGAGCTGCAGCAGGCGACGACCGGAGTCGACCCCGAGATCGTGCGCACGATCGCCCGCAAGGCGGCCGTGAAGCGCACGAACATCATGCTCGGCTGGAACTCGTGCAAGTACTACCACGGTGACCTGATCGAGCGGGCGATGTGCCTCCTCCTCGGCGTGACGGGGAACTGGGGCAAGCACGGTACGGGAATCCGGTCCTGGACGGCGGGCATGTTCGACGGCCAGGGCATCGCGACCGCCAAGACCGTGCCCGGTATCGAGGGCACGGAGCAGCTCCTCTCGATGCGCGACATGGCCATCAGCATCGTGAAGCAGCAGGACCCGACCCTCACCGACGAGCTCGCCACACGCGAGATCAACAAGATGCTGGGTGACGTCGGCGAAGGCGGCCGCCTCAGCGGCGCGAACGGCGCCACGATGTCGCCCCTCGCGTTCTGGTGGTACTGGCAGGCCGGCTTCAAGGAGCGGTGGAACACGCCCGGCTGGGGGGACGACAGCCTCCCCCGCACATTCGACGAGTACTTCGAGGAGGCACTCGAGTCGGGCTGGTGGCTGAACCGGGACGAGCCCCGTCCCGAGAGCGAGCCCCGCGTGCTCATCGAGTGTGGCGGCAACATGTTCCGCCGCACGCGGGGTGGGCGCACGGCCCTGCTCGACACGCTGTGGCCGAAGCTGAAGATGATCGTCACGATCGACTTCCGCATGAGCTCGACCGCCCTCTGGGCGGACGTCTTCCTGCCCGCCGCCCAGCACTACGAGAAGGTCGGCTTCCACATCCCGACACCGCACGTCATGAACCTCACGTTCTCCGACCGCTGCGCCGAGCCCGCCGGCGAGGCGAAGCCGGAGTGGGAGATCTACCAGCTCGTCCTCACGAAGTTCGCCGAGCGGGCGGCGGCTCGTGGGGTCGAGACGTACAAGAACCACCGTGAGGTCTGGTTCTCGACGCAGGACGCATGCGACCGCTACACCCTGAACGGCTACTTCGCCGACGAGGAGCGCATGGCGGACGAGATCGTCCGCGACTGCGCCTACGTGGGCACGATCCCCGACGGCACCAGCATCGCGACCCTGCGCGAGAAGGGCCACGTACGCTTCACGGGCTGGGGCATGATGCCGATGGCACTCGCCCAGGCATCCCCGTTCGAGAAGGACCGGACCCATACACCCTTCCGCAACCACGTCGAGTCCGGTGATCCGTTCCCGACGTACGCGAGGCGGGCCCAGTTCTACATCGACCACCCGTGGTGGCTCGAAGCAGGCGAGGAGCTGCCCGTCCACAAGCCGAACCCGCTCGCAGGCGGCGACTACCCGTGCCGCATGACCTCCGGTCACAACCGATGGAGCATCCACTCCATGAACCAGGCGAACCCGGTCCTCCTCCAGACGCACCGCGGCGAGCCCGCCATCGAGGTGAACATCGACGACGCCACCGCCCGCGGTGTCGCCGACGACGACCTCATCCGCGTCTTCAACGACATCACGAGCTTCACAGGTCGCGCGAAGGTGATGCACGGCGTGCGGCCGGGCCAGATCATCTCTTACAACGGATGGGACGGCCACCAGTACGACGACTGGATGGGAGCGAACGAGATCGAGGCCGGCATGGTCAAGTGGATCGCGTTCGCCGGCGGCTACGGGCACATCCAGTACACCGAGACGGAGTGGCAGCCGATCCCCACGGATCGCGGCGTGCCATGTGATTTCGAGAAGGCCGAGACAGGAGATTCGGATCGATGACACGAGTGGCAAACAAAGACGGCGATCTCGCCGACCCCCGCTCGAGCGCGTGGGCCGACGTCGAGACGACAGCAGTCGAGCTCGGCCCTGTTCCCCTCGAAGCGCAGCCGACCGAGTACATCCGCACGAAGTGGGCCGACCTGGCCTACGGCAACGTGTCGTCGGTGGACGTCTCCGCCGCGGCGCAGGCGGGACGTCTCTTCGTGCGTCTCGAGTGGGCCGACTCCGAGACACCCAACACCGAGTTCGCCGACGCCGCCGGGGTCTTCTTCGCGGCGAACGGCGACGCGGCGGTGACGACGTTCGGGAGTGACGACGCCCCCGTGAACATCTGGTACTGGCAGGCGGATCGCAGCGTCCCCCTCGACCTCGTCGGGTCGGGGCCCGGCGTGTTCGCCGACGCCACGCAGCCGGCCGGTGTCACTGCGGCAGCATCGCTCGAGGGAGGCCGCTGGGCCGTCGTCCTCTCGGGTGATGTGTCCGGCGGGACGCCGGCTTCGTGTGGTGTCGCAGTCTGGGACGGGTCGAACGAGGAGCGCGCCGGTATCGGCGCCGTGTCCGCCAACTGGATCCCCCTCGAGAACGAGAGCTGAGAGGAGTTTGCCGTGACGAACGTCATGCAGCCGGAAACCGGACCGACCGACCAGGTGTCGATGGTCTTCGACTTGAACAAGTGCATGGGCTGTCAGACATGCTCCGTGGCCTGCAAGGTCCTCTGGACGACCGAGGAGGGCGAAGACCACGAGTGGTGGATGACGGTCAACACCCAGCCCGGGCTCGGCACGCCGAAGAACTGGGAGGAGATGGGCGGAGGCCTCGAGGACGGCAAGCCCCGGCCCGGCCACCAGCCACACCGGGAGGAATTCGGCGGTGGCTGGGAGTTCAACTACGACGAGGTCTTCTACGGGGGCAAGGGCAACTCGGCCTACCTGCACCCCGTCGACAAGGGTGACGGCACCACGAAGTGGGGCATGAACTGGGACGAGGACCAGGGTGGCGGCGAGTACCCGAACGCCTACTACTTCTACCTCCCCCGCCTCTGCAACCACTGCACGCGGCCCGTCTGCGCCGAGGCCTGCCCGACCGGCGCCATGTACAAGCGCCGTGAGGACGGCATCGTGCTGCGCAACGAAGAGGTCTGCAAGGGCTTCCGCTTCTGCATGGAGGCGTGCCCCTACAAGAAGATCTACTACAACTACGCGCGGCACGTGTCGCAGCACTGCATCATGTGCTTCCCGCGGCTCGAGGAGAAGGTGGCGCCGGCGTGTGCCCGCCAGTGCCCGGGCCGGCTCGTGTTCGTCGGCATGCTCGACGACGAGGAAGGCCCGATCCACCGGCTCGTGCACGAGTGGGGTGTGGCGATGCCCCTCCACCCCGAGTTCGGGACCGGCCCGAACATCTTCTACATCCCGCCCCTGTCGCCGTACCGCCTGAACGAGGACATGTCGATCGACTACGACACGCCCCGTATCCCCCCCGAGTACCTCGAGTCCCTCTTCGGACCGAAGGTGCACTCCGCCATCGAGAAGCTCCAGTCCGAGCTCGCCACGGTGCGGTCGGGCGGCACGTCCGAGATGCTGGACACGCTCATCGCCTACCAGTGGCATTCGCTGTTCGGTCCGTTCACACAGGATCCGGCCGAGCTCGACCGCAGCCCGTCGAAGGTTGCCGTCGACATCACGGCGAAGCCTTCGAGCTGAGGAGACCCGTATGTTCATCTACTCACTCTCCGGCCTCGAGCTCAAGGACACGGGCCAGCAGGCGGTCGAGATCGAGGAGAACGAGACGACCGCGCGCAGCGCCACCTACCAGGTGTTCGGCCGGTTCTTCGGCGGTGCCGACGGCGAGCACTACGACATGGCGTGCTCGGGCCAGTGGACGAAGGAGCTCGAGACGGCTGTCGAGCTGCTCTCCTTCGAGTTCGACCCCGGCACGGCGCCCCTCGCCGACGGGATAACCAAGGACGACTACTGCAGCCAGTTCGGCCAGGTCTTCGAGGGCAGCCCGGCGCTGGTCAGCGCGGGGACGCACTTCGACGACCCGGAAGGCAACCTCGCCGAGGTCGTGCGGTTCTACGAGTACTTCGGACTGCAGGCGGGAGACGACTCCGGTCGTGCCCCGGACCACCTCGGGACCGAGTGCGACTTCATGCAGTTCATCACGTTCAAGGAGGCGGCATCACCGTCGGACCGCCTCGCCGGTTCCTACCGGCGGGCCCAGCTCGACTTCCACGACCGCCAGCTCTCCCTCTGGATCCCGTCCTTCGCCGAGCAGGTCGCCGCAGCCGATCCCGCGGCCACGTTCGCGTGGGCGGCCGATCGTCTCGCCGCGTTCGTGGCGGCAGACCACGCCTACATCCGGGAAGTCCAAGGGGGCTGACAGGCTTCGGTCGAAACAGTTCTCGCTCGCTTTGCTCGCTGCGCTGCAGTTTCGACCGAGCCTGAAGGCCGCAGGGCTTCCAACCCGAAGCCGAGACACAGCAGGTTGTCGATGGGCATCCGAGCTCCTGACATGACAGCGGGCGCCCCCCGGCCCGATGCAGGCGACCGCTATCGAAGTAGGTGGGCCTGGGACTCGGTCACGTGGGGCACTCACTGCGTCGACTGCTATCCCGGGAACTGCTCCTACCGCGTCTTCGCGGGGGACGGCTCGGTGCGTTTCGAGGAGGCGACGGGGACGTTCGCGCCCGTCGAGGCCGGCGTGCCTGACAAGAACCCGATGGGCTGCAACAAGGGTGCAGCCTGGAGCAGGCAGCTCGACAACCCCGACCGCGTGACGAGACCTCTCAGGCGCGTCGGGGCCCGCGGGAGCGGCCGCTGGGAAACGATCGGCTGGGACGAGGCGCTCGGCCTCCTCGCCGGCGCGATCGTCGACGCCATCGAGGCCGACGGGCCCCAGGCCGTCCTCCACGAAGGCACGCCGGAGATGACGACCATCGCGCCGACACATCGTTTCATGAACCAGCTCGGCGGCACGATCACCGACTTCAACGCCACGACCAACGACTTCAATGTCGGCATGCACATCACGTTCGGCAAGTACGGCTTCGTCTCGTCGATCGACGACTGGTTCCACTCGGACCTCGTCCTGATATGGCATCTCAACCCGTCGTTCACCCGCATCCCCCACGCCCACTTCGTGTTCGAGGCGCGCTACCGCGGCGCCGAAGTCGTCATGTTCGCGCCGGACTACAACGCGTCGGCGATGCACTGCGACGTGCACGTCCCCGTCCAGCCCGGGTCGGACGCCGCCCTCGCCCTCGCCATGTGCCAGGTGATCCTCTCCGAGGATCTGCTCGACCGCGAGTTCGTGGCGGAGCAGACCGACCTCTCGCTCCTCGTGCGAGCGGACACGGGCAGGTTCCTGCGGGCCTCCGACATCGATCCCGCAGGATCGGAGGTCGAGTTCTTCCACCTCGTCGACGGTGAGCTCGTGCCTGCCGACCGGGCCTCGCTGAAGAGCGGGCAAGTCCCCGACCTGGCCGGCGGCCTCGAGGTCACGCTCGGCGACGGGTCGAGGACGACAGCCCGGCCAGTGCTGGAGCTCCTGCGCGCCCGGCTCGACGCCGAGCACACGCCCGAACTGGCCTCCCGGCACTGTGGCGCCCACGCCGACACGATCCGCGAGCTCGCCCGCAAGGTCGCCCGCAACCGCACGAACATCCTCTTCGGCGCCGCGGCCTCGAAGTACTACCACGGCGACCTCGTGGAGCGGTCCCTCTGCCTGCTCCTCGCCCTGACCGGCAACTGGGGCAAGAAGGGCACGGGGATCCGGGCGTGGAGCGCGGGCATGTTCGACGGACCGGCCATCGCCATGGCCAAGTTCCAGCCGGGCGTGGAGGGTGCGGAGACGGTCATGCTCGGGCTCGAGATGCTCGCCGCCGCCGAGAGGGCGAACGACCCGACGGCAACGGACGAGATCGCCACCTCGAGTCTGGCCCGGCTCGCCACACAGATGTTCCCGCCGTTCTTCCACTGGTGGGCGAACACCGGATATCGGGACCGTTGGACGAAGACCGCCTGGCACGACCCGTCCATGTCCCGGCCGTTCGAGTCGTTCGTGGACGAGGCCGTCGCTGCCGGTTGGTGGGCAGGCGCCGACACCGCGTTCTCCTCTCCGCCCCGCGTGCTCATCGAGTGCGGGGGCAACATGCGGCGCCGCACCCGGGGTGGCGGCGGGATCCTCGACGACCTCTGGTCGAGCCTCGATCTCGTCGTGGTCATCGACCAGCGCATGTCTGCCACGGCGTTGCAGGCCGACCTCGTCCTTCCGGCTGCGCAGCACTACGAGAAGATCGACTTCCACATCCCGACACCGCACCTCATGCACCTCACGTTCTCGGACAAGGCGCAGGACCCGGCCGGGGATGCCCTGACGGAGTGGGACATCTTCGCCCGCCTCACCACGGAGATATCGGCGGAGGCGGAGCGACGTGGACTCGAGTCCTACACGGACCGCGCCGGGATCGTGCACCGGTATGCCGACCTGTGGAACACGTACACCCTCGACGGGCACTTCACCGACCCGGAGGTGCTCGCCGACGAGATGCTGCGGGACTCGGCGCACACAGGCGCCCTCCCCGAGGGAACCGACCTCGCGAGTGCACGCCGGAACGGCCACATCCCCTTCAGCGGATGGGGGGTCCTGCCCTACGCGAAGGCACAGGCGTCACCCTTCCCCGACGGCGAGACGCACGTTCCGTTGCGCAACCACGTCGAACAAGGCGATCCCTACCCGACGCTGACGCGGCGGGCGCAGTTCTACATCGACCATCCCTGGTTCCTCGAAGCGGATGAGGCCCTGCCCACACACAAGGCCCCACCAGCGATGGGCGGCGACCATCCCCTCGAGCTCACGTCCGGGCACTGCCGGTGGAGCGTGCACAGGATGAACATCGGGAACAGGGTGCTCCTCCAGACCCACCGCGGCGAACCACATGCCGCAGTCAACCCGGACGATGCCCACGTGCGCGGGGTCGGGGATCACGACGTGATCGAGGTGTTCAACGACACGGGTGGCTTCATCGTTCGTGCCAAGGTGTCACCGTCCGTTCGGCCCGGGCAGATCATCGTGTACAACGGCTGGGAGAGCTGGCAGTTCCCCGGGTGGAGGGGCCCGAACGAAGTCGAGGGCGGCATGGTCAAGTGGCTCCATCTCGCCGGCGGGTACGGCCACCTCTCCTACACTCCGACCGCATGGCAACCCGCAACGGTGGACCGTGCCACGCGGGTCGATTTCCGCAGGATGCCGGGCAACCAAGGAGGCTGAGATGTTCGGGTTCGACCTGCCGGACGAGATCACGGACGCCCAGAAGCTCACACGTGACTTCGTCGCCAACGAGCTGCGCCCGGCCGAGGCCGAGATCGACACGATCTCCGATCCGGCCGAGGCCTACACGAGCGGCAAGTTCAAGGAGATCCTCGCCCGCTCGTACGAGATGGGCCTGCACAAGCTCACCGTGCCCGAAGAGGAGGGTGGCCTCGGCCTGCCTCCGTTCGCGAGCTACGTGATCCTCGAGGAGCTCGCTGCCGGCGGTGGCGGTCTCGCGAGCCACCTCCTCGTCGCCCCGATCGGCCACTTCGTGATCCAGATGTTCGGGCTCGCCGCCCGCCACCCCCGCTACAAGGAGTACGCGGAGGCATTCGTCGAGGACGCACAGGGCATCCACAGTGGCTGCTGGGCGATAACCGAACCCCAGGTCGGGTCCGACATCTTCACTTTCGGCGAGAAGGACATCCACTTCCGCACGAAGGCGAGTCACGAGGAGGCCGGCAGCGGTGTCACCGTGCAGCGCGCCGAGGGCGGAGGATTCCTCGTGAACGGGGCGAAATCGGCCTTCGTGTCGAACGGCTGGTACGCCGATTTCATCCTCCTCATGGCCGCCGCGGACGCCGACTCCGACATGTCGGGCACGGGCGTCTTCCTCATCCCGGGTGACCTCGACGGAATCAGCCGGGGACGGCCCCTCGACAAGCTCGGCCTGCGTGCCCTGAACCAGGCCGAGATCTACTTCGACGACGTCTGGGTCCCCGACGAGATGTGCATCGTCCCGGCGGGCCCCATGTACCGCACGCTCCTCGAGTTCATAGTCACGACCGGGAACACGTCCGTGGGGTTGCTCGCCGTCGGCGTGGCCCGCGCCGCGTTCGAGGAGGCCCTCACCCACGCCAAGGCACGGGCGCAGGGTGGGCGGGCGATCTTCGAGCACCAGCTCGTGCAGATGAAGCTCTTCGACGCGTCCCGCCGTCTCGAAGCGTCCCGCCTCATGCTCTGGAAGTCCGCTTGGCTCCTCACGCAGGGGCGCCCCGATCTGCGCCTCGCCTTCGAGGCGCGGACCATGGCCTCCGAGGCAGTCATGCAGATCACGTCCGAGATGATCCAGGTGTTCGGGGGATACGGGATCTCGAAGGAGTACCCCGTCGAGAAGTTCTACCGGGACGCCAAGCTGCTCTCGATCATGGACGGCACGCTTGACCGTGTCGCCCTGAGCGCGGCCGAACGGCTCTGAGTCCACAGGAACACGCAATGCTGCTGGAGGGTGAGTACGAATGAAGCTCAAGTCCAAGGGCCTCGGCCGCAAAGAGCTCGTGATGGACTTCCGCGAGTACGTAGTGCTGCGCCAGGACGACGAGCTCGTCATCCGGGGCACGATCCACGAGCCCGTCCACTGGGACTTCACGATCACGATGTGCGAGGACGACCTGCCCGGCCTAGTCCACGTCGCCACGCGACGTGAGACGATCCGCCTCCTCCTGCGGGCGCTGTTCAAGACCCGCAAGCAGAGCCACTGGAGCGACGACCGCAAGGAGCACGTGGGCAAGGCCAAGGAGCGGCGCAAGGAGAACCGTGAACGGGCGGCGGAGGCCGCCGAGAAGGAGACCGAGACGGTGCGCAAGCGGCCTCGCCTCGCCACGCGGACCGGGGCCGAGGCCGAGACCACGCCGGACGCGCAGCCGGCCGGTGCGGCGCAGGGCACGGGAGACGGGGACGGGTCGAAGGCCTAGAGCAAGGCGGCGAACGAGTCGGTAAGGTGACGTCGTGACCGTGCCGGGGGTAATCCATCTCGCGACCGAACAGGGCCTCGTGTCCGTCGACCCTGCCGGGGTCGTGCGCGGCACCGGGTTCGAGGGCCACCCCCTAGAGACACTGGACGTGCGGGATGGCCGCCTGGTCGTCGCCTCCGAGAAGGTCGGTGTGCACGTGCGTGTCGCCCCCGGATCTCCGGATTGGGAGGAGCTCGGACTGGAGGGGGCGATGATCTGGGTCGTCACCCCCGCGCCGCGCGGCGGCGTCTATGTCGGGATCGAACCCGCCGCCCTCATCGAGTTGGGGGGCGACGGTGCCGTGCGATTCACGGGCCTCGAGAGTGTCGTGGGGTATTCCGAGTGGTACTCGCCGTGGGGGCCGGCGGACCTCTGCGCGGTGTGCCTCGAGGGTGACCGCATCGTGGTCGGAGTGGAGGCGGGGGGGGTCGCCGTGTCCGAGGACCGGGGCGTCACGTGGGCCGCCCGCAACGAAGGGCTCTACGAGGACGTGCACGCCGTCGTGATCGACGGTCCGCTCTGGTCCGCCACGACCGGAATGGGCTTCCACATGAGTCGGGACGCAGGGGCCGCCTGGACGTGGGAGATGGACGGCGTCGACCGGGGATACACACAGGCCCTCGCCCGGACAGGCGATGTGCTCCTCATGTCGTCTGCGTCGGGGCCTCCTCCCTTCTGGGAGGAGGGGGGACCGGAGGCCGCGCTCTTCCGCAGCGAGGCGAACACGCCTGTCGCGTGGGAGCTCGTGTGCGAGGGATTCGCGGGGAACGTGGAACGTCAGGGAATCGCGGCCGTACCCGGCCTCGTGGCCGCGGGGACGACTGCGGGGGAGCTCCTCGTGAGCCGCGACGGCGGTCGCGAGTTCGAGCTCGTCCGCGACGACCTGCCTCCGATCGCGGCTGTCGCCATCGAGCCCTGACCTTCCCGACACGCACGAACACTCGCATACACACACTCTGGGTACCTGAGCGGCGATATATCGCCGCTCAGGTACCCAGAGTCTGGAGGCTGTCGCGATTCCCGGCGCGGTGCTTGCGCAACTTGGGACAGGACACGCGGCCCTCGATCTCGCACGCCGGACAGCGCCACAGTCCGTCGTCGGGGCCCTTCCAGAGCGGCCCGCCGCATTCGAGGCAGCGGATGCGGGACTCCGTGCACGCCCAGCACGAGTAGCGACGGCTCGTGAGCGGGCAGCCCCGGCCCCGGCATATGGGCCATTCGGGGTCGGCGGCGATGGCGTGCTCCGGGCAGACCCGCGCGCAGGAGTCGCAGTCGTTGCAGGCAAGCGGGTCGACCGTGAGGGGGACGGGGCCGAAGACGCTGGGATGGATCGCCGCACGCGGGCACGCCGGGATGCACGCACCGCAGTCGGTGCAGCTCTCCGCGACCACGTAGCTCACGCTGGTGCGTCCCTCCGGTCCTTCACTCGGGCAGGCCGAACATGGCCGCCAGCGCGCGTAGCTCGTCCTTGCGCCACGCGGCCGGGGCCGGCGTCTGGATCATCTTCTTCTCCTGGAGGTCCTCCACGACCTCCTCGTCCCGCGGGAACGGCTCGCCGTACCGCCCGAGGTGGAAGAGCTTCTCGAAGTCCGCACGTGGCCTCTGCCCGCCGCCGTCGGCGGACTCGGCCGGATAGCCGACCGTCATGACCCACCACACGCGGCACGACTCGGGCAGATCGAAGAGGGCCTGTGCGTTCCCGAAGAACGGGTTGAGGCACGTGCCGAGGCCGAGGGCCGTCGCCGTGAGCTGGGCGTGGGCGATCCCGAGACCGGCGTCGAGCGCTGTCATCGCCGCGCCCTGGTCGCCGGACTCGGCCGCGGCCTTCGTCCTGGGCACCATGAAGTCGTTGATGAAGGTCTCCGACCAACCGAAACCGGGCGCGAGGGCGCCCACGTCGAGGAGCTGCGTGAGGGTCTCGGCCTGGTCGTCCCAGGCAGCGAGGTCTCCGAACCAGAAGATGAGCGCGGGGGCGAGACGGAGCTGCAGGTTCACGGGCAGAGTCGCGTTCTCGATCTCCTCCGTGATGTTCTCGCGCTCGACCACTATCGCCCGCAACGCGTTCACGTTCGCGGCGTGGCTGGCGAGCCGCGCGGCCTCCAGCATCGTCTGGATCTTCCAGCGTTCGACAGGACGCCACGTCTGGTAGAAGCGGATCGACCGCCTCGAGCCGATGGTCTCGAAGATGTCCACGCGGACCGTCCTTTCAGCGGGTTCGTGCCTGCCCGCCTGCGGGCTTTCCGAGGCGACACAGAATATGATAAACGTTATTATCTGAGGTTTCGGGAAGCAAGGGGCGTCATGACTGATCTCGTTCGCATCGCCGGCATCGGTATGACCGAGTTCGGCAAGTTCCCCGACCTCGGCCTGAAGGGCCTCTCCAAGGGCGCCGTCGACAGCGCTCTCACCGATGCGGGGATCCAACCCGAGGATGTCGAGGTCGCCGTCGTCGGCAATGCCGTGGGGGGACTCATAACGGGCCAGGAGATGATCTGCGGCCAGGTCGTGCTCCGCGAGTCCGAGATCGGCGGCATCCCGATCTACAACGTCGAGAACGCGTGCGCGTCGAGCTCGACGGCCCTCAACCTCGCCTGGATGCAGGTGCAGAGCGGCGCCGTCGACGTCGCGCTCGCCGTCGGTGTCGAGAAGCTCACGCACGAGGACAAGAAGGTCTCGCTCGAGGCGTTCAGCGCGGCCGTCGACGTCGAGTTCGTACGTGACATCATCGCCGCCATGCAGGCGACCGCCCCCAAGAAGGAGGACGGCGCACCGGCGGGTGAGGCCAAGCCGAAGTCGATGTTCATGGACATCTACGCGGCGGCGATCCGCGGGCACATGAAGCAATACGGCACGACACAGGAGCAGATCGCCCAGGTCTGCGTGAAGAGCCACCACTTCGGGGCCCTCAACCCGAAAGCGCAGTACCGCAACGAGATGACGCTCGAGGAGGTCCTCGGCGCCCGCGAGGTCGCCTGGCCCCTCACGGTACCGATGTGCGCGCCGATCGGTGACGGGGCGGCGGCGATCGTGCTCGTCTCGGCGGACTACGCGAAGTCCAAGGGGATCAACGGCCCCGGTATCGCGGCGTCGGTCCTGAAATCGGGACGCCTCCCCTCCGCCATGGAGGAGATGGCCGAGGTGCGGGCAGCCCGCGCTGCCTACGAGATGGCGGGGCTCGGCCCGGACGACATCGACGTGGCCGAGGTGCACGACGCCACGGCCGCGGCGGAGATCCTCGCCTACGAGGATCTCGAGTTCTGCCCGCGGGGCGACGGCGGCAAGCTCGTCGACGAAGGCGCGACCGCACTCGGCGGGCGCATCCCCGTCAACACGTCGGGTGGACTCTGCGCGAAAGGCCATCCGATCGGCGCATCCGGCATCGCCCAGGTGTGCGAGGTCGGATGGCAGCTCCGCGGTGAGTGCGGGGCACGTCAGGTCGAAGGCGCCCGCATCGGCCTCACGCAGAACGGGGGCGGGTTCCTCGGCAACGACGCCGCTGCCCAGGCCGTGCACATCCTCGTGGCCTGAGACGAGACCGCGTCCCCGCACGGACCGACACAAGCGAACTCGGAGGACTCGATGGAGGCGTCACCCGGAACCGTCGGCGGCATGTTGCAGACGGCCACATCCGCCCGCGGAGACAAGCCGTTCCTCATGTTCGAGGACGAGGTCTTCACGTACGCGGACATGGACGACCGCTCGGCACAGGTCGCGAACGGCCTGCGCGAGGTGGGCGTGGAACGCGGCTCACACGTCGCCCTCCTCATGCCGAACCAGCCGGAGTTCCTCTTCGCCTGGTTCGGCGCGGCCCGCGTCGGCGCCCCCGTCGTCCCCGTGAACGTGGCACTCAAGGGCGACGGGCTCGTCCACATCGTCGATCACTCCGATGCCGACACGGCGATCGTGCACGCGGATCTCCTCGACCGCTTCGAGGCCGTACGCGACCGCCTTCCCAAGGTCCGGCGCGTCGTCGTGGTCGGTGCCCAAGTCGAGGGCACCGTCCCCTGGACACAGGTGTCGGCCGCCGATCCCGTCGACGCGGATCACGGAGACGTCAAGGACTCCGACCTCATGATGCTCATGTACACCTCGGGCACGACCGGGCTGCCCAAGGGCGTCACCATCCCCCAGCGCCAGGTCCTCGGCGGATCGCTCCTGTGCGCCTTTGCCGGCCTCACGGCCGAGGACGTCTACTACACGTGCCTCCCCCTCTTCCACGCCAACGCCGCCATCATCTCGATCTGGGGCGCGTTCGGCATGGGCACGAAGATCGGCCTCGGGCGGCGCTTCTCGGCGTCCCGTTTCTGGGACGAGATCCGCCAATACGGGGCCACGCAGTTCAACGCGCTCGGGGCGATGATCCCGATCCTCTTCAAGCAGCCCGAACGCCCCGACGACGCCACCAACAGCGTGCGGATCGTCGTCAGCGCCGCCTGCCCCAAGGACATCTGGGAGCCCTTCGAGCAGCGCTTCGGAGTCGAGATCCTCGAGTTCTACGGCACAGTCGAAGGCGGGCTCACGATGGCCGGTACCGACGCCCCGCCCGGCTCGATCGGCAAGCCCCTCCCGATCAACGAGATGAAGGTCGTGCGGGACGACGACACCGAATGTGACGCGGACGAGATCGGCGAGATCGTGTCCCGCCCCATCGGCGACATGTCGTTCGTGACCTACTACAAGAACCCGGAGGCAACCGAGGAGAAGACCCGCGGCGGCTGGCTGCGTTCGGGGGACCTCGCCTACCGGGACGAGGACGGCTGGCTCTGGTTCGTCGACCGCAAGAAGGACTCGATGCGGCGCCGCGGCGAGAACATCTCGTCCTTCGAGGTCGAGAAGGTCATCAACGGACACGACTCCGTGCTGGAGTCCGCCGTCTACGCCGTCCCGGCCGACGTGGGCGAGGACGACGTCATGGCATCACTCGTCCTGCAGCCGGACGCAAAGTTCGATCCCGTCGCGATCATGCAGTGGTGCGAGGAGCGCATGGCCTACTTCATGGTGCCCCGCTACCTCCGCGTCGTGGACGAGCTCGCCAAGACCGAGACGCACCGCGTGCAGAAGGCCGGTCTGCGCGAGGAGGGCGTGACACCTGACACGTGGGACAGGGACGCCGCCGGCTACGAGCTCGAGAGGTGACGATGCCTGCATTGGAGGCCTGGACCCACGCCCTCTCGGAAAGCGGAGTCGGCGAGGCCGAGATCGGCCGCCGTCGCGCCGTCGTCGAGGAGTTCTGCGCCTTCGCCGAGGCGGAGCCGGACGACCTCGTCGAACGCTGCCTCGACCGGGAGCGCGGGCAGATCGTCGTGAAGGAGCGCAAGAAGGTGGAGGTGCTGATCGGCGAGTTCGGCGACCAGACCGGGAACGGAGACAGTCGCACCGTCACCGAGCGCGCCAACTTCGTGCGCAGTTTCTTCATCCACAACGGAGTACGTCTCATCGCACCCCGCGCGCCGTGGCTCTGACCCAGCTCGGCGGCGGGAATCCCCTCCCCCCCTTCCCCCCGTTCTTGCGCGCGACTCGCGCTCTTGCGCGCGACTCGCGCTCAGCACCACGCGATACGCGCGCAGGAACGCGGTTCGCGCGCAAGAAGGGTGGTGGCTCGGTGGAGCGGGCGGGACGCGCGGAGCCTATGCGTGGGTGTCGGGTGTCCGATCCGGATCGAGGCAGATTCCCGAGGTGACGAGGGACTGACGTACGAACCCCTCCACGCCCCTCCCCCAGAGGAAGCCGGCGTGGTTGCCGGGATACCAATGGATGGCCGGCTGGTCCCAGTGCAACCAGAGCTTGTGCGCCTGGGCGGGAGTCGTCATGCGGTCGCCGAGCCCGGCGTAGATGAATCGTCGTGAACGGGGCAGCAATGCCTCGAAGGTGAGCGGGGACACGACACTGCAGACCTGCGAGGACGCCGGGCCGAGGATGCCGTGCTCGTGTGAGCGCTCCCGGATCACACGAGGACTGTGGTGGCCGAAGATGTCCGGGATGTCACAGACCGGGACGCCGGCGACGACACAGTCGAGTCCCGGTTCGAGTCCCGCGATCAGTCCCGTCACACACCCACCGAGCGAGATGCCGTGCACACCGATCGCCGTGGGATCCTGGGCCCGGATCCAACCGATCACGCGGCGGATGTCCCAGATCGACTGCGTGAGACCGTAGACCGCGTTGATGAGGTCGTACGTCATGAAGCCGTCGCCACCCATCACGCCGATCTTGCGGGGCCCGTGCAGAGGGAGGACGGGCACGGCGATGTTCACACCCAGTTCCGTGAAGAGACGGCGGGCCCGGAACGTGAGGAGATCTATGGGGGGGATCCCCATCATGAAGCCGTGCAGGCAGACGAGCCAGGGACGCGGCTCGTCGTCTGCGTGGCGCATCACCCAGACGTGGGCCGTGCGATTGGGCACGAGACGGCGCCACCGCTCGCCTCCCGGCTCACCGGGATACGGCTCGTATCCGCTCTCGAAGCTGAGGTGCTCGTACTCCACGCCGGTGAGAGTGCGGGTGGGACGGATCCAGTAGTCGTCCCCGAGGGGAGGCGGATCACGGTGGTAGCCGAGGGGGGCGTCGAGCCAGCCCCGCTCCCGGTAGAAGTCGTACGCGTCGGTGATGTCGAGCCCCCCGCGCAAGTAGTCGTCCCGATGCGGGAAGCGGCTCGGGGCCATGGCGAGCATGAGCATCGACTCGTCCACGGCGACCTGGGCGGCGAGACCCAGGGACACCTTGGGTCTCGGGGGCCCCTCCTCGACAGACGCCGGCCCGCGGCGCAACCAGGACTGCGCCGCCCACTCCAGCGTGCGGGGGACGGCGAGCGCCATGCGGGCGGGGGGGAGCTTCGCGAGCAGCCGCTGTGCGCCCCGGAACAAGCCGGACAGGTCGGGGAGCTGTGAGTGCAGCGGGGCAGGTGGCATCTCGACTCGTCCCTCCTCGACGGCGGTCACGCGACACCCACCTGACCGAGATCGCCCCGCATTGCCGCCGTGAGACCGTCCCCTGTCACCCAGTCCCGCGTCGTCCCGTACACGTACCGGTCGGGCCGCACGACGACGACCTCGTCGTCTGCGAGCAGCCCGGTGAGATCGGGCGCGGCACCCTCGAGGGCCACGCAGTCGTTGCCACCGATCGGCTCACCAGCGGGCAGCACCTGCACGAAGCTCGCGTCGAGCGACTCCCAGAACGCCACCGATGCGGGACTCAGCGCCTCCCGCGGGTCGCGGTGCGAGACGAGCGAGAACGACTTGCCGAGGACCTCGTCGAGGGGCACCGTGGCTCCGTGTGCCGTGTGCACACGCGGCTGGGGGAACACGGACCCGGCAGCAGGGCCGTGGTGCACGACCCCGGCGACGAGCCCGGGGAAGGCGAGGTCGGTGACGCGTGGTGTGCGTTGCTGTGCCGACGTCGCCGCCTCGAGGAAGCGTCCGAAGTCGACGGAGAGCTTCGTCACGGTACGGACGTGGGGTTCGCGTTCGATCTGATACGTGTCGAGAAGGGAGGGGGGAGCGGTCCCGGCCGCGACGAGCGCGAGCTTCCACGCCACGTTGGCGACGTCACGGATGCCGGCACACATGCCCTGGCCGAGGAAGCGCGGCATCTGGTGCGCAGCATCGCCGAGAAGCAGGAGATTGCCGTCGCGCCACTGGCGGGCGATGAGGGACTTGAACGCGTACACGACGGTCCGCGTCACCTCGATGTCGTCGGGATCCACCCACGACGCGAGGAGACGCGCGATGTGGTCCGGTTTCGCCACGTCCGTCGGCGACTCGCCGTCGCGGATCTTGAACTCCCAGCGGCAGTGGTTGCCCGCCGAGGGGAAGAACATGCGGGGGCGCTCCGGGCTGCAGATCTGCTGCACGACGCGTGGGAGCTCGACCGGTCGGACGCGCAGCGCATCCACGACGAGCCAGAGCTCGTGGAAGCCGAGATCGTCGAGGTCGATCCCCGCCTGGGCCCGGCACAGGCTGCGGGCACCGTCACATCCCAGAACCCAGCTCGCCGTGAGGTGGCTGACGGCACCACTGCCCAGGTCGCGAACCTGGACCGACACGGGGGCGCCGTCGTGCTGGATCACCGCCTCGACCTCGTGCTCGAGGAGCTCGTCGACGTTCTCGAAGCGGCGCACACCCCTGCGTAGCTCCGCCTCGAGATCGGGCTGCCAGAACGCGTAGCCCCGCGTCCAGCCCTGCACGCCCGGCAGGTCGCGGTCCGTCACGCTCAGGATCACGTTCCCGTCCGGACCGATGACGTCCGTCCCCTCGATCGTCGCCGTGATCGCCTCGATCTCGGCGGCGAGCCCGGCGGCCTGGAAGACGCGCATCACGTCGTCGTCGAAGTGGGATGCGCGGGGCAGGTGGTACACGGAGGCCGTCCGCTCGACGACCGCGACAGCGAGGCCGGCCTGCCCGAGCAGGTTCGCGGCCACGGCTCCGACCGGACCGTAGCCGACGATGATCACGTCGTAGCCAGAGACCCCCATGTGTCTCTCCCCCGGGTGGCGCCGGTATGGATGTCCGACGCTCGGTTCTGGCCCAGGCTACCGACCGACCCCCCAAGGCGGCGACCTTCCCTTGACGCCCCAGGCTGCTCAGCCGCGCCGGCGGCGCCAGACGACGACACCGGTGACAGCCGCACCCACGCCGACTGCGACGGCGATCCCGATCGTCACGTTGCGTCTGCGTGAGGTGTCCCCGTAATAGGAGGGCGGCACCGAGAGCACGAACCCCGTCGCGGCCACGAGGGCGGGGTGGCGGCCCATGTCGACGTCGATCGTGCCCGAAGCGAGGGCCTTGAGCGGGTTGAGGCGGCCGCTGCAGAGCTTGGCCATCTCGACCCACGGACCGGCGAGCACCGCGCTGTCCGCGACTCTGCCCTCGCGCACGACGATCTCGTCGGGGCCGAACGAGAGGGTGATCTCGGCGGTCTTGTCGGTCGCGGTCAGGACGACGTCGCCGCGGGCCCGCGACGCCACGCGGCGTCGCCCCGCGTAGTCACGCAGGTTGTCGGCCAGGAGGTCGCCGATCATGCAGGCGAAGCCCGACGCGTCGTCGCCCGCTTCGAGCCGGACGGCGGGCCCGGCCCCTGTTGTCAGATCTGTTGCCACCATTTTTCTATCCCGAGGTCGTCGGCCATCACCTGGAGGGCGTTGTAGCCGGGGCCGAATGTGATGAACCCGTGCGGATGCTGGGTCGAACCCGCCATGTAGAGCCCTGTGACCGGCGTCCGGTACTCGCCGAGCTCCGGCAGGGGACGCTGGTCGAGCATGTTGTCGAGTGAGATCTCACCCATCATCCAGTCACCGTGGGGCATGTTCACGAGCTTGCGTGTGATGTCGAGCGGCGTGTCCACCGCCCACTCGATTATCCCCCCGTCGAGGTTCGGGGCGTAGCGCGTCCACGCGTCGACGCAGCGCTGACCATACCAGCGGCCCGCTCGCTCCCAGGCGCCCGCACCTCCGTCGGCGAACGAGAACGGGGCGAACTGGCGCAACAGGCCCGTGTAGCAGCCCTCCGGCGCGTCGATGGGGTCGTAGAGGCTGTTGACCGCGGCGTTCGGCTTGGGCTCGGGCAGTTGACCGCTGCGGATCGTCGCCCAGTCGGCGTCGAGGGCCCGTGTCGAGTCGTAGCCGAGGTTGACCACCCACGCCCGGTTCACGTCCGGGTCGAACGCCGCCGCCTCGTACTCGGGCAGCCGGTTCATCGCGAGGTGCACCGAGAAGAGGGTCCAGTCCTTGTGCTTCACGTCGGACTTCACGCGTTGCGTGAGCTCCTCGCCGACGGACTCGGCGTCGAGGAACTCGAGGAACGTCTGCTCGACGCTGACCGTCGAGGCCACGGCCTTGCGGGCTTCGATCTCCGTTCCGTCCTCGAGCCGCACACCGACGGCGCGGCCACCCTCGACGAGGATGCGTCCCACGCCGGCGTTGGCGACGAGCGTGCCACCGTGCTGGGCGAGATCACGCCAGAGGGCGTGGGCGAGACGATGCGACCCGCCGACGCAGAGATGCCAGTTGTCGATCTTGCCGATGAGGAGCGGATAGCCGATCGCGAGACCTGGCACGTCGTTCGTGTAGGAGCAGACAGCGCCGTGGAAGGCGAGGTGCGCCTTGATCTTGTCGTTCTCGAAGTGCTGATCGAGGAACTGGTTGATCGACTCACGGCGCAACTTGACGGAGAGGAACTCGGAGCGGTCCTCGACGCCGAATGCGGCGAGGGCACGCGTGAGCTCCTTCACGGAGAGGGGCGGCTGGTACATGAGCGTGCCGAGGAGGAGGTCGATGTAGCCGTGCGCCTCGGTGTGGAGACGGCCGAAGGTCTCGGCGTCACGCTCTGAGAAGCGCGCCATCGACGCCTTCGTCTTCTCGAGGTCGGAGTGGATCGTGAGGGCGGTGCCGTCGTCGTAGATCGACGCCATCTGCACTTCGGGCCTCACGTACTCGACCCCGTGCTTGCGCACCTCTAGATCGCCGACGGGGGGCGCGAGATCGACGAACGTGTGGTAGTTGGCGTGGATGTTGTGGAGGAAGCCCGGCTGGGTCACCTCCTCCGTGCAGAGACCGCCACCCTCCTCGTGGCGGCGCTCGAGGACCAGTACGTCGAGGCCGCTCCGCGCCAGGTAGGAACCGAGGGTCAGGCCGTTGTGGCCCGCTCCGATGACGATCACGTCGTAGGCGTCACGCATGTCGAGTCCTTCCACTCACCCGGCCGCGCCGTTGTAAGGCGGCTTGCCCTGGGGCCATTCCGTGTCCACGCTCGTCGTGTAGGCCTCGAGGAGGACCTTCACGAGCTCGGCTTGACGCATGAGGAACCGCATGTCCCCCCGGACCTTCACCGTGCCGTCGAGGGCGGCGTCGACGGGGTCGCGCTGCGCCGCCGCGATCTCGTCGAACACGGTCGCCGGACCCGTGAAGCGGTAGTCGAGGCTGACGTCGGGATTCGGCGTGTCGATCTCGCGGTACCAGTCGCACATGCCGTTCTCGATGCGCACGAGGAAGCGGCGCGTGTCCTCGGCACCGACGTACGGCGAGGCGCCGTCGCCGACGATCTCGACCACGGCATGCCACGCCCCTTCCGGCACGGCCTTCGCAGGCAACTCCCCCACCTTCGCGTTGATCGCGTCCCTTACCGCCTCGTACCAGTCCGCTGTGTAGATGTCACTCATCAGTAACCCCTTGCCGGATCGATCGGGCTGGGCAGCTCGAGGTCCTCGGCGATGGCCTTGAAGGCGTTGTAGCCGCAGGCCGCGTGGACACCTCCACCCGGATATGCGGACGGGCCGCAGAGGTAGAGGCCCGCGACCTCGGTCCGGTAGTTGCTCGCCTCCGGGAACGGCCTGTTCGCACCGAGCTGGTCCGGCGCGAACTCGCCGTTGGAGAAGTCCCCCTCCCGCATCAAGTTCTTCTGCTCCTGCTGGTCGGGGGTGTACAGACGGTGGGCGATGACGTTGCCGGCCGTCATGTTCGGGGCGGCCCGCTGCCACTTCTCTAGGAAGCGGTCGTTGAAGGTTGCGCGGACGTCGGCCCACTCCTCGGCACTGAGCGCGCTCGCCACGGGCAGGAAGTACCAGCCCGTCGCCGCGTGCCTGTCCGGCGGCGCCTGCGTCGGGTCCCAGATCGTGTTCACCCACGTGCCGGCTCCGGGTTCGGGCATGCGCCCCGAGTAGGCATCGCGGATGTAACGGATCATGTCGGCGGCGCTGTCGTAGCCGACGACGGTGTAGAAGCAGCGGTCGATCTCGGGGTCCCAGCGGGCGGAGCGGTAGCTGGGTGGCTCGTAGAGGCAGAAGACCGGTGTGCCGAGCACGTGGCTCGGTCCGTACCTGTAGTCCTCCGCCCGCTTCACCCAGAGGTCACTCAGCTCGTCCTTGCCCACGAGGTCGAGGAGCGTCTGGCGCAGGTCGGCGTTGGACGCGACGAGGCGGTTCGCGCGGATCTCCTCGCCACGCACGACGACACCCACGGCCTGCCCGTCCTCCACGACGATCCGCTCGACGGAGCTGTTCTCGATGAGGTCGACACCTTCCCTGTAGCACGCCTGCATCATGGCCTTGGCGAGGCCGTGTGTGCCGCCGATGACGAGCTTCCAGTTCGCCATCGTCCACATGATGAAGGTGAGGAAGCCCCCGGCCGTCCCCCAGTCGTCCACAGGGAAGCCCCACTCGACACACGCCCGGTAGAGGAGGGCGCGCAGCTCGTCCGTCTCGAAGAGCTCGTCGATGATCACTTTGCAGGTCTTCGTGGCGTGGTAGGCGCTGATGCCGAGATCGCCGAAGACGGCGGCGAGGGCAAGGGCCTGCTGCTGCTGTGTCTCTTGGCTCGGGATGTTGTAGAGGCCTGTTGCGAGGAGCATCTCGAGCTTCGCCGCCCGCTGCTTGAGCTCGCAGTAGAGGTCGGCGTCGGCCTTCGAGTAGCGGGCGATGCTCTCGTGCGTGCGGTCGAGGAGATCGGGGCGGTGGAGGATGATGGGTGGACGCCCGTCCTCGAACGTGATGCCGGCCTGCGCCTCGGGCATGACCGTGCGCAGCCCGATCTCCTCGAGGCCGAAGTCACGGATCATCGGCATGACGTCGAAGAACTCCATGAACTGGGCGTGCATGTTGTGGCGGTAGCCGGGCAGGACGGGTTCCTCGGTGTTGACGCCGCCCCCCTCCTCGTGACGCCGCTCGACCACGGCTGTCGAGAGTCCGGCCCGTTGCAGGTACGCCGCCAGGCAGAGCCCGTTGTGTCCTGCGCCGATCACGATCGCGTCGTACGCCCGTGCCATCTTCTCCCCCATTGTCCGGCCCTCGCAGAGCGCCCTCTGGGATAACGTTCGTTATCTGGGAGAATAGCGGCGCCGCCGAGGATCGGGGAAAAGGCGGCGTCGCCTCACCCCCACGCCCACCCCTCGAACACCACGTGGGCGTACTCAACCACGACAGACGTGGTTCAATGCACCCACGTCTTTGGAAACCCCCACGTGGGCGTACTCAACCACGACAGTCGTGGTTCAACACGCCCACGTGCGGGGGGGGCGCCGTCAGAGGTCGGGGATCTCGAACTCGAGGTTGGGTGCCTGCAGACCCCCGTCCACCTCCACGACCTTCCCCGTGATGTAGGCGCCGGCCGGGGAGGAGAGGAACACCACGGTCGCCGCCACGTCCTCCGGGTCACCTATGCGGTGCAGTGGCGTGGCCGCCTCCATCACCGCACGCGTCTCGTCCTGGTTGGCGACGACCTCGAGAGCGGAGGTCGCGACCGAGCCCACGGAGATCGCGTTCACACGGATGCGCGGGGCCAGATCCCGTGCCGCGAGCCGGCTCCAGTGCGCGAGGGCGGCCTTCGCCGTACCGTACGCGAGGTAGCCGCGTCCCGCGACCCGCCCGAGCACGGACGAGATGCCCACAATCGATCCGCCGCCACCCTCGAGCATGAGGGGCACGGCGGCGACCGAGAGGGCATGGGCAGTGGAGACGTTGAAGTGGAAGGCCTCCTCGAGATAGTCCACTCCAGTCGTGAGGAATGTGTTGGGGATCGTTCCCCCCACGTTGTTCACGACGATGTCGAGGCGGCCGAACTCCTCGCGGGCAACGTCGACGAGACGTGCGACGGCGTCCACGTCGGAGAGGTCGGCGGGAACGACGGCTGCGCGACGGCCGGCGGCCCGGACCCGGCCCGCCACCTCGTCGAGCTGCTCCTCCGTGCGGGCCGAGATCACGACGTCGGCTCCCGCCTCGGCGAGCGCCACCGCCGTCGCCGCGCCGATTCCGCGGCCCGCGCCGGTCACGACGGCGACCATGTCGGTGAGGCGGAAGCGGTCGAGGATCACCTCAGTCGGCGAGGCGCTTGTCGAGAGCCTCGAGCTCGTCGCGGAGGACGTCGGGGAGCCGCTCACCGAGCGAGTCGTAGTGGGCGGTGATCTGGGGCAGTTCCTCCCGCCACGCGTCGGCGCTCACCGAGAGCAGCTCGGCGAGGTCGGCTGCGTCGATGTCGAGGCCCGTGGTATCGATGCCTTCGGGGGTGGGGAGTATCCCGATCGGTGTCTCGACCGCGTCGCCGGCCCCCTCGATCCGCTCGACGACCCACTTGAGGACACGGCTGTTGTCGCCGAAGCCGGGCCAGAGGAACCTGCCGTCGGCGCCCTTGCGGAACCAGTTCACCCAGAAGAGCCGGGGCAGCTTCTCGGTGTCGGCGCCGCGGCCGATCCCGAGCCAGTGGGCGAAGTAGTCGCCCATGTTGTAGCCGCAGAAGGGAAGCATCGCGAAGGGATCGAAGCGGAGCTCGCCGACCTTCCCGGCAGCGGCCGCCGTCTTCTCCGACGACATGATCGAGCCGAGGAACACGCCGTGCTCCCAGTTGAACGACTGCGTGACGAGGGGGACGTTCGTCGCCCGCCGCCCGCCGAAGAGGACAGCCGAGATCGGCACGCCGGCCGGGTCCTCCCACTCCGGGGCGAGCGACGGACATTGCGACGCCGGTGCCGTGAAGCGGGCGTTGGGATGTGACGCCGGCGTATCGCGCTCCGCATGCCAGTCGTGACCCTGCCAGTCGATCAGATGCGCGGGTGCCTCGTCGGTCATGTCCTCCCACCACACGTCACCGTCGTCGGTGAGGGCGCAGTTCGTGAAGATGACGCCGCGGCCGAGCGTGTGCATGGCGTTGCGGTTCGTGCGCTCGTTCGTGCCCGGGGCGACGCCGAAGAACCCGGCTTCGGGGTTGATGGCGTAGAGGCGTCCGTCCTCCCCGAACTTCATCCACGCGATGTCGTCCCCGATCGTCTCGATCTTCCAGCCGGGCAGTGTCGGGATCATCATCGCCATGTTCGTCTTGCCGCACGCCGACGGGAAGGCGGCGGCGACATAGCGCTTCGGGCCGTCCGGTGGCGTCACACCGAGGATGAGCATGTGCTCGGCGAGCCAGCCTTCGTCCCGCGCCATGGCGGAGGCGATGCGGAGGGCGAAGCACTTCTTGCCGAGGAGGGCGTTGCCGCCGTAACCGGATCCGTACGACCAGATCTCGCGTGTCTCGGGGAAGTGCACGATGTACTTGTTCGCGGCGTCGCACGGCCACGCCACATCCTCCGCACCCGGCGAGAGCGGCGCGCCGACGGAGTGGATGCACGGCACGAACTCGCCGTCGGCACCGAGCACGTCGAGGGCAGGCTGGCCCATGCGTGTCATGATCCGCATGTTGACGGCGACGTAGGCGGAGTCGGTGAGCTGCACACCGATGTGGGCGATGGGTGAGCCGAGCGGCCCCATCGAGAAGGGCACGACGAACAGGGTGCGGCCCTCCATCGCCCCGGCGTAGAGGCGCCGCATCTCGGCACGCATCTCCTCGGGATCGCGCCAGTTGTTGGTCGGCCCGGCGTCGATCTCGCTCTCGGAGCAGATGAAGGTCCGGTCCTCGACGCGGGCGACGTCACCGGGATCGGAGAGCGCGAGGTAGCTCGAGGGACGGATGTCGTAGTCGAGGCGGTGGAACGTCCCCGACGCGACGAGCAGCTCGCGGAGCCAGCTCTGCTCCTCCTCGCTTCCGTCGCACCAGTGCACGTCGGCCGGCTCGAGCAGCCTGACCCACTCGTCGACCCACGTGAGCAGTGACTTGTTCGATGTCGTTGCGGCCACGAGACCTCCAGCGAACGCCCTGCGGCCACAGTGGTGAGAGGGCAGCCCGGGCATGTCGGGTATCCGATGGGTCTCCATCCTATGAGTCCACAGCCCGCCAAACCCAGATGCGCGCGGCCCGGGCTCAGCCCGCCGCGGCGACGAGGGCGGCGAAGCGGTCGAGGACCGGCCGGCCGGCAGCACTCACCCGATCGGGGCGCGGATCGGCGTCTACGAGGAGGCCGGGCGCGAGAGCCGCTTCCTCGGGGAAGGCGGCGGCGAAGCTCTCCACGGCACTGCGCGTGATCTCCACGTGGAACTGCAGGCCCCACGCGTTCTCGCCGAGCCTGAACGCCTGGTTCGGGTACAGACCCGACGACGCGAGGAGCACCGCACCTTCGGGCAGGGTGAAGGTCTCGCCGTGCCAGTGCAGCACGGGGAGCGGCGACGCGCTCGCGCCGAAGAGCGGGTCCGTGCCGCTTGCCGCGTGCAGGTCCACCTCGCCCCAGCCGATCTCGAGTGGCCCATCCCGGAACACGCGCCCGCCCCCCGCCACGGCGAGGAGTTGTGCGCCGAGGCAGACACCGAGGACGGGTTTCCCTCCCTGCAGGGCGGCTTCGAGGAGCTCGATCTCGGCGGACCGCGTCGGGAACCCGTCGTCGCGCGCCGCCGACATCGGCCCTCCCATCACGACGACACCGGCGAAGGGATCGACGGCGGGTGGGGCGCCCGCGAGGTCTGTGCGGTGCACCACCACGTCGAGTCCCGCGTCACGGGACGCATCCGCGATGCCGTAGGGCTCTTCCTGTTCGAGGTGCTGGAGGACGAGAAGCCCGGCCATGGCCCGCCATTCTTGCGCGCGACTCGCGTTCTTGCGCGCGTATCGACATCCAGCGGGCGCGAATCGCGCGCAAGTGCGCGTGTCGCGCGCAAGAACGAGGGGGAGCCTCACGCCCTGACGTTGGTCCGTGGAATGGTCCGGTGTCACTCGCCGCCTGCGAAGGGGCGATTGCCGAAGCGGTCGACGTGGACGACCTCGCCGATGGGACGCCGCTTCGTCGGGCCGTAGTTCCCCTTCGCCCACCCGATCGGGATGATGCAGACCGGGTTCAGGTTCCAGGGCAGACCGAGGATGCGTTTCGCGACCGGCACGAGCCAGATCGGCAGTGTCTGCAGGGAGGCACCGAGACCGACCGCGCGGCACGCGAGCAACAGGTTCTGGACCGCCGGGTACACCGACCCGTAGTACGACGAGACCGAGATCTGGGGAAAGCCGACGGGGGCGTGCTTGAGGGTGCGCCGGTAGCACGGGATGACGAGTACGGGTATCTCCTCGAAGTTCTCGGCCTGCCAGCGCTGCGGTGCGAGCTGGCGCTCCACCGCGGGATCCGCGAGTGCGGCGCGCTCGGCGAACGGCTTGAACGCACGGTAGAGGACCCCGTAGAGGCGGGCGATGCGGGCCTTCTGCTGCCTGTCCTTCACGACCACGTAGGACCAGTCCTGCGTGTTCGAGCTCGTCGGCGCCTTGAGAGACAGCTCGAGGAGACGCAGGAGGAGGGCGTCGTCGACGGGATCTGTGTGCAGGCGCCGTACCGCCCGCTGTGTCTGCATCGCGTCGACGAGCGGCATGTCGAGGGCGGCGAGTGCCTCTTCGGTCGTGGGGTGCCTCACCGGATCGGACCGGTCCACAGGTGTTTCCGTCATCGGGCAAGTATGCCCGATGCTCAGAAGTCCTTCTCGGGCTCGGCCGCCGCGCCGCGGCCTGCCAGGTACCCGTACGTCATGCCGAGGCCGATCGTGGCGCCGGGGCCCCAGTAGCCCTGACCGGCCGGGGACGCAACGCAGTTGCCGGCCCCGTACAGTCCCGGGATCGGGTCGCCGTTCACGTCGAGCACCTGTGCCGAGGTGTTGACGACCGGCCCCCCGTTCGTGTCGAGGATCGCGGCGACGACCATCATGCAGTAGTACGGCCCGGTGCCGGAGAACGGCGCGAGGCACGGGTTGGGCGATCCGGGCCGGTTCGGGCCGTTCCACGCCCGGTCGAGAGGCGCGTCACCCCGGTTGAAGTCCGCGTCCTTGCCGGCTGCCGCGAACCCGTTGAAGCGCTCGATCGTCTCGGCGAGGTTGGCGCCGAAGGAGGCGTCGAGCCTGATGCCCGCGATCGCGGGGCCGAGCGCGGCGAGGCGGGCGTCGACCTTCGCGGCGAGGTCCGGCCAGTCGTCGCCTTTGATCACGTAGTCGACTTCGTCTCCGGGAAGGGGTGTGGCGCTGCGCATCCCGTCCATGCTCGGCGAGCTCGCCACCTCGTCGTCGTAGATCTGGAACAGGACGAGGTTCGGGTACTCGCGACGCGAGGGGTCGTAGACCGAGTGGATCTGGCCCCGGTCGTGGTACGGCATCTTCTCGTTCACGACGCGGCGGCCGTACTTGTTCACCTGGACCATGCTGTCCCCCCACGGCAGCCATACACCGGGGGGTGTCGCGGTCCGCAGCGCCGGCTCGAGCGGCACCTGCTTGTACCAGGCGTTGCGCATGTTGCCGAGCATCGCGCCCGCCTCGATGCCGATGCGCACGAAGTCACCCTGGGCGCCGAGCGTCGCGCACGACCCGAACACGCGGCCCGGCAGGTAGCGCTGCACGAGCTCGGTGTTGTGGGCATACCCACCACTCGCGAATATGACCGCCTTGCGGGCACGGGCGAGGCGGGTGAGGTGACGGTAGCGGAGCTCGAGGCCGACGATCTCGCCGTCGTCGTTGCTCAGGATTGTGGCCGCCTGGTGCTCGAGGGCGATCTCGACACCGTGCTTGCGGGCGCCCGTCTCGAGTTGCTCTATGACGGGGGGCGTACCCGGTGTGGGCCCGATGTGACGGCCGTTCGGGACCTTCTCCTCCGGCAGGTCGGCGCCGTAGTCGGGGAACCCGAGGAGGAGGTTGCCCGACGGCATCTCGAGGGGCTTCTCGTGCGGGACGACGCTGTCGGCGCTCACGTCGAGGACTCCGGCCGCGGTGAGGTGCTCGATCGCCTCGGCACCGTTGTCGTAGAAGGCGGCGATGAGGTCGTAGGCGCCGGAGGGGAGGCCGAGGGTCGGATGGTCGGGGCAGTAGTACTGCGGGTACGCCATGCGGCACATGTAGGGGAGGGCGTCGTCGCGGCGGTCGTCTACGCCCTGCGCCCGCAGCGACGCGTTGTTCGGGATCCAGGCGGTACCGCCCGAGCCCCCCGTGGTGCCGCCGATCGCCTCGTTCCGTTCGAACATGACGACGGAGGCACCCTCCGTCGCGGCCGTGATCGCCGCCGAGAACGCCGCCCCGCCTGATCCGACGACCAGGACGTCTGCATCGAAATCGAATACGTCGTCTGACACGACCATGCTCCATTCGTCTCGAGCCCGGACCCGGAGCGATACCGAGCCCCCGCAAACCCGATGCGCAGACCCTAGCGTCCGTCGCCCGCACCGACCGGATCGCCGTGCAGGCCGTCGAGTCGCCGAGTCGACGGCGCTAATGCGAGGTGGACAGAGGCCGATAAGGATGTCGAACACGCCGAACTGGAGGTGGGGTCGTGACGAGCCTCGTCGTCTGGATCATCGTCGCCATCGTGGTCATCACGATCCTCAGCATCGCGGGCTCAGTCCTCATGATGAAGTGGAGCTGGGACCGGACGGACGACATGGTCGACAAGTCCCTGAGTTTCAGCGCCCAGCAGCAGCAGCAGTGGATGGCGCAGATGGCGCCCATGATGGACTCCCAGCGGGAGTACCTCGAGACCCTCTCCGAACAGGCACGGAAGGCCACGCCGTCCCCGCCCCCGGCCACCTAGGCGGATTCGTCGGTCTCGGAGCGGATCGCCTCGAGTGCCTCGTCGAGCGACTGGTAGAAGTGATCCCTGTCGAGCTCACCCATGAGGCCGTAGGCGAGCAGGCGGTCCTTCAGCCTGCCGCGCAGCTCGGCGAACGCCATGTGGATGCCGGTCGCGTTGAGCTCGCGATCCAGTCGTTCGAGCACGTCGGCCGCCGTCACGTCGATGTCGGTGATGGCCTCGCACTGGAGGACGACCCACTTCAGGTCCGCCCGGGCGGCGACGAGGTGGCGGACCTGTTGCCTGAACATGCCCGCGTTCGCGAAGAACAGCGGCGCCTCCCACCGGTAGACCACTATGCCCTCGAGCTGCGTGGCGTCGGGATGGCGCTCGACGGCGTGCCAGTCGTCGCCACCTCGCATCCGTCCGAGAACCTCGCCGTGCGGCCACCAGTTCCGCTGGAAGAAGAGGAGGACGGACAGGCCGATCGCGATCAGGATCCCTTCGATGACACCGAAGAAGATCACGCCCAGGGCCGTGACGAGTGCCACTGCCAGTGCCGAGCGCCGGATCCGACCGAACCGACGGAGGGAACCGACCTCGACGAGGGAGATCGCCGCCGAGATGACCACGGCGGCGAGGGCGGTCTGGGGCAGGTCCTGGAGGAGGGACGGCAGGAAGAGAAGTAGGACTGCGACTAGGCCGGCGCCGATCAGCCCAGTGACCTGTGTCTTGGCGCCGGTGTCCTCCGCCACGGCGGTCCGAGACGCGCTCGTGGAGATCGCGAAGCCCTGGAAGAGGGCAGCGGACGCGTTCGCGGCGCCGATGGCGATCATCTCCTGGTTCGGGTTCACCTCGTCGCCGCGGCGTGCCGCGAACGCGGTCGACGTCGCGATCGTGTCCGCAAGGGACACCATCACGATCCCCACGGCAGCGACGAGAAGAGGGCCGACGTCCTGCCAGTCGACCCACGGGATCGACGGCCGGGGTAGGCCTTGGGGAAGGGAACCCACGACTGCGACGCCCTCGTCGGCGAGGCCGAGGACACCCACGACGAACGTGGCCCCGATCACGACGACGAGGACAGCAGGCACACGCCTCGTGAACCGGGGGAGGACCAGGAGGACGGCGAGGGAGGCAAGACCGAGGGCGAGTGTCGTGGTGTCCGTCGCGTCCAGATCCGTGAAGAAGGCGCGCACCTCGTCGACGAACCCGTCGGCGTCGGTGGAGAATCCGAAGAGCTTGGGGAGCTGGCCGACGACGATGACCACACCGAGACCCGTCATGTATCCGACCTGCACCTCCTTCGAGAGGAGGTCGGCGATGAAGCCGAGCTTGGCGGCACCGAGGCCGATCTCGATCACCCCCACGAGGAGGGCGAGCATGCCGGCGAGGACGATCGCGGTCTCCGGCCCCCCGCCCGCGAGGAGGGGCACGATTGCCGCGAAGATCAGGGGGCTGACCGAGGAGTCCGGTCCGAGGACGAGGACGCGGGACGGACCGAAGACCGCATAGGCGACAAGGCAGGCGATCGTCGTGTAGAGGCCGGTGACGGAGGGCAGGCCCGCGAGCTCCGCATAGGCCATACCCTGGGGTACGAGGATGGCGGCGAGGACGATTCCCGCGACTATGTCGGAGCGGAACCATCCCCGTTCGTACGTGCGGAGCATCCGCACGCCGGGCACCCACGTGCCGACGCGACTCAGTGCGCGAACCCCTTCTTCGCCTGCACCTCCGGCATCCCGCCGTGGCTCTCGAGGAACTCGACGGCGCTCCGCAGGTCCGCTACGAGTGAGTCCGCCATGTCCATCGTCATGCCGATCCGCACCACGATGCGCAGCACATGCGTGTCCTGCGCGTTCTCGGGCAGGGGGTACGCGGGGACCTGCCAGCCGTGGTAGCGCAAGTGGAACGAGATGTCGTACACCGTGTACTTCTCGGGGCTCTTCAACTTGAAGGCGATGACCGGGATGTCGCTCCCGTCCGCGATGACGTCGAAGACGCCGATGTCGGCGATGGACGCGGCGAGACCACGCGCGCCTTCCTGCAGCGCCCCCATGATCGCCGTGTAGCCCTCGTGGCCGAGGCGCACGAAGTTGTAGTACTGGCCGACGATCTGGTTGCCGGGGCGCGAGAAGTTGAGGGTGAACGTCGGCATGTCACCACCCAGGTAGCTCACGTGGAAGACGAGGTCGTCGGGAAGCCGGTCCCGGGACCGCCACGCCGCCCAGCCGACGCCGGGATAGACGAGCCCGTACTTGTGGCCGCTCACGTTGATCGAGACGACGTTGGGCAGGCGGAAGTCCCATTCGAGGTCGGGATGGACGAAGGGCGCGACGAACCCGCCGCTCGCCGCGTCGACGTGCAGGGGGATGTCCCAGCCCGTCTCGGCGTTGCGGGCGACGACCGCGTCGTGGATCTCCTTGATCGGTTCGAACTCGCCCGTGTACGTCGTGCCGAGGATGGCGACGACCCCGATAGTGTTCTCGTCGCAGTGGGCCACGACGTCCTCGGGCGACACAGTGAAACGGTCCTCGGCCACCGGTACGTAGTTCGGTTCGACGTCCCAGTAGCGGCAGAACTTCTCCCACACGACCTGTACGTTCGTGCCGAGCACGAGGTTGGGGCGGTCGACCGGCTTGCCGTCCTTCTCACGCTTCGCCCGCCAGATCCACTTCATGGCGAGTCCGCAGAGCATCACGGCCTCGCTCGACCCGATCGCCGACGTGCCCACGCCCGGTTCGGGCGCGTGGAAGAGGTTGGTGACGATGTTGATGCAGCGCTCCTCGATCGCCGCCGTCTCCGGGTACTCGTCCTTGTCGATCATGTTCTTGTCGAACGACAGGGCCATGAGCTCCTCTGCCTCGGGCTCCATGTAGGTCGTGACGAACGTGGCGAGGTTGAGGAGGGCGTTGCCGTCGAGAGCGAGGTCGTGCTCGATGAGGCGCTTCGCGTCACGCGGCGCGATGCCGTGCGCGGAGAGCTCGGTCTTGGGCAGGACGATCGCCTGGCTCGACATGCCGGGCGGCACGTGGCGCATGGGATCTCCGACCGGGTTCTCGTCTCGCTTGCTCATGCTGCTCCTCACGCCGGGCAGGCGGCTGACTTCGCCGCTGCGCATGGTAGGACGGGACGACCCGTTGCGGGGTTGCGCCTAACGTTGTCGCATGTGCAGGAACATCACCACACTGCGCGGGCTCGAGCCTCCCGCTTCACGCGAGGAGATCGAGGCTGCGGCACTCCAGTACGTACGCAAGGTGAGTGGCGTGCAGAAGGTCTCCGGCGAGACCGAGGCGGCTGTAGAACGCGCGGTCCGCGTTGTCGCCGACGCGACGGCTGAGCTGATCGCCACGCTCCCACTGCGCCGCCAACCCCCTCCGACCGTGCCGCCCCTGCGCCGTATCCGGACCGACGCGAGCGTCTGAGGAACAGCATGGAGACCCGGAGTGAGTCCGACCTGATCCGAGAGGTCCCGACGGATCTCTTCGTGGGGGGAACGTGGCAGCCCGCCGCAAGCGGGGACGTTCTGCCCGTCGACGACCCTTCCACGGGGGCCGTGCTCGCCGAGGTGGCGGACGCCTCGCCCGCCGACGGGATGCGGGCCCTCGATGCCGCGGTCGACGCACAGCCCGCCTGGGCGGCGACCCCACCGCGTGAGAGGGCGGAGATCCTCCGCCGCGCGTTCGATCTGATCATGGAGCGCATCGACGACCTCGCCCTCGTGCTCACCCTCGAGATGGGAAAGCCCCTCGCCGAGTCGCGAGCCGAGATCTCCTACGGGGCCGAGTTCCTGCGCTGGTACAGCGAGGAGGCCGTGCGGATCAACGGGCGCTACACGATCGCGCCGGCCGGGGGCGGACGGATCCTCACGATGAAGGAGCCGGTCGGGCCGTGCCTCTTCATCACACCGTGGAACTTCCCGCTCGCGATGGGAACTCGCAAGGTCGGCCCCGCTCTCGCGGCGGGATGCACGATGGTCGTGAAGCCGGCACGCCAGACCCCCCTCTCGATGCTCCTCTTCGCACGGATCCTCGAGGAGTGCGGCCTGCCACCGGGCGTGTGCAACGTGATCACGACGCGGGATTCGGGTGGCGTGATGGAGCCCCTGATCCGAGACGGCCGTGCCCGCAAGCTCTCGTTCACGGGTTCGACACCGGTGGGCCGCAGGCTCGCCGAGCAGGCCGCCGCCCAGATGCTGCGCGTGTCGATGGAGCTCGGCGGGAACGCGCCCTTCGTCGTCTTCGCCGACGCCGACATCGAGGCCGCCGTCGACGGGGCGATGATCGCGAAGATGCGCAACATGGGTGAGTCGTGCGTCGCCGCGAACCGCTTCCTCGTGCAGGAGCCCGTCGCGGCGGACTTCGCTGACCGTCTCGCCGCCCGCATGGGGGACCTGACCGTCGGGCGTGGCACCGACGACGGGGTCGACGTCGGCCCTCTGATCGACGCGCCCGCCCGTGAGTTCGTGCACGACCTCGTCACCGACGCGGGCACCCGGGGGGCGCGTGTCCTCACGGGCGGCCAGCCGCCGGCCGGCGCCGGCTGGTTCTATCCGCCCACCGTGCTCTGTGACGTCACGCGTGACGCCCGGATCGTGGACGAGGAGATCTTCGGCCCGGTCGCCCCCGTCATCACCTTCGAGGACGAAGCCGATGCGGTCTCGCAGGCGAACGCGACCCCGTTCGGCCTCATCGCCTACATCTACACACGTGACATCGGCCGCGCCCTGCGCGTGACCGAACGCCTCGACGTGGGCATGGTCGGGCTCAACCGTGGCATCGTCTCGAACCCGGCCGCCCCCTTCGGCGGCGTGAAGCAGTCGGGTCTCGGCAAGGAAGGCGGCCCCGAGGGCCTCGAGGAGTACCTCACGACGAAGTACGTGGGGATCGACGTCTGACGGGCCTGATCGCGCGAGCATGGACGGCATGTCCACGCCCCTCGAGCTCGAAGATCTCATGTCCATGCCAGGGCGTCGGCTCCGCGAAATCCTCGAACGCGGGTATGCGCTCGATCTCGACACTATGGCGGGCAGGCAGTACCTCGGGGTCGACCTCAGCCTGCCCGCGGTCGGCCAGAAGATCCTCTGGCAGACGTTCCGCACGGCGTTCGTGCGCGACGAGGAGCGCGGAGACGTGCGCGGCTGGAACGTGCGCATGGAGCAGCACGGGATCCACGCCCCGCAGGTCCCGATGCGTGACCGCAAGGGCGACCCGAGGACGTTCGCGCACTACCGCGTCCGGTCTGCGGAGGGGTTGCGGTTCCCGCGGGGATGGAAGGGCACGCACTACTTCGACTACACGGTTGCCGGGAACGGGCCGGTCGACCGCTGGGGCTACACGCCCGTCGTCGCCGTGAACGCCGACAGCTCGGACCTCGTCCTCGGCTGGGAGGTCTTCAAGTTCGGGCGTGTGTTCGTCGCCCCGCCGCTCTTCTGGGCCATCAGGGCCGACGGTCCTGTCGACTTCGTCGTCGACCCCCCGCGACCCCCGCGCATCTGAACCCCCACGTGGGCGTACTCAACCACAACAGACGTGGTTCAGTACGCCCAGGTCGAGGGGGAGGGTGTCAAGAGGGGAGGGTGTCAAGGGGAGGGGATGCGTGACGGCTGCGCGAACGCCTCGAGGGCGGCGCGGTCGTCCTCGAGGACGAAGCCGGCATCGATCGCCGCGTCGACCGCTGCTGTGTAGCGGCGGTCGTACTCCTCCCGCGACGAGTACATCTCGGCGAGGCGGGCGTCCCGGATCGGGACGGTCGAGCCGAGGAGGATGCACAACGGTGAGGGCTTGGGCCCGGGCGCCCCCGAGAGCACGTCGACGGGGACGTCGAGCGGCGGTGTGCGCACACCTCCGCGGGCGATCCCGTCCGCATCACGACGGATCTCGGGGACGGCCCCGTCCGTCAGCTCGAGGCGTGGCGCAGACGCCGGTGCCAGGCCGGCCCGCACCCACTGGACCAGAGCGCGCAACGCCGCCTTCGCGACGACGTGCATGGGGCCGTTGTTGATGGGTGCACCGCAATCGAGCTTGTCGGCCATCTCACCGACGAGGTGCACGTCGGCGTGCGCGGTCCCCGCCACCTCCCAGAGCCGGAAGCAGTCCGTGTCGGGTTGCCGTACGACGATCGAGTTCAGGACACCGATCACATCGCCTTCGGCTTGGAGCTCGAGGATTGGCGTGCGGAGGTCGGTACGCAGGAGAGCGTGCGTGCCCGAGAGGAACGAGCCGACGAAGTCGGCGTACTCGCCGCGGGCGACGAGAGGGAGACTCACGGCGGCACGGCTGTGCACGAGGAACCCGTCGAAGGCCGCGGCGAGCGGGTGCACGCCGTTGTAGTAGGTGGTGAGGGCGAGAGCGGACTGCGATTCACCGACTGCGAGCACGAGGTCGGCGTCGAGTCCGCCGAGGAAGGCGCCACCCTGTCGCGCCGCCCGTGCGACCTGCGTGTAGATGTCGAAGGCGAAGCCGTCACCGGGATGGGCGAGCGACGCGTACCGCTCCGGGTCGAGCGCCTTGAGCCCGCGCCCGGCGAGGCGGGCCGCGCCGGGTGCGTTCACGAGCGTCGGCCCGCCCTCGACGCCGATGAGCTGCGCCGAGACCCCGATCCAGGTGTGCCCCTCCCGCACGATCTCGTCTTCGAGGCTCGCGTAGTCGGGCGAGGCGTCGAGGCCACCACTCACGTTCAGCCACTCGACGAGGACCGTACCGCTCGCCCGCGCAACGTCGTGGGGGCGACGCACGACGACACGCGTGCGATAGGGCGCTTGAGTATCCGGTTCGAACCGCCAGTGGCCGTCAGGGTCGAGCGCGCCCACCGCCCGGTAGTCGGTCGCCGTACCCGCCGCCGCGAACTCGTGCTCGACGAAGCCGGCCGGCATCACGGTCTCGCGTCCGGAGGCGACGAATACCCCGTTGCCGCCGTGCAACTCCTCCGAGATGTCAGCGACCATGTCGGCGTCGCCTGTGCCGTCGTCGGGCGGACCGGAGCCCCCGTGTGCTCGGACCATGCGTCTCAGACCCGCTGCCGGCTCGCCGCGAGGTACTGGCTCGCAACCTCGTCGGCGAACTCGTCGTCCAGAGGGGCGGAGTCGACGAGGGCGGCCATGAGGACAGGTCCGACGAGGAGGGCCATGGCCCGATCCACGTCGTCGAGGACGGTGCGGTCGAGCGCGCCCTCTTGCACGCCGAGGCGCAGCACCGTCGCGAAGAGGTCGTGCTGGTCGGTCTTCAACTGCTCGTCGATCTGGGCCACGTCCGAATGCTGGAGGCGGAGGAGGAGCAGGGCCGGGATCATCCGTCTCCACTGCGGGTCGCCCATCGCGGCGACGAGGTGTCGCGTGAGGGCGTGCAACGCCGTCTCGAAGTCGAGGCCGCCAGGGAGCGGTTCGACACGGGGAGCACACTCACGGATGACGTCGGCAACGAGGTCGTCCCGCGTGGCCCAGTGGCGGTAGACGGTGGACTTGGCGACACCCGACCGCGCGACCACGCCATCGATGGTGAGGGCGTCCGGCCCCCCCTCGACGAGCAGTGCCGTGGCGGCCTGCAGGACGGACGCGTGCGACCTGGCGATGCGCGGATCCATGAGCTGCCCGGACCCTAGCCCTGCCGGCCGCTCGGTTGCTGCCTTGCTCCGAAACCCCATGTCCACTACGATACCGTATCGTATCGTTTCTCTCCACTCCGAGTCGCCCGAGGAATCGCCATGCCCCGACTAGACATCACAGCCGACCCGAGCCGCACGGACGACCCGCTCCTCGGGGCCGAGGCGCCAGAGGACCTCGTCGCCGACCCGACCCGGCGTCTCTGGATCCTCGTCGCCATGTGCACGGCCCTCGTCGCCGTCGTCGCGTCCATGTCGGGGCTCAACGTCGCCCAGCAGGAGCTGGCGGTCGACCTCGGCGCGTCGCAGAGCCAGATCCTCTGGGTGATCAACGGGTACACCGTGGCGCTCGCCGCTCTCCTCATGCCCTTCGGCGCCATCGGTGACCGCTGGGGCCGCAAGCGGATCCTCGTCGTCGGCCTCCTGCTCTTCGCCCTCGCCAGCTTCGCCTCGGCGCTGTCGGCGACCCCGGCACAACTCATGCTTGCCCGCATCGTCACAGGCGTCGGGGCCGCAATGGTCATGCCGATCACCCTCTCCGTGATCACGTCGAGCTTCGCCGGAGAGGAGCGGGAGCGGGCCATCGGCATCTGGGCGGGTGTGGCGGGCGCGGGTGGGGTCCTCGGCCTCCTCGGCTCGTCCCTGGTCATCGACTACGCCACCTGGCCGTGGGTCTTCGCGCTGCCCGTGCTCCTCGCACTCGTCGCCCTCGCGATCTCGGCCCGTGTCGTTCCGCATTCTCACGAGCACCACACAGGCCGGTTCGACACAGTCGGGTCGGTCCTCTCCGCCGTGGCCGTAGGCGCACTCGTCCTCGGCATCCACGAAGGACCCGAAGCAGGCTGGACGGCACCACTCACCCTCACGGGTCTGGGTGTGGGCCTCCTCGCCCTGGCCGGTTTCGTCGCCTGGGAGCTGCGCGAGGCGAACCCGATCCTCGATCTGAGGGTCTTCCGTCGCCGCCCCCTCGCCACAGGGTCGGGGAACCTCCTCATCGTGTTCGCCATCGTCATGGCCCTCTTCCTCGTCCTCGTGCAGTTCTTCCAGGCCGTGCTCGGCTACACGGCCCTCCGCTCCTCGTTCGCGCTCCTGCCCATGGCGGCCGTGACGATGCCCATGTCGGCATTCGCGCCCCTCGTGACACGGCGCGTCGGCCTGCGCGCCATCCTCGTTACCGGTAACGTCCTCATCGCCGCCGGCCTCGCGTTCATGGCCGTGTTCGCGAGCGCCGAGACGGGCTACCTGTCGGTACTACCGGGCATCCTGATCGTCGGATTCGGCTTCGGTCTCTGCATGACGCCCAGCACGGAGGCGATCACGGGATCCCTGCCCGCCGCCGCGCAGGGAGTCGCCTCGGCCCTCAACGACACGGTACGCGAGCTCGGCGGTGCGCTCGGCATCGCCCTCATCGGCAGTGTCCTCGGTGCCGGTTACCGCGCCTCGGTCTCGAGTGCGACCGCCGGCCTTCCCCCCGAGATGGCCGCGACCGTGAAAGAGGGAATCGGCAACGCCGTGGCGGTCGCGCAGCAGGCGGGGCCGGCCGGGGAGACGATCCTCGTCGCCGCCCGCAGCGCATTCGTCGACGGCTGGACGATCTCGATGTGGGTCGGGGTCGGCCTCGCCCTCGCCGCCGCCGTCTTCGCCGCCGTGTGGACACCGCGCCGTGTCGGCGAGCCTCGGCCCGAGGAGTCGGTGACGGTCGCGGCCGCGGTCGACTGAGCGGGACGAGCGCGCTCCCCGCGCTCAGAGGACTTCGACTGCGTCACCGACGGCGATGCGGCCTGGCTCCACGACCCGGCAGTAGACACCGAGGTGGTAGTCGTGCAGGCGGGACAGGACGCCGTGGATCTCGCGGCACCGCGGCATGCCGGGCTGGGGCCGGAGGGGCACGACGCAGCGGATCGCCCGCAGGTCGACGGCTATGCGGGGACCGGCCCCGATGCGGATCTCGCCGCCCACCCACGCGTCCTCCGGGAAGGCCGGATCGGAGTCGTCCCGCTCCCCGGCCGTGAAGACGTTGGGACGGAAGCGTCTCACGTCCCAGTCGAGGTCGGGTGCGGCCTCACGGCAGGTCTCGATACTTCCCGCCGTGAGGATGTTGAGGTGGGCGAGGTCGACGAAGCGGTCGGGCATCATCGGGATGTCAACCGGGCGCGAGGTCGAGGCGGGGCTCTCGGAGAGGTCGAAACCGCCCGTCGCGTCGAAGAACATCTCGTACGCGGCCTGTGACCCGCTCCCCTCGCCCGCCTCACCCGCGACGGCGAGCTCGACGGGACGTCCCAACCACTCCGTCAATTGGCCGTGCACGGACGGATCGTCACATGCGACTTCGAGGCCGCCGGGGAGGGCGAGGACAACGGTGTCCGCCTCGGTGCGGGCTGTCGCGTCGAGGAGGGTCCCTTCCGTCTTCGCGGACAGGATCCTGCCGGATTCGACAGATCGCACACCGTACCGGCGGTCTCCCTCGATGCCAGTGGGGCCGATACCGGCAGCCTCGAGGGGCTCGCCCTGGAACGACTTCACGGGATAGCGCCAGATCTCGGTCACTCGTTGTCGCATCACCCGAGTCTGCCGCGAGTGGGTGGCGACGGCGAAGTGCGATCAGGCGGGGCCTTCTTGGGCGAGCTGGCCGGCGAGAGCGGCAAGTTGCGTCATATCGAACTCGCGCATGGCAGCCGTCTGGCTGGCCGTGGCGAGGAGGTCGCCCTCGGCACTCCACGCGTGCGCGATGCCGTGGCCGTAGCCTCCCACGGCAAGGTGGGGACGAAGGTCGAGGAGGACCCACTCCGTGTCCACGAACGGGCCGATGCGGATCGTGTTGTCGAGGCTCGTGCCGCCGGCGACGACTCCGAGCGCATGCGCGACTCCCATCGGGACGACGTCCGCCAGATAGGCGACGACCGCAGGTGTGACCGGAACCCTGTCGCTGCGACGCACCCAGAGGCAGATGCGGCCCGGTCCGGGATCGGGATGGTGGAGGACCTCCGGTTCCCGCACGTCGATCGTGGTGGCGAAGCCGCGCCGGATGATCGGGATCTCGCCCGGATCGATCCCGGCCGTCTTCACGAGCCCGCTGAGAGGACTCGTCCACGGCTCGGCCTCGTCCGGCGGCTGCACGGTCGGGCAGGTCTCGAAGGCGCCGCTCAGCCCGTCCGGCCTGTGGATGCCCGTCGCGCCGAGCGATGCGAACACGACGTCGCCGCCGCCGGCTGTGCCTGTCACCCGCACCTGGTTCGTGCGCCTGCCGGCAGCGAGGATGTCCACGTCGACCGTCACCCTCTCACCCACGGCGACACTGGAGACGAACTGCGTCGTCATCCAGAGGGCGCTGCGGGCGGTGACCTTCTCGACCACCGCGATCGAGACGGCGATCGCCGTCCCCCCGTAGAGCTGGCCGTCGAGACGGGCAAGCCGCTCGACGACCTCGAAATCGAACCGGGTGGGTGAGTCGGTCTCCGTGAGACCGAGGAACTCGCTGTCCGTGCGCACCGACGCAACCTACCGACGGAGGACGGGGCCCAGCCACTCTCGACGCGAGGCGACATGCGCGGACCGACCGGCGGGTCCGACGCGTGACAGACTGACGGGCGTGCCCGACCTGCTTCCCCCACCGCCAGACGGCTCCTTCGCCAGTGACAACTCGGCGGGTGTCTCACCGGAGGTTCTCACGGCGCTGTCGGTCGCGAACGCGGGCCCGGCACTCGCCTACGGCGAGGATCCCTGGTCGCGGCGGGCAGAGGCCGCCTTGCGAGACGCCTTCGACGCGCCGGTCGAGAGCATCGCGTGTTGGGGTGGGACGGGAGCGAACGTCGTCGCCCTCGCGACCGTCCTCGAGCCCTGGCAGGCCGTGATCTGTCCCGACAGCGCCCACATCGTGGTCGACGAATGTGGGGCCCCGGCGCGTTTCACGGGCGCCACAGTCATCCCCGTGCGGACCGACGACGGCAAGCTCACGCCGGATGCCCTGGATCTCTACTCCGCGTGGCGCGGCAGTGAGCACCATCCGCAACCGGCGCTGGTGTCGATCAGCCAGGTGACGGAGATGGGCACCGTCTACTCGGTCGAGGAGATCGGCACCCTCTGCGACCACGCCCACGCCCGTGGCCTCCTCGTGCACGTCGACGGTGCCCGAATCGCCAACGCCCTCGTCGCCACCGCGTCCGGCCTGCCTTCGATGGTGCGCGATACAGGGGTGGACGTGCTGACTCTCGGGTTCACGAAGACAGGCGCGATGTACGGCGAGGTGGTGGTGTTCCTGCGACCCGAACTGGCCCGGCGTGCCGTGTTCGTGCGCAAGCAGGCGGGCCAGCTCGCCTCCAAGAGTCGCTTCGTCGCGGCGCAGGTCCTGGCCATGCTCGAGGACGACCTCTGGTTGCGCAACGCACGCCACGCGAACGAGATGGCGGCGCGGCTCGCGGATGCGGTGTCGGGAATCCCGGGTGTGGCTCTCCTGAGGCAGCCGGAAGCCAACGCCGTCTTCGTCACTCTCCCCGGGGACGCGATCGCCCCTCTCCAGGACTGGTCGTTCTTCTGGGAGTGGGACCTCGGTGCGTCGCTCGTCCGCTGGATGACGGGTTTTGCCACGACGGAAGAAGATGTCGCCCGTTTCGCGGCCGGGGTCTGCGCCGTCGTCGTTCCCTGAGTCTCACGTCAGCCTCGGCTGCGGGAGCTCACTCGGCCCAGGGGCCCACCCCTCCGATCCGGTCCACGCTGATGTGGATCACGTGGCCCGGCGGCGGGTTGTCGAAGGGCGGGAACCTGACACCGGGACCGAGGTAGACCTCGGCCAGCTTCTGGAGGAGCTCGGGCGCTCCCCCCTCGACGAGGCGGGCCGTGCCGTACACGATGAGGTAGTTGGTCATACCGACCGGATTGCTTCCCTCGGCCTCGACGGTCAGAGCCACACGGGGGTCGCGGGCGATGTTGGTCACCTTGCGGCCGCTCATGAGGTGGGCGATGACCACCTCGTCGCCCTCGAGGCCGACCCAGACGATGCTCACCTGCGGACTCCCGTCGGGGTTGAGCGTCGTGAGGTGCCCCAGACGTCCCGCTGCGAACGCATCTCGGACGTCTTCGCTGAGCTTCGTGTCGGCCATGCGCCCAATATGCCACAGGGGACGACGCCGCGTGGCAGACTCGCCGGCACGGGCACGGACGAACCGGAGGGCGGCAGGTATGGCCGCAGATTCAAGTCAACTGTTCGACGAGGGGCTCGACTTCTTCACGTCGGTCCTGACCAGGGTCGGGCCTGACGAGTGGGATCGGCCGTCTCCCTGCCGGGGATGGACAGCTCTGGACGTCCTCGGCCATCTCGGCACCTCGGTCGACATGGGGATCAGCCTCCTCGAGGGGCATCAGCCGACTTGGCCCGACGTCGAGCCACCGGGCCGGCTCGTCCAGGGCGATCCGGTCGAGTGGTGGCAGGAGAAGGCAGGTCGCGTGCGCGAGTTGCTGACCGGCGCCGATCTCGACGTCGAGATGGACACGCCGATGGGACGCCGTACGGTGCGTGACCGGCTGGCCTTCCCGGCGATCGATCTCTACGTGCACGCGTGGGACATCGGCCGCGCCGTCGGACTCGATCTCGAGATCCCCACCGAAGTCATCGAGTTCGCCCATCGGTACATCGATCCGTTCCCCGAGGAGATGGTGCGGGGGGAGAACGGTGCGTTCGGCCCCGAGGTCTCCGTCCCCGAGGACGCCGCTCCGACCGCGGCCTTCGTCGCCTGGACGGGACGGCAGCCCGGCTGACCCTCGGCGGCCCTGTTCACGCGGCCCCGCCGTTCTGGACGGTTCACGTGGCCCGATGCAGACTCGGGGCATGCGCACGACTCGGTCCACCGGTGATCCGCTCCTGTTCTGGATCGGGGTCCTGAATCGCCGCACCGGCTGGTCCGGATCCAAGCTCCACATCTGGTTGTACAGGCGGCTCCGGGGCCGCCTCGTCGGTTCTCTTCGTGGGCGCCCGATCGTGCTCCTGACCACGACGGGGCGCCGGACCGGGCAGTTGCGGACGGCCCCGATCACCGTGCTCCGTGACGGCGACGACTACCTCGCGATTGCCTCCTACGCACCGCAGTGGGCGCGCAACCTCGGAGCCGATCCGACAGCCGTGATCGAGGACCGCGGCGCGACGCAGCGAGTCACTGCCCGGATCTCGGCGGACATCCATGACCGTGAGCGCTTCCGGGAGTTCTACCCCGCACTCGGCGGCATCGAGGAGATCGCCAGGAAGGAGCAGCGCCCGGTCCCGCTCTTCCGGTTCTCGCCCTCCCGGTCCGCGCTCAGCCCTCCGACTCCAACACGTCCCTGATGCCGTTCGCGACCGCACCGTAGAAGCCGTTGACCATGTTCACGGCCTGCTCCTCGCTCACGCCCTCCCGCGGCTCGAAGCAGCATGACCAGTCGAGGCGGCTCGTACCCGGCCCCGTCGGCGTGACCGCCATCGTCGCGAGATAGCCCTCGACCGGCAGCGGGTTGTTCTCCGTCACCGAGTAGACGATCGTGAGACTCTCCGCGTCCACGCTCTCGAGGCGCTCGACGATGGCGGGCGAATCCGCTGTGAGGTACATGCGTCGCAGCATGCCCGGCCCCTCCCCCTCGAACTCGACGCGGTGCACGGGCGGCACCCAGCTCAGGTTCGCGAAGTCACCCAGCACGTCCCATGCCTTCCCGGCGGGCACGGCGAGCTCGACCGTCACCGTGACCTTCGGTTCAGGCGACGCGGCTGTGTCGGTCATCTTCCCCTCACTCCGTTGGTCCGTCCGGCGCGAAGGCCGGGTCGGGATGTGCGTCACTGCCGGTGTCCGCCGCCGGGGAGCGTTCCCGCCACGATGCGGGCGGCTCGGCCGTGTAGAACTCGGCGAAACTGGCGAGCATCTCTCCGAGGGGCAGGTCGTCGTAGCTCCCCCGCTCCCGCACGTACTCCATGTGACGGTTCCCGGCCAGATCGAAGGGGTGGAAGAGGGCGTCGGCAGTTCCGTCGAAGTCGAGCACCCGCACGCCGAAACGTTCGCAGAGCTCGATGTTGAACGCCGTGCTCACCTTGTAGCAGCGGCCGTCGAGCCAGACCTCGGTGTAGCCGTGCCACGCGAACACGTCCGACCCCATCGCGGCCGCGAGCTTCTCGCTCGTGAGGTGGTTGCGCACGTCGGCGAAGGCGAGGCGGGCGGGTATGCCCACGTGGCGGAGTGTCGCCGTGTAGAGGACCGCCTTCGGCACGCACCAGCTCGCTGTCGATCGCACGACCGTGCTCGCCCGGAAGTCCTCGGGGTCCGACGACACCGCATACGGGTCGTAGCGCACGCGGTCCCGTACCGCGCGGAAGAGGGCGACCGCGACGGCGCGCTCGTCCTCGCGGTCCACACCGGCGCGGGTGAGCACGTCCTCGACGAATCCGGCCACCTCGTCGCTGTCGGAGTCGACGAACCACGTGGGCGCGGTCAGTGCTGCCCGGCTCACGATCGCCCCGACGCGCCGGCGAGCGCAACGGCCGCTCGGAACAGGAGATCGAGGGCATCGAAGAACGTGCCCTTCGCGAGGTGCTCGGGGTCGAGCTGCTGCTCGCGGAGGATTCCGTGGTCAGCGACTTGGACTATCAGGGCGAGCAGATCCACCGGAGCGGGCGGGTCGAGTCCTACGGCGTCAAACTGGGCCTGAATGGCGAGCGCATACGCATCGCGCTCTGTGCGCTGCCTCTCGGCGAGACGAGGTCGCACGTCCGGTCTCCGCATGGCGTACAGCCAGAACTCCGCCTCGACCATCGACCAGCCGATGTCGCGCTGCCTGTACGCGGCCTGCTCACGTAGCTTCGGCAGGAGATCGTCCGGTCCGCCTGCGCCTCCCAGCACAGATCCGATCCGGGCGATGTCCTCGGCGAGACGGGCATCGATCAGGGCGAGGAAGAGGTCGTCCTTGTCGGAGAAGTTCGAGTAGAAGGCACCTCTGCTGAAGCCGGCGCGCTCTGTGATCTCCTCCACCGTCGCCCCGTGGAAGCCCTTCTCCGCAAACACCTTCGTCGCAGCGTCGAGCACCCGCGCACGCGTCTCGGCTTGGCGTTCGGCACGCGTCATACGCCTCGGTGCCTCCTCCGTGACTTCTCTGCTGGACATCTGCGCGCCCTTCTGCAATACTCGCATACGGTCCCGTATCTGAATATGTTTGTGGATCTCTAATTGTACTCCACGTGCTGGTGATTCGGAGATGAAGCTCTTGTCAGGATCGCTGCCGAGTAGCCGGAGGGTACCGGTCGCACGTCGCTTCGCACTCCGAAGTCGCACCCGCTTCGCCATCGCGGCCGGTGTCTGCACGGTAATAGTCGTGCTGATCATCGCTGAACTGGCCGTCGTGAACGGCCTCAGGCTCACCTCGTCCTGGGTGCTGCGCACAGGCGCAGACCTCTTCGTCGAAGAGGCAGGCACGAAGCCCCTGGCCAGCGGGATCAGTGCAGTACCACCCGACGCAGCCGATCGGATCCGGGCGATCCCCGGCGTCGAGGGCGTCATCGAGCTCGATATCCGCTCCTCCACGCTCATGATCCCAGGTGTCGAGACCGGCGTGAACGCCCTTCTCACGGCCTGGAGTCCGGGGGCACTCACCGTCGACGTCGTGCGAGGACGCATCCCCGTTGTGGCCGGTGAGATCGTCGTCGACGAAGGCTTCGCGAGGATGCGCAACCTCGAACCGGGGTCGCGATTGACGATCCGCAAGCTCGGCAACGGCGAGATCCCCGGCCGAGTCGTGGGTACGACGCGCGGTGCGTCGATGGTGATCTTCCAGACGGTCTTCACTCCGCTGGAGACGATCTCGGCGTTGCGCCCGCAGGCGGAATCGGACGCCGGCGCCGCGGACCGGGCCGGGAGTGAGCTCACGGAGCTGCGCCGGGCCGTCGAGAGCGGAGCAGCCCGATTCCGCGATCTCGCCCTCGACCTCGGCCTGTTCGCCGGAGCCCGGGCAGGCCTGCTCGCCGCCGCGGAAGACCTCGATCGGATCGCGCGGGCGACGACGGAAGGCCAAGCCGCTCTCGAGGAGCTCGAGATGACCGCCGCCGACCTTCCCCCGACGACACTCGCCGTCGTGCTGGACTCGGCGGCAGACCCGCGGGCGATGGCCGCAGCCGTGGGGGAGGTCCCCGGGGTCGTCGTCTACCTGCCCGAGGAGTACCGCCAGGCGGTCGAGAGCGGTTCGGTCGGACCGTTCATCCCCGTACTCGGAATCGTCGTCGCGATCGCGATGCTGGTCGGCACGCTCGTACTCGGCATGACTCTCTCCACGATGGTCACCGAGAGTGTGCGGGATTACGCGGTCCTCCGCTCCCTGGGCCGCACCCGCTGGGCACTCCGCGGGACGGTCCTGGGCCAGGGCACATATGTCGTCGGCACGGCGCTGCTCGTGGGCGCCGCCCTCGGCACCCTCGCGATCGTCGCCGTCACCGGCATGATGCCGCTGCTCCCGATTACCTTGACCGCCGGCATCTACGCTGCGGCTTGTGCCGCCGCCCTCGCGATGCTCCTGGTCGGGGGGCTCCTGCCCATCAGGCGTGTCCTGCGTGTCGACCCGGCGAGCGTGTTCCGTGCCTGATTCCCTCGCCCCGCCCCGTCCGCACACGGACCACGCGGGCCGGCGGGACAGCCAGGCGCCCCTGCCTCGGGCGGCACCGGTCGTCGCGGCCACGGACCTCCTCCACACCTTCGGGGCAGGACATGCGAAGTTCACGGCGGTCGACGTCCCCGAGATCTCGATCCACCGGGGTGAGCTGATCTTGCTCGAGGGACCGTCGGGCTCTGGCAAGACGACCCTCATCTCGATCCTCGGGACGCTCCTCCGGCCCGAACGCGGCCGGGTCGCTTTCGGCGGCACTGCAGTCGACTGGTCGGATCAGCGACTGCTCGAGACGTTGCGCTCCCGCACCGTCGGATTCGTGTACCAGTTCTTCAACCTCCTCGAACCCCTGAGTGCCCGCGAGAACGTCGAGGTCGCCCTCAACTGCGGCCGTGTGCGGGGCAGGGAGGCAAGGGCCAGAGCACGTGACGCCCTGGGAAGGGTCGGGCTCGGCGACCGCGCCAACGACCCTGTCGGAGTTCTCTCCGGTGGGGAGTGCCAGCGTGTCGCCATCGCCCGCGCCCTCGTCAACGACCCGTCACTCGTCCTCGCCGACGAACCGACGGCGAACCTCGACACGGAGAACGTCGAGCGAGTCGGTGCGATCCTGCAGTCGCTCGCCGGCGAAGGTCGCGCCCTGCTCCTCGCGACACACGACGCGCGCCTCTGCGAGTTCGCGTCGAGGCGTATCGCCATGAAGGACGGGCGGTTCGTGCCGGGGACGTCCGTGGACTGAGCGTTCAGATGCGCTCGAGGATGGAGGCCGTGGCGAGCGCACCGCCGCAGCACATCGTGATCAACGCGAACTGCCTGTCGCTGCGCTCGAGCTCGTGCAACGCCGTCGTGATGAGGCGGCTGCCCGTGCAGCCGACAGGGTGGCCGAGGGCGATCGCGCCCCCGTTCACGTTCACCTTGTCCATGTCGGCCTTGTGCGCCCGTGCCCACGACACGACGACCGAGGCGAAGGCCTCGTTGATCTCGACGATGTCGATGTCGTCCATCGTCATGCCGGCCCGGTCGAGCACGCGCGACGTCGCCGCGATGGGGCCGTCGAGGTGGTAGTAGGGATCGGAGCCGATGAGCGCCTGCGCCACGAACCGGGCCCGTGGCCGCAGACCCTCGGCCTTCGCCCGCGACTCCGACATCCACAGCACCGCCGCGGCGCCGTCGGAGATCTGGGACGTGTTGCCGGCCGTGTGGATGTGCCCCTCGATCACGGGGTTGAGCTTGGCGAGCCCCTCCAGCGTGGTGTCGCGCAGCCCCTGGTCACGCGTGACGTTCTGCGTCTCGCCGGTTGGTTCGCCGTCGACGCCGAGGACGGGCGCCTCGACGGGGACGATCTCACGGTCGAAGCGACCCTCGTCCCACGCCCGGGCCGCGTTCTGCTGGGAGGCGAGGCCGAGCTCGTCGACGTCCGTGCGGCTGATGTCCCACTTCTCGGCGATGCGCTGCGCGGCGTCGAACTGGTCGGGCAGATCCCACGGGAAGTCCTCGGGCCAGCAGAAGCCGGGACCGTGCATCACGGTCGAACCGAGGGGAATGCGGCTCATCGTCTCGACGCCGCAGCCGATCCCGACGTCGATCGTGTCGGTGGAGATGAGGCCGGCGATCATCTGGTTCGCCTGCTGGGCCGAGCCGCACTGGCAGTCGACCGTCGTCGCGCCCACGTGGTAGGGCAGGCCGGCGTAGAGCCAGGCGTTACGGGTGACGTTCATGCCCTGCTCGCCCGCCTGGGAGACACAACCGCCGACGAGCTGCTCGACGTCGCCCGGTTCGATGCCCGCCCGCCCGACGACCTCGCGCTGGACTGTCGAGAGGAGCCGGTTCGCGTGGTGTCCCGCGAGCCAGCCGTTCTTCTTGCCGATCGGGGTACGCACAGCCTCGATGATCACCGGTGTTGCCATTGACCTGCCCTTTCCTTTGGAATCCCCGGGGTCGATCGTCGGAGCTCGATGCCCGCAACCGGTTCCGGGACGACGTTACAGACGCGCGGAACGGCGAACCCAACCGGGATCGGGCCCCGCCGCCGGTCCTTTGCGTGAGTCGGGCGCCGTTCCTTACCCTCGCGGGCATGTCCGAACGCACGAACGAGTCCTTCGAGCGCCTCTTCACCGCGTCGGCGGCGCTGCGTGAGCTCGTCAACCTCTTCACGGACCGCGACCTCGACGACGACCTCCTCGACGAGATCACCGAGACGGCGGGGAAGCTGTCCGCGAAGGCAGAGCAGGCCCCACCGTGGGACCGCCAGGCGGTGCTCCTCGCTGGTCTGCAGTCCAAGGAAACGGAGGAAGGCAGGCGCACGGGTTTCCCGTATCGTGCCGTCGCCGGCCGCGCGAATCCGTGCGCGATCCCGTTGACGTACGAGTTCGGTGAGGACGTCGTGACGACGGAGGTCACGCTCCAGCCCATGCACGGCGGTGCCCCCGGCCGCGGCCACGGCGGGATCCTCGCCGGGATCTTCGACGAGTTCGCAGGGGTTGCTCCCCACCTCGTCGGCACGATCGGGGCGACGGCCCGCCTCACCGTCAACTACCGGGCACCGATCCCGGTCGGTGAGCCACTCACGCTGCGCGTGTGGGTCCATGAACACGAAGGCCGCAAGATCTTCGTGCGGGGCGACGCCCGACGCGGAGACGACCTCGTCGCCGACGTCGAGGCGTTGTTCATCGACATCGACTACCACGCGATCGACACGAGCGGAGCCGCCCGCCACTGAACGCGGAGCCGACTCGTGCTCTATCGTGTCGGGATGGCGATCCAGGGTGAATACGAACCGTCCCCGTGGGACTGGGTGCGCGAACAGGTCGAGACGTACGAGGCGACGCAGGGACGGGAGGGGAACACCCTCTTCAACACCGGCCTGCCCGTGATCATCCTCACGACACGGGGGAACAAGTCCGGCAAGATCCGCAAGTCCGCCCTCATGCGAGTCGAGCACGAGGGCGACTACGCGCTCGTCGGCTCGGTCGGCGGCGCGCCGAAGGATCCCTCCTGGGTCCACAACCTGCGCGCCGACCCTGCGGTCACGGTGCAGGACGGCCCCCAACCCTGGGATACCGTGGTCCGCGAGGTGACAGGCGACGAGCGGGCGACGTGGTGGGAGCGGGCTGTTGCCGCCTACCCCCCGTACGCCTCCTACCAGGCGAACACGACCCGGACGATCCCGATCTTCATCGCGTCCGCCCCGGCGGGCTGACGTCCCGGCCGAGCCGGGCGCGCTGTCCTCGGCCGATCTCGCGTCGGCTGTCAGATCTGCTGCCACCACTTCTCGATGTCGAGGTCCTCGGCGATGACCTGGAGGGCGTTGTAGCCGGGACCGAACGTGATGAACCCGTGCGGGTGCTGCGTCGACCCGGCCATGTAGAGGCCCTCGACGGGAGTGCGGTACTGGCCGAGCTCGGGCAGGGGCCGCGTGTCGAGCATGTTGGCGAGGCTGATCTCGCCCATCATCCAGTCGCCCCGCACCATGTTCGGAAGCTTGCGGGCGATGTCGTGCGGGGTGAACACCGACCACTCGACGATGGCGTCGTCGGTGAGGTTGGGGGCGTAGCGCCGCCACGTGTCGATGCACTTCTGGCCGTACCAGCGGCCCATGTCGTCCCATGCGCCCTCGCCGCCGTCGGCGAGCGCGAACGGGGCGAACTGGCGGAGGAGTCCGGTCGCGAAGCCCGGCGGTGCGTCCGTCGGGTCGTACAGCGAGTTCACGGCGGCGTTGGGCTGGGGGTCGACGAGGCGGCCCGCACGGATCTCGGCCCAGTCGCGGTTGAGCTTGGCCGGCGAGTCGATGCCGAGGTTCACGACCCACGCCCGGTTCACGTCGGGGTCGAACTCGGCCGCGACGTACTCGGGGAAGGCGCTCATCGCGAGATGGACGGAGAACAGCGACCAGTCCTTGTGCACGACCTTGGTCTTGACGTCGTGCGCGAACTCCTCGGGGATGTCGCCGGGATCGACGAACTCGAGGAACGTCTGCTCGACGGACACGGTGGAGGCGACGAGCTTGCGGGCGTGGAGCTCGATGCCGTCGGCGAGGCGCACGCCGACGGCCCGGTTGCCGTCGACGACGATGTTCGTGACCTCGGCGTCGGACCACATGACACCGCCGTGCTGGGCGAGATCGCGCCAGAGGGCGTGGGCGAGTCGGTGCGAGCCGCCGAGGCAGATGTGCCAGTTGTCGATCTTGCCGACGAGCAGCGGATAGCCGATCGCGAGGCCGGGCACGTCGTTCGTGTAGGCGCAGACGGCCCCGTGGAAGGCGAGGTGCGCCTTGATGCGGTCGTCCTTGAAGTGGCGGTCGAGGAACTGGTTGATCGTCTCGCGGCGCAGCTTCACGGAGAGGAACTCGGACCGGTCCTCCACACCGAACGTGGCGAGAGCCTTCGTGAGCTCCTTCACGTTCAGGGGCGGCTGGTACATGAGCGTGCCGAGGAGGAGGTCGACGAAACCGTGCGCCTCGCCGTAGAGGCGCTCGAACGTGGCGGCGTCCTCCTCGTTGAACCGTGACATCGAGGCGAGCGTCTTCTCCATGTCGGTGTGGATCGTGAGGGCGCTGCCGTCGTCGAAGATCGAGGCCATCTGCACCTCGGGCCGCACGTACTCGATGCCGTGACCGCGCACGTCGAGGTCGGCGACGGGCGGGGCCATGTCGACGAACGTGTGGTAGTTGGCGTGCATGTTGTGCACGAAGCCGGCGCGGGTGACCTCCTCGCTGCAGAGGCCACCGCCTTCCTCGTGGCGGCGTTCGAGCACGATCACGTCGAGCCCGCTGCGGGCGAGGTAGGCGCCGAGCGTGAGGCCGTTGTGGCCGGCGCCGATGATGATGGCGTCGTAGGTGTCCTTGAGCGTCATCTCATCCCACCCCGTTGTACGGCGGCCGGCCGTTCGGCCACGTCGTGTCGACACGCTTGGAGTACGCGTCGAGCAGCACCTGCACCATCTCGGCCTGGCGCATGAGGAAGCGCATGTCGCCCCGCACCTTGATCGCCCCCGAGAGGGCGGCGTCGATCGGATCCTGGGCGGCGGCGGCGATCTCGTCGAAGACGGTCGCCGGGCCCGTGAAGCGGTAGTCGAGCTTCACAGACGGGTCGTCCGCGTCGATCTCGCGGTACCAGGCGCACTGGCCGCCCTCGAGGCGGATCAGGAATCGGAGGGTGTCACCGTCGGAGACGTACGGCGACGCACCGTCGCCCACGATCTCGGCCTGGATCGTGAAGGAGTCCGTCGGCGCGTTCGGGAGCTCCGCCACGGCGTTGTTGATGGCCTCTTTCACGGCCTCGTACCAGGGTGTTGTGTAGACGTCGGGCATCTCAGTATCCCCTCTCGGTGACAACGGGACTGGGTAGGTCCAGGTCCTCGGCGATCGCCTTGTAAGCGTTGTAGCCCGGTGCGGCGTGCATGCCGCCCCCTGGATAGGCGGACGGCCCGCACAGGTACAAGCCGTCGACACCGAGCCGGTAGGTCGCGGCCTCGGGCCAGGGCCTGTTCGCGAACATCTGGTCGAGGGCCATCTCGCCGTTGGAGAAGTCGCCCTCCCACATGTAGTTCTTTCGCTCCATCTGGTCGGGTGTGTAGAGCTCGTCGGCGATGACGTTGTCGCGTGTCATGTTCGGCGCGAACTGCGCCCAGCGGTCGAGGAAGCGGTCGTTGTAGGTCTCGCGAACCTCTTCCCACTCCTCGGTCGAGAGCTCGCTCGCGGACGGGAAGAAGTACCAGCCCGTGGCGGCGTGCCGTCCCGGCGGCGCCTGCGACGGATCCCACAGCGAGTTCACCCACGTGCCGGCGGCGGGTTGGGGCACGATGCCGGAGTAGGCATCGCGGATGTAGCGGATGCAGTCCTCCGGTCCGTCGTAGCCGACGACGGTGTAGTGGGTCTTGTTGATGTCGGGGTCCCATCTCGCCGACTTGTAGTCGGGGGCGTCGTAGAGGCAGAACATCGGCGTGGCGAGGACGTGGCTCGGCCCGAAGCGGAAGTTCTTCGCCCGCCTCACCCAGTTCGCCGGCAGGTGCTCCTCGCCGACCTGCTCGATGAGGGTCTGCTTCGGGTCGGCGTTCGTGGCGACGCACTTCGTGGCCCGGAACTCGGTGCCGCGGGCGACGACACCGACGGCACGGCCGTCCTCGACGATGATCCGGTCGACCTCGGTGTTCTCGATGAGGTCGACGCCGTGGGCGTAGCAGGCCTGCGACATCGCTTTGGCGAGCGTGTGCGTGCCGCCCTTGGCGAGCCGCCAGCAGCCGACCATCCACGGGACTGCGAGGAGGATCATGCTCGCGAAGCCGGCGGTGTCGACGCCGACGCCGAACTCGACGCTCACCCGGTACATGAGCGTGCGCATCTCGGGTGACTCGTAGAGCTCATCGATCATGACCTTCGGGGTCTTGATCGCGTCCTTGGCGGTGATGCCCCAGTCGCCGTACATCTGTTCGAGGAGCATCGCCTGGCCCTCGGCCATACCGTCGAAGGGGAGGCTGTACATGCCGAAGGCGAGGAGAGGGCCGAAGTCCTTCGTGCGCTTCTGGATCTCGACGTAGGTGTCGGCGTCGGCCTTGGAGTAGCGGGAGATGCTCGCGTGCGTCTTGTCGAGGAGGTCCTTGCGGTGCAGCACGATCGGGGGCCGACCGTCGGAGAACGCGATGCCCGCCTGGTTCTCGGGCGTGATCGAGCGCAGCCCGCAGTTCTCGAGGTCGAAGTCCTTGATCATCGGCATGATGTCGAAGAACTCCATGTAGTTCGCATGCAGGTTGAACCTGAAGCCGGGCACGACGGGATCCTCGGTGTTCGCCCCGCCGCCTTCCTCGTGGCGGCGCTCGACGATCGCCGTCTTCAGCCCCGCTCTCGCGAGATACGCGGCGAGGCAGAGGCCGTTGTGTCCCGCTCCGATGATGATCGCGTCATAGGTCGTCTGCACGGAACCTCCCTTGGGCATGCGGTGGACGGGCATGCGGTGGACATACGACTGATCTGTGCCCCTGGCACACGTTACCAGAAATCGTGCACTGTGCAAATGTGGCGGGGCGGGCTAACCTGCGGGGAACCGAGGAACGATCGATGTCCCGAGAACCGCTACCCCAACCCCCATCCCCTGCCCCGGCCGACGCCCCGGCCGACACCGACGAGCCGCCCAGTGCCGGGCGGATCCTCGAGGCGGCCGAGGCCTGCTTCGCCCGCTACGGGTTCCAGAAGACGTCGATGGAGGACATCGCCCGCGAAGCCGGCCTCTCGCGCCGCAGCGTCTACCGCCACTTCCCGGACAAGGCGGCGCTGTTCAACGAGGTCGCCGCCGCCCGCACCCGTATCTTCCTCGACGAGATCATGCGCCGCACCGCCGTCCTCGACGGTCTCTCCGCCCAGATCGAGGAGGTCGCCCGCCTCACGAATCGCTTCATACGGGAGGATCCGATCAGCGCCGCCCTGCGCCGCGCCGACCCCGACTCCCTCGCCCGCATGGTCTCGACGGAGGCGCGCGAGATGCTCGGTATGGCGATGGAGGCGATCGTCCCCCTCATCGAGACCGCCCGCGATCGAGGCGAGGTCCGCGCCGACCTCGACGTCATGCGCTCCGCCGAGTGGATCGCCCGCATGGTGTTCTCGCTCAGCGCGACGCCGGGGGTCACCTTCGACATCGCCGACCCCGAGCAGACCGCTGCGTTCATCCGCGAGTTCCTCCTACCCGGCTTGTGCTGAGCAGGATCAGGACGTCCAGCCGGCGTCGTGCACGGAGCCGTAGCCGTCGACGACGAGCCAGTGGCCGTTGTCGGCCGACATCTCGAGGCCGCGGCCCCGAAACCCCTCCGTCTCATCCCGTCACCGCCGGGTCCGCCACCGCAGGGGTCGGCACAGTGCCGGGTTCCGTCGCCTGCGTCTCGGTCTCTTCAAGATCCTCCGGGACCGTCGTCGTCGGCACCGGCCCGTCCGTCACCTCGAACTCCACGGAGTCAGGCACTGTCGCGAACGCCTGATCCTGCAAACCACACCCTCCGTGAACCCGATACACGCCCGAGGGAAACTCCTCCCCCGGGGGGCCCTCGGCAACCTCGGGAACGACAAACGAGCCACGAGCGGTCCGGTCAGTATCCAGACTCATCGCGTCCACCACCCCGCTCACAAGCGACCAGCCCGGACCAGACATGGTCATGATCGTGTTTGTGGCCGGACCCATGGGCGTGCAGTTCGTGATCGTCACCTCGATCTCGGTACCACGCGGCCCCGCCGTCGGCGAGATCGACAGGCGGGACGGCTCGTCCGGACCCGGCGGCGCAGCATCCACCTCACCACCCAGCACCCACATCACAGCCAGCGCAGCCGAAACGAAAAGTCCGAGCCCGACACCCGCAAGAACCCGCACCCTCACTCGAGACCTCCCCCAACCACAGAAGAACCCAAGATGCCCCGTCAACATAAGACCCCCCCACGAAAGTCAACTGGTCAGCCGAATGGGTTGCGCACCTCGACGCCGGCGATCTTCTGGCCGCTGCTGAGATCCTCACTCCAGAGGATCTCGCAACCGAGCTCAGCTGCACTGCGGATGATCATCGCGTCCCAGAACGAGATCTGGTGGCCCTCGCTCAAGACACTCGCCGCCACGACATCCCCGGGCATGGGCGTGTGCACGCGCCAGCGCCCGAGGGCTCGCAGCCGCCGACGGGCCTCGTCCGGCGAGAGTCGGACCGCGATCTTCGTGACGGCGTTCACGTAGAACTCCTGGAGAACCTGGACACTCAATGCTCCACTTCGCCGACGACCCAGCCTGCCGACGAGATCCCGCGCGAGCCGATGGCGGTCACCCTCGGACGTGTCGTACGCATAGAGGATGACGTTTGTGTCGACGAACTGCATCGCTCAGCGCTCGTGGAGATCGTCACGCGACCAGGTCATGTCGCCGACCCGAAGGACCCCCGACTGCATGACGCCTTCTTCCCTCGCCCACAAGTCGTCGTAGTCGGAGGAATCACCGACCATCTGCTCCAGCAACGACGCCACGAGCGCCGACACCGAGGTGTCCTGCTCTGCGGCCAGGATCTTGGCCCGGCGCACGAGCTCTTCTGGAAGTGACAGGGTGATGTTCCTCGCCATCGTGAATCAGTGTATCACGACTTCACAGGGTGACTTCCCCACCGGCACAACCGGCGACTTCGCCCGCGCCGCCGCCGTGACGCGCCCCCCGATCCTTGCGCAGCGTGCACCCCAGCCGGCCGGGCTCAGACGCTCACGATCTCGACGAGACCATCGAGGCCTCTGAGGTCACGAGCGTTGCAGATGTACAGCGGCAGGCCGTGGGCGCAGGCAGTCGCCGCGATCAGGAGGTCCACGACTCGTGGCCCGCGGGCCTTGCGACCCTTGGCGCTCACTGCTGCGTAGATCCGTCCGTATGCCCGAGCCGCCTCGTTGTCGAAGGGGAGTGGGTCGAAGGCCGCCTCGGCCCGCTGCAGCCGGTCCTGCCTGCGGGCGCGTTCGGCGGTGTCTCGTGTGGCGTGGGGTCCGGCCGCGAGCTCGGCCATCGTGATCGCGCTCACGGTGACCTCGTGGGGCAGTCGGGCCGGCTCGATCCGCTCGACCTCGATCACCACTGACGTGTCGAGGAGACCGCGGGCGGGCCTCACATCATCCACGGGGGGTCGCGTCCTGGTCGGCGTGGGCGTCGAGTGCGCGGCTTACTCAGCCCGGTCCCGGCGGGATCGTCCTGTCAGGGCTTCACGAGCTGTCCGACCCGGGCAGGAGACACGCCGAGCAACTCGGCGGCATCCCGGATCGACAATCCGATCCCGTCGACCAATGACCGTGCGGCCTGCTCTGTCTCGACCTGCGCTTCATGCTTGAGCGTCTCGGCCTCCCTCCGGGCTTTGACGGCCCGCTGAACCTGAGTCTTTGCACCCCGGGGGAGCTTTACGTCGAAGTCGAGTTCGATCTGGGCCTCAGGCACGTCGAGCCAGAGTGCACAGACATCCAGAGCGTTGCGCTTCGCAGCCCGGAGTGTCCGCCCATACGTGTGACAGCCGGCCAGATCGGGGAAGGTGACGATCCACGCATCTGTCTGTCTGTCGAGTACCGCCCGGTGTCGCGTTACGGCATCCATCAGATCCATCCTTGCCCGAGGCACATCGCGAGGTCACGACGGATCGCGGCGAGTGTGCCCCGCGGTAAGTCCCTACCCTTGTGGATCGGGACGGTCGTCTGACAGCTGAACTCTCCGCAGTCACAGCGCACGATCGCGTGTGACCCGCTCTGGCGCAGCTTCCTGCAACACACCTTGCCCTCCATGCATGCGCACTTCTGAGTGAGAATCGTGGCGAGGATCCGCGATCCGGTCATTTCGCAGTCTACCGGATGGACGCGACATGTCTATCTACTAGACATGCCCGTGCCGATCTCGTTAGGCCGGTCTACGACACCTCCACTCAGCCACGGGCAGGGGGCGTAGGCCGACCTCGCACCCCTGTGGCACCGGACACCGGCCCATTCGGCCGGCATGTCGGGCGGCCCGCATCATCACGACACCTCCAGCCGGGCCATGACCCCGCAGTGATCACTCAGCCTGGAACCGTCCCCGGCGACTGCCGGCCAGGCCGTGACAGCCCCGCAAGAGACCTCCGGCGAGATCGCTACAGCTAGCTAGAGGTCGAGGATGGTGTCCTTCGTGCGGTAGTTGCCGTGGGCCTTCTCGTCGTGCTTGC
>JADZDR010000073.1 GCA_020850945.1 Acidimicrobiia bacterium | reverse complement strand
TGGGCAACCCTGTCTCAGTGGGAACCCAGGTTGCCCTCAACGCCATGGAGGGTCCCGTATCGGACTTGGGACACGCCATCTTCGACGGCTACGCAGATCGGATCAATCGTCAGGTGGGGGAGTGAACCCCGAACAGGCGGACAGTCGGGGCCGTCATCTGCCTGCCCAGTCACAAGATGCGTGTGCAAGAGCCGCATGCGACATACGGGTCGGTGGCGAAGATGGAGTCAAAGAAGGGAAGAGAAGAGACATGAGAATACGAAGAATGGCTACCCGCACAGCAGTATCAGCACTTGTAGCACTCGCCATGTCGATGGGTGCAATTCTGACCAGCAGCGCACCCGCACAAGCCTACCAAGGTCCGGATATCTGCATCTTGTGCGAGGAGAAAACCGAGACAAGCAGGACTATAGAACCCTATAGCACTGGTAGCCTGGTTACTGTCTTCTACTCGGATGGCAGTGCCACGGCGACCTGGGTCAGTAACAGTCAGAACGGCGGCGGGAACGGCGGCCAGAACGGCGGAGGGAACGGCGGCCAGAACGGCGGCCAGAACGGCGGAGGGAACGGCAGTGGCCAGAACGGCGGTGGGAACGACGGTGGCGGCGACACCGCAAAGACGCCGTAGCAGTGGAGGGGTCTGAGAGAGGTCAGCAGCCGCTGGCCTGCAGCTTGAAGTCGATGTAGGCGACGAGATCTGCGTTGCCGTCACCGGTGCGATTCAGTTGGTTCGCGTCGTTCTTCGAAGCGATCTCGGATGCCTCCTGGAGTCCGGCACAGTCGCCGGCCGCGGCGAGCTGATCGATACTGCGCCGGATCATTGGCGAGTAGTTCTGCCAGTCGACGTCAGGCTCCCCACCCGTCGAGGACGTGGTCGACGGCGGCTGGGTCGCAGCCGCACCCGGTTCCGAGGCCGGCGGGCCGGCCTCCCTCGGGGCCGACGCCCTCGGCCCTCGCGGCCGAACCGTCCCCGTCGTCGTCGCAGCGGTCTCGTCACCTGCGGGGGAGTCCACCGACGTGCCCAGGTAGATGCCCGTGCCGAGTATCACCACGGCCACCACGACCACCGTCACGACAACCCACTTGGTCGCCCTACCCGATCTCGAAGGCGGGCTCGGTGTTTCCGGCGGGCTTGCCTCACCGGCGTGCTCTGTGCCGGACATGACCGGGTCCCTTCATGTGACTGGGGAACCGGCGGGCGCGGTTCGGAGTGGGCCGCCCTCGGAGACGGCGGGGAGGACACGTGCGACGAGAGACCGGGCCACGGCGAGACTCTAGGCGTGCCGCAAGGTGCCTCGTCCGCGTTGCCGCGTTGAACGGGGCCGCGTCGGGGCATGGGATAATCGGCCATGGCAAGCGCCGCCGACTCAGCACGCGGTCGAGATCCGGCCGGTGGTGCCGGTTCGCCCCGCTACGGCGAGACCCAGGCCCGCAAGCCGCGCTGGGTGTGGGCTCTGGTGCTCCTCGCCGACTTCGGAGCGTGCGCAACGGTCGCGTGGCTCTTCCTGCGTGAACCCACCGGGGGTGAGCCGAGTCGTGGCGGGAACATGGGAGTGTGGCTCGTCCTCGCAGGCGTACTCGTCGCGACGTCGGCCGCCCTCGCGTTCGTCGCCGTCGCTCGCCTCGAGATCGAGGTCTACGACGACCGCATCCGCGTGCGCTGGATCCCCTTCGTCGACCGAAGCATCCCCCTCGCCCACGTCGTCGGTGTCGAGGCGGAGACATACCGTCCCATGCGCGAGTACGGCGGCTGGGGGATCCGAGGGTCGAAGCGCAGGCGTGCGTACAGCATGTCGGGCGACACGGGGGTTCTCGTCTCGCTCTTCGACGGCAGCACGGTGATGTTGGGAACGGAGGACCCGCAGCGTCTCGCGGCCGCGATTGAGGCCGCGTTGTCGCGCACGCCTCTCTGACATCGCTCCGGGCTGTCGCGGCATCTCCCCGCGTGACCGGCAAGTCCGCAGTCAAACACGGCCGGTCGCGAGGAGCGCTCGCCCCGGGAGCGTCACGCCGTCGTCACCGATGTGCTCCGCCGCGAGTTGGGCCGCGCTCGATCGACATGTGCGTCGATGCTCTCGGCGTGGCGGTCAGGGTCGGTGAGGGAGAAGATGCCGCCCGGACCGACAGGCGCAGGTCCTGCGACAAGGCCGTTCATCGCTGCTGCCATCCCCACGCAGGTCATCCAGGGGTTGTGCTCGGGGCCGGCCCAGGTCAAGGCCCCCACCCGCCCCCCGGGGCGAAGGACACGCCGCATCTCGCCCAGAGCGAGTGCCGGTCGGGCGCGAACATCAGCCCCATACGGCACACGACGACGTCGAAGGAGGCATCGGGGCGGTCTATGGCCGCGGCGTCGACAACTGCGAGTTCGACGTTCTCGAGGTGCGCCGTGCTCTCACGGGCGATGTCGACCATGCCGGGCGCGATGTCGGTCAGCACGACCCTGCCCGAGCACCGACGAGCTCTGACCAGCGCCCGCCCAGAGCACCCGGACCGGCGGCGAGCTCGAGGACGTCGTCTCCCGGGCTGACGCCGACTGCCTCGACGAGCGCCGCGGTTGCAGCGTTCGTCGCGGTTTCGACGTAGTCGGTGTTGTCGGCCCACGCGGATGCGACGCTGCTCCAGTGCGCGGCAGGTGTGATATCAGCCATGGCTACCCCCCGGATTGTCCTTGCGTTCGTCTGCCTAACGAGCTCCGCGAAGGGTGTCAAGGGGCGAGGGTGCTTGCGGACTCGTCAACCGCGCATGCATGCTGCCCGATACCCAGGAGTGAGAGGCGCATCCGCCGACCCGGCGGGGTGGCCCGTGTGACGGGAATGGAGACATGATGCGTCGTCCGATGTCTGTGAGCGTGATGATCGCCGTCGTGCTGTTGCTCGCGGCCTGTGGCGGCGGGAAGGACGCCCAGACCCGCAAGGAACCGGGGAGCTCACCCAGGGTCCTGCACGCGGCCGTGAAGGAGACCACGGACGCAGGCAGCGCCGCGTTCACGCTGGACATGTCGACGAAGGGACAGGTGGCCGGCCAGAGCATGGACATGACGGCCCACGTGACCGGTGTCTACGACTTCGAAACCGGTGACATGGAGATGGACATGGCAACCACCCTCCCCGGTCAGGGCGAGATGGACATCCAGGTCCGGGCAGTCGAGGGGATCCTCTACATGCGCTATCCGGACAGTCTCGCCGCGCAGATGGGTCTTCCGCCGGGAGCGGCCTGGATCAAGATGGACCCCGCGACCCTGACGGGACTCTCGGCGGAGCAGATGGAGTCGATGAGCGGCCAGATCCAGGACCCGACACAGCTCCTCGCGTTCCTCGAGGCTGCGGGAGCCGACGTCGAGGAGGCCGGAACCGAGGAGATCGACGGGTTCGAGACGACCGTGTACAAGGCCACGGCGACCCTCGGGGCCCTGATGGAGGAGCAGTCCGAGGCGGTCGAGAAGGTGCTCGGCAAGGGCACCGTGACCGAGGAGACGCTCGAGACCATGGCGGACGTCGAGATCCCGATGGAGGTCTGGGTCGACGGCGACGGCCGCGTGCGGCGCCTTCGTGTGCAGATGGACATGTCGGCGGCGATGGCCGGGGCGTCGGGGCAGGAGGGAGGTGCCGGATCCCTCCTGGTCGACCTCGAGGAGAACTTCACCGACTTCGGGGTCGATGTCGAGGTCGAACCGCCGCCCGCCACGGAGACCGTGGACTTCGCCGAGCTGTTCGCGAATCTCGGCCAGGGCAACTAGGGCGACGGAGGCGCGGGTGGGTACGGCCGTACTCACACGGTCTGCATTCGGTTTTGCCGCGTTCGGTGTCGTCTGGAGTGCCTGGACGGTCGCCGCACCCGAGGTGCAGGCGGACTTCGGCTTCGACGACTCGGCTCTCGGGGCCCTCGTCACCGCCCTCAACGTCGTCGCCCTCGTGCTCCTCGGCCTCGCGGCCCGCACATCCTCGCGCCTCGGCAGCTTCCGGACCGTCCGCATGGGACTCCTCGGCCTGGCGGCGTGCTGGGCTGTGGCGGGTGTCATCGCGCCCGCCGCGGTGTTCGTCGTCCTGATCGTGGTCGGCGGGGGTTGTGGATCCGGCTTCGTCGAGGTGAGCCTGAACGCGGCGGGCATCGACCTCGACAGGAGGGCGGGACGCCCCGTTCTCGGGTACCTGCATGCGGCGTTCCCGGCCGGGTCACTCCTCTTCCTTCTCGTGGGGAGTCTCGCCGTGCAGTTGGGAGGCGGCAGGTTCACCGTGTTCGCCCTCGCCGCGGCCCTCGTCGCCGCCATGTGCCTTGTCTGGCCGGCATACGATCACGCGGACGAGGCGTCCTTCGGTGGAGGACGGCACGGACGGGTGCGGGCGATGCGCAGACACCCGCGGCTCGTCCTCCTCTCCGCCCTCGCCGGTGCGGGCCTGTACTCCGAGGTCGCAGTCGGGACGTGGTCCGTCGTCTACCTGCGGGACGACCTCGATGCGTCACCCCTCCTGGCCGGTGCCGCGGCCGCGTCGTTCGCCGTCTCGATGCTCACGGCGCGCCTCGTCCTGCCGAGCCTCCTGCGTCGCACGAGCCCCCTCCGCGTCGCTCTCGCCTGCGCGTCGGGGCTCCTCGGTGCCGGCCTGCTCCTCCTCGCCTTCCCCTACGTGGGTGCGGCGAGCCTTGCCTTCGGGCTCATCGGCTTCGCGGCCGGACCCCTCGTCCCGATCGCGATGCAGCTCGGTGGCACGGTGCTCCCCCGGGACCTCGACACGGCGGCTGCCGCCGTGAACACGCTCGGATATGTCGGCCTGATCGCGGCACCCTGGCTCGTGGGCTGGCTCGGGGACGCCGCTTCACTCCGCGCCGGCCTCGCCACGATCACGGCGGCAGGCGGGGTCACACTCCTAGCCACTGTGCTCCTCGCGCGTGTCGGCACGGACCGGCCGCCCATTCCCTGAGTTGGACACTTGTGTTATGTTGTCCAAGTGGCGAGACGAGACACACAGTCGCATGTGCCGCATGTGCCGATCGATGCGTTGCCCGTGCTCGGACACCTCCCCGACGTGCGAGCACGCGAGTCCGCCGACGTCTCCGAGGAGACGTTCCAGCGCATCCTCGATGCCGCCGGGGACCTATATGCCGGTTTCGGCGTGACCCGCGTGACGATCGCCCAGGTCGCCTCGCGGGCGGACGTATCGAAGGCGACCGTCTACCGGTACGTGAGCAGCAAGCGGGCGCTCCTCGAGCTCTACGGCATCCGCGAGGTGCGGGCTCTCGTCGAGCGGGCCCTGCACGAGGTCGCCACGGCCGGAATCGAGTCCCTGCTCGACGTGTGCGTCGAGATCCTCGCCGAGATACGTGAGCATCCGGTCTTCGCCAAGGTCCTCGCCGACGAACCGGAGCTCGTCAGCGCCAGCATGACCAAGCCGGGATTCGCGGACGCGGCACGTGTCGTGATCGACATGATCACACCCCTCGTCGAGGCGGCGGGCGTACCCGCACCCACGCGCTCGGCGGAAGCGGTGCTGCGTCTCGCTTTGACGCTGCTGGTCGTGCCGCCGCTCACCGTCGAGTCACAGGACTACGCGGGCGACGTGAAGGAGTTCCTCCGGCCTCTCTTCGCGGCCGGGCGCGACAGGGTGCGCAGTCGGTGAGCGCCGCACGTGAGCCGGCCGCCTCGGTGCTGACCGAGGCGGCGCGAGACGACGGCGACCTCTCCCGCCTCGACCGGTTCGGCCCCCAGGACGTGGCGCGCCTGTGCCAGGTGGGTGTGGCGCTCTCACGGGCCGCGGCCGTCGAGGTGGTGCGGCGGAACGCGAAGATCCCCGCCTCGCCGCGACGTCACGCGCCCCGCGCGGCCGCGTCCACGATGCGCCGCGCGTTCGAGGATCTCGGACCTGCCTACATCAAGCTCGGCCAGGTGATCGCGTCCTCACCCGGCCTCTTCCCGGGCTTCCTGAGCTACGAGTTCCGCCGCTGCCTCGACCGTGTTCCGCCCGAGCCCGAGCACGTGGTGAGGAGAAGGGTGGCGGGGGAGCTGGGCGCTGCCCCGGATCGGATCTTCGAGGAGTTCTCGTACGAGCCGCTCGCCTCGGCGTCGATCGCGCAGGTGCATGCTGCCCGGTTCGAGGGGCGGGACGTCGTCGTCAAGATCCGCCGTCCCGGTCTCGTGCGGCGTTTCCGCCACGACCTGCGGCTTCTCTACCAGGTGGCGGGCCTGCTCGAGCGGGCCGGGGGCGCGTTCGACTTCTTCGGGCCCGTCGCCATTGTCGAGGAGTTCGCCCGCACCCTCTACGAGGAGCTCGACTTCCTGCGGGAGGCGGAGGCGATGCGCCAGTTCGAGGCGAACCTGCGCGCCTACGGGGACAACAGTCACGTGCGGGTGCCCGAGGTCGTCGACGCTCTTACGACGGAGCGGGTCCTGACGATGGAGCGGATCTACGGTGTGCCGCCCGACGACGACGCCACGATCCTCGGGGAGTGGGGTCTCGACGCGAGGGATCTCTTCCGCAACGCCATCCGGGCGTGGCTCGAGGCTGCCTTCGTGCACGGCCTCTTCCACGGCGACGTGCACGCCGGCAACCTCGTGATCGGCCCAGACGCCACGGTGACGTTCCTCGACTTCGGGATCATGGGGAGGGTCGACGAGGAGACCCTTCGTCTCGTGCGGGAGGTGCTGCCCGCGGTCGGTATGACGCAGGACTGGGACCGGGCCGCCCGCCTCGTCGCCACGCTCGCCGGCGACACGGATGCGACCGAGGCCGAGGTGGCGCTGTTCGCGGCCGATCTCGAGCGTGTCGTGGGCCGCTTCATCTCGACCGAGCTGCGGGAGGTCAGTTACGCGGCCGTCCTCGACGAGGTTCTCGGCGTCGCGCGTCGCACCGGTTATGCCGTACCGCGCGAGCTCACCCTCGTCGCGAAGCAGTTCCTCTACTTCGAGCGCTACGCCAAGCTCCTCGCGCCCGACTACGCCCCGTTCGAGGACGAGGCGCTCTTCGCCACCCTCCTCGCCATCGTCAGCCACGACAGCGGCCACGACCGCGGCCACGACAGAGGCACCGGCAGCCCCTCCTGACTCACGCCCAACCATGTGGGCAGGATCAACCCTCATCCCTGAGGGTGCCCCTTGCCCACATCGCCGTTTCGGCCCAACTGGGCAGTCTCCACCGTCACTGGTGATGGCGGAGACTGCCCACACGCTGGTGGGCGCAACCGCAAGTGAATCGCAAGTGAACCGCAAGTCGCAGGCGTCAGGATCGACGGAATAGGGCAAGTCCGGCCTTCGCGCCGGGCTGCCCGTGGTTCTTGGCCGGCGGAACACACGTGGAGGTCGTCATGAAGAGGTCCTGCGACGCGAAGGCGAGGATCGTCACCCTGCTCCTCGCCGTCCTCGGTGCCTGCGCCCTCGGGTTCCTCGATTCGGGACCGGCCAGGGCGGACGGCCTCGACGTCCTGTGCGGCGCGTTCGATCCCGTCGACGTACCGGAGGACAACCCCACCAACGTCGCGGGTGCGAAGTTCACGCTCGACGCGGAAGGACCTGACGGCTCGAAGAAGCACCTCGACCAGGCGATCGGGCCCTTCGGCATCATTCCTGACCTTGCAACCGGGGGGCCGAACTTCTCCAACGTGATGCGGGAGGTGAACATCGACGCCGACCCCGCTATCGACGCGTCTTTCGGCTGGGGGTTTCGCCTCTCCACAGCGCGAGGCGTCGGCAGCATGCAGTACTTCAATCCGAACCCGATCGATGCGCTCTTCAACGACAACTTCCAGCTCCCCGACGACTACTCCGGCAAACCCTACGTATCAGGTGCCGGGCTGGACCTCTACTTCAAGCTGTCGCCCGAGTCGGCAGCGACCCAGCACAAGGTCGAGTTCGGCGGGGTCGTGGACCTCATCAACAGGGACGGGTCGCGAACCCACCTCAAGGTGCGGGTCGGGTTGGACGGGCGACCCGGCCACTCACCAGGGACCGACCCGCGCCTGCCGCGGCTGGCGAACATCAGTCTCCTGTTCGGCAAGAAGGACGACCCCACGACCCCCGACAACAGGTTGAACACCGGCTACATGGGCCTGGGCGTCAGGTTCCTCTACGAGGGCGTCGAGACGGACGACAACCCGCCCCTCGGTCTCACCGTCGCCGCCGAGATCGTCGATGACGCCGGGCAGCCCGTCGAGGACTCGGACTTCCTCGACCTGTCACTCGGCCTCTCCCACGCGCCCGGTGATCTCGCCGTGGGGCTGCGACAGCGCTGTGGTGAAGACCGGTCCATCTCGATGTCACATCTCTCCTTCAACCGTGCGAACGCCAATCCCGCCACGAACGTCGACATCGATCTCCACTCCCTCGCCGGCAGCGGCCTCCCCACCGTCCCGGGCGGTCCGGCCGGGGACGCCGTAGCCGTGGACGGGCTCATCGCAGGCCTGCCCCAGCTCGTCGACGTGATCATGCAGCCCACTGAGATCGGCGTGACCATGTCGCCGGACATCGAGTCCGCCCTCACCCTCGACGGTCTCCTCTTCGCGCCCGACGACCCCGATTCGCAGACGGAGAACCGGCTCTTCGTCTCCGGCGCTGTCGAAGGCCTCCCCCAGCACATCAGGTTCAGCGACACGGTCAGCTTCCTCGGCACCCGGGTCCTCCGGGCGTGGGGATCGGACCTTGTTTGCGGTACGCCACCCGCCGGAGGAGCGGACGAGGCACTCCCGATCTACCCGCCTGACTGCGCCGTCGGGACCGAAGCTCCCGTCAAGAACCTGCGGTTCGTCGTGCAGAACTTCGCGCCCGGGGATGCTGCGGCGATGGCCGCGGTCACCGAGTTCATCACAGAACCTGTCGGGTGTCCCGACGAACAGGGGCTCGAGCTCGGATACCGCCAGGACGTCAGATCGGAGAGCGGCGGCCTGTGGCGAGCCAGTGGGTGTGTCAAGGAGGTCCTCGAGGTCGGGGTGGAGATGCCTCGGAATCCGACCTACAGGCCCCGCATCACGCCCTGGATGAGGCGCCAAGGACCGTCGGACATCGACGCGAGCGTCGGGGCCGTGATCCGCAACGGGGACGACCGTCTCGTCGTCGAGTTGGTGGGACACGTCAACGCGGCTCCGGCGGACCTGGACATCTCCTTCCAGGCGACGGAGTACACCACCACTGTCCCGATCGGTGGCAGGATCGAGACGGGGAGTCGCAACATCTTCGACCTCCGAATCCCTCCCGGATTGAACGTCGACTTCAAGAGGATTCACGTCGCGTCGGGACCCCTCGCCGAGACACCCCGGACCCTTGTCTTCGGTACGGGGTCGGTGTCCGCTCTGCCGCCGCACCTGCGGGTGGAAACCCAAACGATCACCTCGCCTGCGGGCGTGCGTCTCGAGACAGCGGTGGCAGAGACGTGCCCGACTCGGCCCTACGGTGATCCGTTCGTGCCGTCCGGCAACATCTGCAACGCCTACGGGCTGCCGGAAGCGCAGCAGGCCGTGGGTGACATCGACTTCGAGGTGCAGAACTTCGCGCCCGGCGACCCGGCCGGAGCCGAGGTCCTCGGCCTCTTCCCGACCGTCACGGAGGCAGCCTTCGCCGGGAACTGGGCGACCATCGCCTACAGGAGTCCCCGCGACGATCGGCCGGTCGGCCACTTCTCGACGGACATCAAGGTCGCGGGACTGCGACGTGCCGCCTTCGACCTGTCGGGTACGGGCGATCCCGCAGAAGTCCTCTCCACGCGGACGAAAGTGAAGGCCGGTATCGAGCTCGCGGCACCCCTGCCCCGGCTCCTCGTGAAGGCGCAAATCGACGGGCGCACCTCCGCAACGGACGCGTCTGCGAGCGGGTTCCTCGCCCGGGCGAGCGGCGTGCTGAGCCCCTTGCCCGAGAACCTGAGTCTCGAGTTCGAGAGCCGCGACTACGTCCTCGCCCTGTTCGAGGACACGCCGTTCGCGCTGACGTGGGGTGCCTCGTCGCCGATCTCCGTCACGTGGCCGTACGCGTCGCTCGGCCGGCCCGGCCCCGAGAACGTCTTCGTGCAGGGGCCGGCGCCGGATCTGCTCACGATCTCGGGGAACGTCGAGATCGGCAACGCCGACGGGTCGGGCGGCCTCGCCACGGACGGGCACGTCGCCATGACGGAGACCCACGATGTGGCAGCCAACTGGGACAGGGAGATCACCTACTCCGCGTCCGCCCCGACGGTCGTGCGGGCGGGCGTCGTGATCTCGACGGCGGCGGACCGGGCACCCGCCGGTACGGCGAACGACCTGCGCACGCGTGTGCGGGCCGAGGTCGAACTGCCCGCCGTCCCGTCCAGCGACCCTCTGCGCGTGAGTTGGTCGGAGGTCGGGAACGCCGTGCGGGAGATCGACGCCTTCTTGTGTGCGGAGAACGAGGGTTGCCCCGACAACAAGGTCACCGCCACGTTCCACCGGGGCAAGACCCGTACCGACGACGTCCGCACGGACCTCGCACCGGTGGTCCCGGGCCCGCAGTCGATGGGTGGCCTCCTCCCCGTCTTCACGGAGTTCAACGCCGGTCCCGACGGCTTCGCCGAGGGGATGCGGGCTGTGCTCAGGACGGACGGTACGTCAGCCGGCAAGCTCGCCGTGAGGGACATCGCGTCCGTCTCGGCCGTGCTCGACTCGACGGCGACCGTACGCGTGCGCAGCGACAGGACACCGATCCTCGACTGCCGGCCGAACCCTGGCGGCTGGCCGCCCATCATCTGCACCGTCATGCCGGACCCGTTCACGGTGAACGTCTTCGCCCAGCCAACATCCTCGGCCCTACCCGTGTTCGTGGACGGGACGCTCAACGACCTGCCCGAGGACATCGTCGCCCAGTTCCGCGCGGACGGCGGCGAGTACTCGGACGAGGAGCCCTGGATCTGGCTCAACACCGAGTCCGTCGAGATCGAGTCCCCGCCCGACCTCAGCGAAGTGGGCGGTGAGACGGGTGGTCCCCAGTTCGACGGCATGGTCCTGGTCGGCAGCCAGACCCGGATCGTCCCCACCGCGGCGGACCGGTTCACCGCGACAGAGTCACCCGGGGTCAAGGCACGGGCCTCGATCGTCACGTCGATCTCGGGTGCCACGACCCTCGGCTTCGGGGCGAACGTGCGCCTGCGCCTCCCCCGCCACGTCGAGATCTGGAAGCCGATGCTGCGAAGCTGCGGCGCGGGCACGTCGACCCTGTCGACATGCGCGGCCCGCGAGGCGTACGAAGCCGAGGTCCGCACCCGCGCCGACGTCAAGGTCCGAACCACGGCCGACAGCCTCGGGTTCCTGAAGGGCCGCTTCGAGATCGACAACGGTGACACGGACTACCAGGGCAACATGTCGCTCGAGACGATCCCGGGATCACTCGACGCCCGCGTCCAGCTCGTCCAGAACAAACGCCTCCCCTGGACGACCGTGGATCTCGCCTACACGTCGAACATCTCGCCGGGCGACGCCACGCTGACCGTGTACGACCGCTGCCTGCCCGCATACAAGGGTGACGTGGCGAACTCGCCCGCACTCGCGCAGCGCATCCTGCCCGGCCAGTGCATCACGAGCCCGCCGGCCACGAACAAGGTGGCGAACTACGACATCACCCTGCGCGACATCCCGGCCGAGCTCGACTTCACCGCCCGCATCGCAGCCTCCGAGAGTCCCGTGCTCGGCACTCCCCGCGAGCACATCGCCTGCCCCGACAGCGGTTATGCCGGCCGTGGCCCGACCCGCCTCGGCTACATCCATGCCGACCTCGGCTTCGGCGAGCACGACGACGACCGAGACGACGACGGCCGCTTCGACATCGACGTCGACGTGCGCACGGGCCGGACCGGACACGACGGCGATCCCGAGACCAGCACATCGGACACCGAGAACAGCCAAGCCATGGCAACGCTCAGCGCCGAGGGCGAGCTCTCCGGTGACATCCGGGCCAAGGTCCTCAACCTCGGCAACGAACAGAAGACGACCAAGGACGCGATCTTCCCGGACAACGTCAGTTTCAGATCCTGCATCGACTTCGACCTCCCCATCGCTCTTGACCTCGAGGACGTGCGCGACCTCCGGCTGTCCATGTCCGGGGCGAAGCTGGGCATCTTCGGCAACGAGTCGGGACGTGTGGCAGGTGAGATAGGCGAGTCCTTCCGGTGCCGGAGCCTGACGGCTCCGCTCGGCTGCAACTTCCTCCAGTTCAACAGGACGATCACGCGCTCCGGGGCGCCCTACGCCCGACTCGACGTCAGCCTCACCATCGGGTCCTATCCGCCGATCGTCGAGTCGGGCCGCAAGTGGAAGGGCATGGGGCTCATCGACGTCACCCACTATGCGCCCTCATCCTTCTGTCCACTCCTCTGCCACTACGTGACGGCTCCTGCCAACGAGTTCGACACGGACACCATGACGTCCGGTGACGGTGGAACCATCAGGCGCCCCGACGGCAGTTTCGCAGAGGGCATGGGCTGGGTCATGCTCATGGACGCCCTCTGGGGCACGGCAACGAGAACGAGCGGCATCCTCGGGCTCGCCGAGCTCTACGACGCGATGAACAACACGTTCGCCCTCGACATGCCTGCCACCATCCCCACGCTGGACGCAGGGGTGGCGCGTGAGTCGATGGACGGTTTCTTCGCTGTCGCCGGGGGTTTCACAACCGAGGATGCGGATGCTCGGGCTGTCGGCAGCGACGGGACCCGCTACATGGTGTACTACCGCCTGGTCTCGCCGGGTGGGGACGGCGGTATGGGCGCGAGCTGGCAGCCCGAGCTCTGGGCGCTGCACCCGGGGGCCAACCGGGAGGAGGAGTTCGTCCGCTGGATCCGTCCCGTGGGCTGGCACGTCGGATCGAGCATCATCGGACGCGGGAGCCACGACGTGTCCGTCTCACCGAACGCCGACGGCTCGGTCTCGGTCTCTCTCGACTTCTCGGGCACGGCCGAGGACAACGCGGCCCGCTTCGACGCGAGCGGCAACGGCAGGGTCCTCACAGGGACCCTGACGGTGCCCACGACCGCGGTGACGGGGGACGTGAACCAGGTCCTCGTCCTCGCCCTACCCCCCGGCAGCGAGCTGCAGTACAGGCCCGTGGGTACGCGCCGCTGGTACCTGGGTGACGGCCGGGTGACGGGCAACATCGTGAATGGGGGCACGATCGTCCGCTACACGACGCCGGGCACCTACTACGTGCTCGGAATCGACTACGACTCGAAGGGCAGGGAGGTCGCCCAGCACGCCTTCGTCGTGGAGGTCGGCGGGGGAGTAGGGGAGATGTAGTCCGCCTCTCCGTTGGGTGCGGTTTGTTGCGCATGCGCAACAAACCGCACCCAAACAGCAGGTCACGCCTGCTGTTTGGTCGTGGGCCGCATAGGACTCGAACCTATAACCTTGGGCTTAAGAGGCCCCTGCTCTGCCAAATTGAGCTAGCGACCCGCATGTGCTGCCATACGGGGATCGGCATTGGGCACATTAGCCGAAGCCCCCTCGGGATCCGGCCTCTACTCGAGACGGATCAGGCCGACGGTGGGGCCCACGAGGTCGGGTGGCGCTTCGGCGGGGACTCCGAGCCGAGGAGGACCTCGTCCGTGCTCGTGCCGAGGTCCATGACCCTGATGTCGAAGAGCGCAGTGCCGTCGGGGACGAAGGCCATGGCGTCACCTTCCGGGGACAGGACGACCCATTCGGGACAGAAGTCGTTGCCCCAAGATTCGGGCAGCGGGAGATCGATCGCCTTGAACCAGTCGATGTCCTCAGCCGAGTCGAAGACGAGGATCCCGCACTCGCCCGGCACACCGTGGGCGAGGACGATTCCGGCGGGACCCCAGTCGAACGTGTCGGGGTCGGGCGAGACGCCGGTCTCCGTCACGACGCCTTCGACATCCATCACGTGGAGGTAGTGGTCCTGGAGGAACAGGATCTCCCCTGTGGGCCCGTACGCGGGCGAGTGGACGAGGCCGGACCGCAGGTACTCCACCTCGCCGTTGCCGTCGGCCGGTGTGCGATAGAGGCCGCCTTGCACGTCAGGGCCCAGCTCACCTCCCTCGTAGGACCAGACGACAGTCCCACTGTCGGGTGACCAGTCGAGGCCCGTGATCAGCCCGTAGGACGGAGCCTGCCAGAGCCGCCTCGGCTCGGACGCGTCGGGGGCCATCACGACCACCTCGCAGACCGTCTCTCCCGGCACGACCCCCGCGTCGCAATGCACGGCGGCGAGTTGGGTGCCGTCAGGTGAGATCTCGGGCCGGTCCCACCACTCGCCCGGTGGCGTGAGGGCGTCGCGTGAGCCCGTGTGGAAGAGGCGGCTGTCACAGCGGGGATCCGCCGGGTCCGGCACGTCGCACGCACCGGCCGGCCCGGCCTCGCTGTAATAGACGATGCGGTCGTCCGTGGGGGCACCGACCACCTCATAGAGGAACGTGCCCGTCGCGGTGTTGCCGGCGACGTCACCTGCCGTCACGTCGAGGCGCCGGAGACCGGGAGTCGACGTGTCGAGGAACATCGGCGCGTCGCACACGTCGAGGCCCGAAAGCCCGTCGTCGCACTTGGCCGGGAACACCACGACCTGACCCTGCTCGACGACGATCGGCGCCCGGAACGACACCTCGGGCGATGTCTTGTCGATGCGGACCGTCACGGTCCTGTCACCCGTCGACTTCCCCGTGAACGAGCGTGCCGCGTACGTCACGGCTGTGACACCCTCCGCCGTCACGGGAACGGATGCGAGTGGCCCGAGGACGGTCTCGGGGGGACTCTGCTCGGCGCCGTCGCGGGCGTAGGTGATCTCCTCGACGCCGAAGTCCGCCGCCGCCGAGATCTCGACGCCGGCGTCCGTCCTGTTCCAGCCGGCTGCGTTCGGAGGGGGCACGACGGCCGCTGTGGCCGAGATCGTGTCGCGGATGCGGGGTACGACGTCGAAGGCGCCGAGGCCTGTGAAGGTGGCGCCCTCGAAGGAGATGTGCTTGCCGCTGCCGTCCCGCAACGTGGCGTCGAGCTTCACGACGTCCACCGTGACGCGGCCGAGGAGACGTTCGAGGAGCTCGCGGTAGGCGGACTCGATGTTCAGTCCGAGCTCGGCGATCTCCACCTCGTCGTCGATGCGCAGCTTGTAGTTGCACGAGGCGATGCGCAGCTTGAACCGGGCCGCCCGGTCATGCTTCATGCAGATGCCGGTGCCTTCGAGGTAGGCCGACGCCTCGTGGCCCTCCCCGGGGAGGCGTGTCGTGGTGATCCGCCTCAGGCCGAACCCGAGCATGAGGTCCTTGAACTCGAACGTCGTCGGATCGAAGTTGACGTACAGGAAGATGGCGAGTGTCCACTGCCTGCCGAGGAGTCTGACCGTGTCGTAGCCGCCGATCATCGCCGCGAAGTCGAGCGAGGATGTGTTCCAGAGCGGTCCGCTCGCGGAGACCTTCGCGACGTCGGCGAGATACGGGTCCGTGGGTGCTGCGTCCCAGTCGCATGCGACGCCGTCCGTGTCGGCGTCGGAGCTCCCGCAACCGAATGACACGCGCAACTGGGCGGTTGCGCCGGTTCTCTGCGCGATCCCGTTGACCCAGCCCGACGTGGAGTTGTCGGTGTAGGTCACGAGGGCGCGGGGCACGAACGTGCCCCCGTCCCAGCGGGCCGGGACGAGATCGGGCCAGCGGCCCTGCAGGTAGCGGGCGGCCGGTCCGGTTGTGGTCTTGTCGGTGGTGCCGTCGCCGTCGAGGTCCCAGGCGACCGAGCGGATCTGGATCGGTCCCGGTTGCTCGAGTACGAAGTCGAAGGTGTCGGCCGTCGATCCGTCCGCGAGGGTCATATCGAGGAAGCTCCGCGGTGACCACGAGATGTACGGCTTCGGGTCGCGCACGTCCACCGCACAGAGCCAGTCCCCCTCGCACGTCGGATCGAGGACCCGGTCCCAGGCGGAGACCTTCTCGCGGGCGACTCCGGCACCGAGGCCGACGGCCTCGGTGTAGAGGGCGATCACGCGGACTGCCGGCCGGTAGCGCCCCGGCGCCCCGTAGCGGTGGGTCACGGATGTCGTGCCGAGGTCGTCGGGATCCGAGATCGGGGTCGCGGCATCGACGATGCCGTCGCCGTCGAAGTCCCACTCGGTTCGCACGAGGGTCGCCCCGCGCTCGCGGTCGAGCTCACGGTACGCCGCCCGGAAGGTGACGTCCGTCTGCGTGGTCGCCGCCGGGGCACCACCCCAGCAGAAGATGTTCAGCACCTTCGCGCACGGGCTCCACCACTCGAGACGCACCTTCGGTTCTGGGACGAGGGTGCGCAGGCCCGGCCGCAGGTTCATGAAGATGTCCGCCCCGAGCGGCCGGAGGGTGAAGAACTCGTGCTTGTCGCCGAAGGACGCGGCCGTGCACAGGGTGCCGGCGCACTCCTCGCCGAGGTAGCGGCCGTCGGAGAGCTTGGCTCGCACCATCGGCTCACCGATACGGCCCGAGGTCCCGAAGCTGTGCGTGAACGTGCGGGCTGTCGTCTTCCTGTCGATGCAGGGGTGGTGGTCTGGCACGGGCGATCCGCCGATGCGGGCGTGCTCGGGACAGTTGCCGTCCATGTCCCACTGGTACTCGACGACCGTCGGGCTGTTGGAGTCGGCCGGGTCGACCTGCCGGCCGACTTCGTACCCGTATGTCTTGAAGACGAACTCCGTTCCCGGCGTTCCGTCCGCGGACACGCCGAGCTCGATCACGTTCATGACGTCTGCGAGCGTGTGGCCCATGTCGACCATCTGGGGGAGGATCCCCGGGCTGCCATCGGGTGCGTAGACGAGGGGCCGCAGGGCGGCGACGAGGGCGCTGTCCGGCCCGTTGCGCTTCGCGCCCACGTCGGGCACGATCACATTCAGGTTGCCGCCGGTCTCGTCGGCGATGACCGCTCCCAGGCTCGTCCAGGCCGGGTTGGACACGAACCTCGGTTCGAGCAGCCTCACCGTGGAATCGGCGGCCGGCCTCGCACCGTTCGACGTGTCGACGGCAGTTCTGATCTCGTCGACGAGGGGTGGGAGGTCCTCGGTCAGGACGTCGATGACGTCGTACACGAAGTCGTCTCCGAGGTCGAACAGCCAGTGGAGGAGGTTGCGGATGTCACCTCCGGCCTGGGCGGCGACGGGGCGGATGAGGCCGCGCACGTCGGGCGGGACCGTCACGATCGTCGCGTCGAGAACGGCCGGGCCGACGAGCGCGTCGAGGTTGTGGGCGAGCAGGTCACGCAGGACCGTCACGGGTTGGCCGAGGAGCGCCTGGATGCAGCCCACGTTGACGTCGACGATGATCTGTTTCACGGTCGCGGGCAGGAAGAACCAGCCGATGCCGAGGGTGAGGGCGCTGAAGACGCTCTGTACGGTCCAGAGCGTCGGGCAGAAGCTGTCGCGGAAGACGCGGGTGAGCTCCTGGCAGAGGCCGGGGCGGTCGCGGCAGATGATGTCGTCCTCCAGGACCGCGACCCGCAGGGCGTCTATCAGCTCTCGCGTCGTGAGCTCACCGTCCTCGTCCTGGGGCGATTCGTCGATCTCGGCCCAGAGGCGGTCGAAGAGGACCTTGGCGAGGTCGGACTTCTCGAACACGGACCGAAGGAGGTCGATCGGTGTCGGCAGCGGGAACAGCGACGAGTTCGGACCTGCCATCTCCCGCAGCGACTTCTCGCCGCCGTCCATGATCCAGGCGAGGACGGGCGCCCGCACGGCGCCGTCGCCGGTGCGGGACCAGTAGGCCATCTTCGGTTCGCGGATGACCGGCACGCCGTAGTCGCGTTCGGTGCACGTGCCGGGGGCACCGTTGTCCTGTTGGCCGAGCATGCATACGCGGATTCGGGCCGTGCGCGTCCCCGACGACGGCCACGAGTACGGCCCGACCACCTCCTCGACCTCGAAGACCGTCTGCCCATTCGGACCCCCGCCGAACAGCGGCGACGGGAGAGTCAGGTCCAAGTCCCACGGACTCGACGGGGTCGGCCGCACCTGGACCTGCATCGGGAACGAGCCGTCCGCGCGGCCCTGGATACACGTGATGCCGGAGGCCGCCTCGAACATCTCGGTCTTCAGCCAGTACTCCTCGTTCACGCCGATGTCGCCCGCCGGTTCGTGCGTGAGGCCGGGGCAGACGGAGATCTGGTCGCGCACGACGAGCCAGCACACGGTGAGGGAGCTGAGACAACGCGTGCCGTCGTAGTGCGGTGTCCACGCACCCCACTGGCCCCACTCGTCCTGGAAACGCACGTAGACGGGCGACTCGAACGTCGAGTCGAACCTGCGCAGGATCCCGGTCGTCACGCGGTCCGCCTGCTCCTCGGCTGGGAACGAGACCTCCGCCTCGGCCGGCCCGTGCTGGCCGGGGATCTTCGCGATGAGGTCGGTGTAGTTGCCGGTGAAGTCGTACTGGGCACGTACGACCTTGTCGCCGTTGCCGTCGACGGCCGCGGCCGGGAACCACACGTTCCAGCCCGGATGGCTGATCTCCGGCGACCACTCGCTCAGGCTCGCACTCGGCCCGCTGTTCGCGATGTCCTGCGCGCAGATGAAGAGGAAGAGCGGGTTGCAGGGCGTGAGGGAGAAGACGTTGCTCCAGCCGATCCAGTCACTCCACGCGCCGTACTTGTCCTGGAAGCGCACGGACGGGAAGTAGAACTGGCGTTCGGCCTTGCGGGGATTCGGGTAGTTCCCCGCGTCCCAGTAGCTCTTCGTGAGCTGGGCGTACCAGCTGCCTGGTGAGTTCGGGTCGGCGGCGAGCACGTCGCTCGCCGCCTTCGTGCCCGTGCCGAGCAGCGGCTGGCCGCCGACGTCGGGGAGGGGGCCGGCGATGTCGACGTCTCCCATGTCCCACTCGGCGGCGACGATCTGGTCTCCGTCGGGGTCCGTCGCGGACGCCCAGAAGAAGACGTCCTCGTCGGGCCGCACCGGGGTCGGGAGCGGCGGGTCGGGGTCCCCCGACGAGGCGGGGCGGAACTTGACGAGGCTGATGTGGGGCGGGGAGTTCCACACGGTTATGCCGTTCCAGCCGAACGGATACGCCTCCCACCACTGCTTGCCGAAGATGTCGACGGCGCAGCCCTGTGACATGCAGAGCCGGCCCTTCGGATATCTGTTCGAGCCGACCGGCCACGTGTGGTCCTTGGAGGCGACGGAGCCGTGCGTCGTGGCCCCGTTCGGACCGGAGGACGTGTCCTGCGCGTAGGGGGCGTTCGGGTCGGCGCTGCCGTCGTGGAAGAACCACTCCAGGGTCCAGGTCTCGCCCCAGCGACCCCTCGCCGCCGCACACCCGCCGCTCGGATCCCGCAACTCGAAGGCGAGACGGGCGGGCTCGTCCGGTCTGATCGTCGTCTTGCCCGGGTCTGCCGGGCGGGGGTAGCCCGGCGGGATGGAGAGGCACTGCTCGAACCAACGCACCTGGAACCCGGGTGACAGGGGATTGAGGTCCCACACCTGCGGGTAGGCCGCCCACCAGTTCGTGCAGATCCGGTTGCCCGCCTTCCATCCGCAGAGACGCGCGGCCGGGTAGTGGCGCTGGGCGTTCTGGTATGTGGCGTTCGACCCTGCTGTCACGTCGTAGCCGGTGACGCTCACGGTGTCGTTGACGTGGTGCGTGTTGGGATTCGCGTCGGGGTCGTGGTCGAACTCGATCTGCACGTTGCCGGCGTCGGGATCGATGCTGTTGCAGGCGGGATTGATGATCCACACGGGCCAGATGAAGACCCATGCGGTCCGGGTCGTGATCCGGAACGTGACCGGCTTGCCCGCCCGGTAGTCACCGGCGTAAGTCCCGTCCGGAGCGGCTGCGTCCCAGCAGAACGCCCACGGCAGGACGTTGATGCCGTCACCGCCGAGGATCCCGGGCAGGACGGACCAGCGGGAGGTGCAGGTCTTGTTCCCGCAGATCGTCGCCTTCGGGTAGTGGAGACCGGGTGCGGTGTACGTGAAGTCGAACGTCGCCGTGAAGGGGACCGCCGAGTTGAACGTCTCGACCTTGTCCGGGGGCCGGTTCGCATCCGCCTCGGCGTACCAGTAGACGGTCCACGTGTTGTTGTCGGATGTGGCGTACTGGCACGGTTCGAGGACGCCGTGCTCGCGGATGTCGATCGAGAGGTGCACGGAGGTGCCGGGCGGCACGTCGCGTGGTTGGGTGTCGACAGGATGGAAGCACGCGTCGACGGCCGAGGCCGACGGTGCGCCCAGAGGACCGGGCGCATCGGTCCAGAGGGCACCGATGAGGAGCGAGAGGAGCCAGAGTCCCACACCGGCCATGACCACGCCGGTTGCACGCGCCGCGAATAGTCGTCCCGGACCCATCGAGTCCTCCCCTTCCTCGTTCCTGGCGGAAACCGCGGTGTGTGCGAAGTGGAGGTCCGTGTGTGCCGTCGGGATCCGGGAGCAGAGCATACCCAGCTCCGCAGGGCTGTCGGACATCGACGGCGCGACCGAATCGTAAGTGGTTCGTTCGTGTTTGCCGATGATACGAATGGGTCACGCTGGGGGGTATGAACAGGCCAGGGACACGCGTGGCGTCTTCCTGGGGGAAGGGACGGCGACATGTCGGCGCAGTTGGCATGGTGCCCACGTTGTGGGACGCAGGTGCGAGCGGATCTCGCCTGCCCGCGTTGTGGCTCGCTCCCCGTGCAGGCGGCACCGGACAGGGACACGGCCCTCTTCGAGGCGAGGCGGCCGGCGGCTGCCGTCGCGACGCAGAGCGCCTGGGCGTGGGCGACTCAGGCACCGCCGGTGGTCCAGGCACAGACCGCTCCGCCACACCACGCACCGCCCGTGTCGGAGCCGCCCGCCGCGACCTCGTCCCTGACGACCCGCACACCTCCATTCGGAACCACCGGGCACGTGTCGCCGGTCCCGCGTACGCAGGAGCCGTGGACGATCCGCCACGAGATGCCGACGCCGCGCAACGAGGCACATCATGATCTCGTGCCCCGGCCTGACCGGCCCGTGCGTGCGCGCACGCGGCTCGACCGGCTTGCACTCGTGGCGTTTCTCGCCGGTCTCGCGGGGCTCGGGCCGATCGCGGTCTGGCTCGGCGCGTGGGGTCGCAGCCACGTGCGACATCACCCGAATCGGGCCGGGTACGGCTTGGCGACGGCGGGGTTGTGGCTCGGTGTCGTTGCCAGCGTGCTCTACGTGTGGATCGCCCTCAGGTTGATCTTCCCGTATGCCTGAGCGCCGCCGCCATGCGTGCACCCGCCCTCGGACCGTGGGGTGACTGAGGGGACTCGAACCCCCGACCTCCGGGACCACAACCCGGCGCTCTAACCACCTGAGCTACAGCCACCATGCTCCCGCCGACGCGGGGTGCTCCGGAAAATAGCAGGTCCCACCCAGCCCCAACCTCGTGAATCCTGACGCCGGCGGTCGCCTCAGGCCGCGTCGCTGGGTCCCGTCGCGAGGGGGATCTGCGCCTCTGCGCGCCGCACGCAGGCCTGCGTCCACTGCCGGGTGAGGGCGAGGAGAAGGCCGGCCCCGATCACGGCGCCGATACCGCCGATCGCGAGGAGGACACAGGGGATCACGAGCGGTCCCGCCCCTCCCGGTGAGCGGACCATGTCGGTCCGCGTGAGGAACCACGCCACGATGGAGGTCTGGGTCCAGGCGAGAGCGGCGAATGCGGCGACCACGACGGTCGCGATGAAGGCAGTGATGAAGGCCGTGATGGCCACTGAGTTGCGGTCCATGCGTTCCCTACTCCGCCAGCCGACCGTCTCTCACTTCATCGGCAGGCGGCCACGATATCAGACAGGGGAATCGTGACACCCGACCGGACTCCCAGTCATCACGTGGGCGTACTGAACCACGATTATTGGGGTTGGATACGCCCACGTGGAGGGTTGGAGGGTTGGAGGGTCGGAGGGTTGGGGGGTTGGATTGGTTTCTGTCGGGTCGGGGGCTATTCGGGGCGCAGCGTCGGGAAGAGGATCACCTCGCGGATCGTCTCGACCCCGGCGAGGAGCATGACGAGGCGGTCGATGCCGATACCGAGCCCGCCGGTCGGCGGCATCCCGTATTCGAGGGCCCGGATGTAGTCGTAGTCGACGTCTCCCGCTTCCGGGTCGCCGGCGGCCTTCGCCCGTGCCTCGTTCTCGAAGCAGGCGAGCTGCTCGGCCGGGTCGTTCAGCTCGCTGTAGGCGTTCACGAGCTCGCGTCCGTCGATGATGAGCTCGAACCGCTCGACGAGTGTCGGGTCGTCGGGTCGTGCCTTGGCGAGGGGTGAGACTTCACGGGGATGGTCGAGCACGAACGTCGGCTCGAAGATCCCGGGCTGGACCCTGCGGTCGTAGATCTCGTGCATGAGCCTGCCGGTGCCCCACTCCTCCTTCCACGACACCCCGTTCGCGTCGAGGATCTCGCGGAGCCGGGCGAGATCCATGGACGGGTGCACGTCCTCACCCAGGCTCGCCCGGATCG
>JADZDR010000072.1 GCA_020850945.1 Acidimicrobiia bacterium | reverse complement strand
TATCCGCCTCAGCAGCAGCCGCCCCAGCCCGGTTATCCGCCTCAGCAGCAGCCGCCCCAGCCCGGTTATCCGCCTCAGCAGCAGCCGCCCCAGCCCGGTTATCCGCCCCAGCAGCAGCCACCGCCACCTCCGGGACAGCAGTATCCGCCTCCGGCGCCGCCGCCGCCGCAGTAGCGTCTTGCGCGGTCTGGGTACCTCAGCGGCGATATATCGCCGCTGAGGTACCCAGACTCACGGCTTTCTCGCCACGATGAGTTGGCAGCCGGTGTACCAGCCCCTCGGTGTGGGGGAGGCGCTGCGCCGTGGCTGGGCGGCCTTCCAGACACGCCTCAAGGACTACCTCGTGGTCGCGATCGCGTTCGGCCTCGCCGCGGGAATCCTCCTTGCCGTCTTCGTGCTCGGCTGGCTCGCGCTCGGAGTCACATCGGACCCCGACGCAAACGGACTCGCGCCGCTCGTCGTCGCAGGACTCGTGGCCTTCGGGCTCGTCTCCTATCTCGTGATGATGGCCGCAAGCGTCTTCGTGCAGGTGCTGGACACGCGCATCGCCCTCGCCGCAGTCGACGGCGAGCTGCAGTACGGCCTCGCGGACCTCGCCCGTCAGGCGCGCACGCGGTTCTGGCCCTTCCTCGGCTGGACACTGCTCGCGGGTCTCGTCACGGCCGCGGTCAGCTGCATTCCCCTCGGGGGCGTGGTCGCGTCGTTCTTCCTCCTGTTCGTGCCCTTCATAGTCCTCGATCACGGTCGACTCCCCGGCGTGAATCCGCTCACCGGCTCGTTCGAGGCCGTGAAGGACCAGGCGGGGAATCTCATCCTCGTGTACCTCGCCCTGCTCGGCATCGCGATCCCCGTAGTCGGGGTCACCTTCGTGACGATGCTCTTCCCCCCGCTCGGGATCGTCGTCCTCCTCACGGTCGGGATGCTCTACGGCGCGTTCGTGTCGACCACGATCGCCGTCGTCTACCGGGCCTCGCCCCTCGGCGGCGGGGTGGGCGGCTTCGGCATGCCGGGAACGGCCATCCCCCCCTACGACCCGTACGCGGCCCCGCCATCCGGCTATGCACCAAATCCTGACGTCTACCCCCAGCCACCCGCCCCTGACCGGGACGTTCCCGGCACCTGACCGCTCGGGTCGCACCGCCGAGGTGGGTTCGTCGCCCGACTCGCGCGCCTGGTAGCAAGACGTCCGTGGCACAGGGCCGCACGAAGGGGACAGGGACGACATGCTCAAGCTCGACACGGTTCTCGCCATCGGTGGACTCGAGGATGCCTCCCGCGTCGCGCGGGCAGCGGAGGACATGGGCTTCGCCGGGATCTTCACGGCCGAGGCGACACAAACGCCCTACCTGCCCCTCGCCGTGGCAGCGACAGGGACGGAGCGGATCGAGCTCGGAACGGCGATCGCCGTCGCGTTCCCGCGCTCACCGATGGTGCATGCCATGACGGCGTGGGACATCCACAAGGCTTCCAAGGGCCGATTCATCCTCGGTCTCGGCACGCAGATCAGGAAGCACAACGAACGTCGCTTCTCCGTCGAGTACGACAGGCCCGGACCTCGCCTCAGGGACATGATCCTCGCCATCCGCCACATCTGGGATGCCTTCGACGGCAAGCACAAGCTCGACTACCACGGCGAGTTCTACACACACGACTACATCCAGCCCTTCTTCAACCCCGGCCCGACCGGCTACGGGCAGCCCAAGATCTTCGTCGCCGCCGTCGGGCCGTGGATGTGCCGCATGGCAGGAGAGGTCTGCGACGGTATCCACATCCATCCCTTCCACACGATCCGCTACATCGAGGAGGTCGTGAAGCCCAACGTGCGGGAAGGCCTTGCCCGGGCGGGGCGCAGCGAAGACGACTTCGAGTACGCGACGACGGCATTCACCCTCGCCGGGGACGCGGCGCAGCAGTCGGCCCTGGCGGGCCTTGCCCGCAACCAGATCGCCTTCTACGGCTCGACCCCGGCCTATCGGGGGGTCTTCGAGCTGCACGGCCTCGATCACCTCCAGCCACAGCTCCAGACGCTCATGCGGGAGGGCAAGATGGGCGAGATGATGGAGGTGGTGACCGACGACGTGCTCGATCTCTTCGCCGTGCGTGGCGAGTTCGACGCGATCGCGGGTGCCCTGCGGGAGAAGTACGAGGGCGTCGTGGACCGGCTCGGCTTCTACCTACCGGTCATCGGCTCCGGCCAGGAGGACAGGTGGGAGGCAGTCGTGAAGGAGTTCCCGGCCTGACAGGTTTCGACGGGTACGCGGGGAGGACAGCATGGACGGCGTGGCCCGGTTGCGAGTCGACGGCATCGACCTCGCCTACGACAGGGAGGGAGCAGGACCACCCCTGCTCCTCGTCCACGGGCTCGAGAGCTCGAGGCACGCATGGGGCGACATCCTGCCGACTCTCGTCACCGACCACACCGTCGTCCGCCCCGATGCGAGGGGCCACGGCGACTCGGGTGGTCCCCTCGATCCCGCCGGCTACATGGCGGAACGCTACGCGTCCGATCTCCTCCGCCTCGTGGCTGCCCTCGACCTCGAGAACGTGGTTGTCGTGGGGCACAGCTTCGGTGGCACCTGCGCCCTTCTCGCCGCCCGCGAGGATCCAGACGCCTTTGCTGGCCTCGTCCTCGTGAACACTTGGACCTACGGCCTGCCCGAACAGATGCGCCAGAAGCCGCTCGCATACCTCGACGCGATATCGAAGCGCGGGATCCTCGGCATCTACGACATGACACCTGCCATACGGAGCGGCCATCCGACAGAGGGGCCGCGATACGACGAGCCCGCCTTCGCAGCCGCGCGTCGCGCAGAGCGCGCCAACCTGCGACCGGAGGGCTTCGTCGCCCTTGCCGCACAGAACTTGTCCCGGCCGTCCTTTCACGAGAGCCTGAGCGCCGTCCGTCTGCCCGTACTCCTCCTCGTGGGGGAGCACGACGAGGTGATGCGCGTGCCCATGGCGGTCCTCGCGCACATCCTCGAGGGAAGCGAGCTCGTCACGATCCCCGGTTCGGCGCACAACCCGACGTTCGACGCCCCCAAGGCCCTCGCGAGCCACATCGTCGAGTTCGCTCGCAGGGTGCAGGGAGACGAGGCAGGCCGGTGATCGAGCCCGAGGCGGTGACGGCGTCGCCCTAGACTGATCGGCCGTGCCCGAGACCGTTCCCATCCGAACCGGCGGAGCCACCCGCGAGCCCGACCCGGACGCCACCGAATACCACGCGATGGAGATCGGGGCAGGCCGATCCGTCATCATCCTCCACGACGTCTACGGCGGGGTCTCTGACTGGTCACATGTGATGGAGGCACTCTCGGACGACTGGCGGTGTCTCGCGGTCGATCTCCCAGGCCACGGCACGACCTCCCCCCTCACTCCCGATGCCGATCTCGACTCGGTGGCGGGCGATCTGTGCGACGTCATGGATGCCTTCGGGACCGGACCCGCTGTCCTCATCGCGCACGGCGCATCGGCACTGCTCGTCCTGCGCATTGTCCAGGAGAGACCGGAGGTGACGAGGGGAGCCATCCTCGTCTCGCCCGGCGTCATCCGCACGACCGCGCACGACGGGGGCTTCGACGTCGTGGAGGACTGGTTCTCACAGGCGTACGGGGAGGCATTCTTCACGGAGCAGCCGGGCAGAGCGGCCGAGGAGCGCACCCGCGTGCAGGGGCTCGACGTACGTGCGGCGGGACGGTTGCACGCGTTGCTCGCGTCACCGGAAGCGACCCACCTCGTGAGGTCGGCGGAGCCGTTGGGAGTGCCGACCCTCGTGATCGGCTCCATGCGCGACCGGCTCGTCCCCCCGTCGGAGATCGACGCGCTCGGGCAACGCCTCGAAGCCGAAGTCGAGTTCATGCCCGCTGCAGGCCACATGCTGCCCGTCGAGCAACCGGCACAGATCACGTCTCTCGTACGTGACTTCCTGGAGCGCATGTGAGCGTCAGGTCGGCGTCGGCGGGTGGGAGGACGGGAGTGCTCCTCGTGAATCACGGTGCCGCTCCCGACACGGCGGCGATCCCCGCGTTCCTCACGAACATCTTCGCCGACAGGGACATCATCCGTCTCCCGGTCGGCGGAGCCCGCCAGGCACGGCTCGCGTCCCTCCTCGCACGCGGCCGGACACCGAAGGTCGAGGCCCTGTACCGCTTCATGGGTGGCGGCTCGCCTCTCCTCACGTACATGCAGGCGCAGGCACGGCGCCTCGGGGCGCTGCTTCCCGGCATGCCCGTGCTCATCGGGCTGCGGTACCACGAGCCGTCCTTCGGCACGGCACTCGAGGAGGCACTGCGGCTCGGCCTCGGCCGGCTCGTTGTCCTGCCCCAATACCCCCAGTACTCGGCGACGACAGTGGGGTCGTGCGAAGCCGAGCTCGCCCGCGCGCTCGACCGCTGCCCCGCAACCGGTCGTCCCGAGACGGTGGTCATTCCTCCCTTCGGCGCTCAAGGCGGCCATGTCGCCTTCATCGCGGACGCTGTGCGCAGAGCCGCGGCCCGGATCCCCCCGCCTCACAGCCTCGTCTTCACGGCACATTCCGTTCCGATGCGTTTCGTCGAGGACGGGGATCCGTACCGCGACGAAGTCGAGGCACAGGCCGGCCTGGTTGCCCGCGCCGCCGGATTCGACTCGTACGAGATCGGTTACCAGAGCCGGTCGGGTCCTGTGCGCTGGCTCGGACCGGAGACGCGTGACGTCGTCGTGCGTCTCATGGGCGAGGGGCAACGCAACATCGTCCTCGCACCGCTGTCCTTCGTGCAGGACCACCTCGAGACCCTCGTAGAGCTCGACGTGCTGATCGGATCGGAGATCCTCGCCGCCGGCGGTGCCGTCGCACGCGCGCGGCCTGCGTACTGCGGGCAGGAGTTCGCGGAGATCTCCGCCGGGCTCGTACGCGGGGCCCTGGACATGGAGGCGAACAGGACACCGACACGCGTGAGGCCGATGTGACCGCCGACGCGTGGGTGACCCTCGCCGTGATCCTCGCCACGCTCGCCCTTCTCGTGACCGAACGTGTGCCGCCGTCGGTTGCGATGTTCGGAGCGGTCGTCGTGCTCCTGCTCCTACGCGTGATCGAACCGGAGCAGGCACTGTCGGGGTTCGCGAACGAGGCTCCGTTCACGGTTGCGGCTCTCTACGTCATGTCGGGCGCGCTCGAGGCGACGGGTGCCACTGCCCCCCTCATGTCCCTTTTCGGGACGGGGAAGGGAGTGAGGCGCAGCCTCCTCCGTGTGACGGGGGGCGCCGGGCTCGCGTCGTCCGTCATGGCGAACACGACCGTCGTGGCCTCCTTCGCCCCCGTCGTGTCGTCGTGGGCGCGGCGTCGGGGTCTGTCCCCCTCCCGCTTCCTCATGCCGCTCAGCTTCGCGGCACTCCTCGGCGGCCTCGTGACGGCGATAGGCACATCCACGAACATCACAGTGAGTGGCCTCCTCCAGGCGAGTGGCCAGAAGGCCCTCGGCTTCTTCGAGGTGACGTGGGTCGGGCTGCCCGTTGCCGTGATCGGCCTCGGTGTGCTCGTCCTCACGGCCCCCCTCCTCCTGCGCCGGCGGCGTGACGTGTTCGAGGAGGCGCGGGACGAGTCCAAGCAGTTCACGGTCGAGATGATCGTGACGGAGGGACCACTCGGGGGTAGGAGCGTCGAGGATGCCGGTCTCCGCCACCTCCAGGGCGTGTTCCTCGTCCAGGTCGAGAGAGGCGGGAACGCCATCACCCCGGTCGCTCCCGATGAGATCCTCCAGGTACACGACCGGCTCCTCTTCGCGGGCGACGTGAACATGATCGTCGACCTCCAGACGATGCGAGGGCTCGAGTCGGCGGAATCCCACCACTTCGACTTCGGCGACGGGGGCCTCGAGCACCTCTTCTTCGAGGCTGTCATCGGGGCGGAATCCCCGCTCGCCGGTCAGACCCTGAAGAGCGCCGACTTCCGCGGGAAGTACGGTGCCGCCGTGGTCGCCATCCACCGCGCGGGGGAGGCGATCCACGCCAAGCTGGGCGAAGTCGTCCTCCGACCCGGTGATGTACTCCTCATCCTCTCCCATCCGGGCTTTCGCACGCAGTGGGCCAAGACCTCGGACTTCCTCGTCATCGCCCCCGTCGGGGGGACGAGTCCGGTGCGCACGAGCAAGGCGTGGCTCGTGTACCTCCTGCTCGCGGCGTTCATCGTCGTGTCGGGAGCGGGCCTCATGTCACTCCTCGAAGCAGCTCTGCTGGTCGTCCTTCTCATGGTCGCGTTGCGTGTGATCTCTCCGCGGGAGGCCCGCCGCTTCGTCGACATCAACATCGTGATCCTCATCGCGGCGAGCTTCGGTCTCGGTGAGGCCGCACAGCGGTCCGGGCTGGCCGAGACGCTCGCGCAGGGACTCGTATCGATGACGGCGGCTCTCGGCCCGACGGGAGCCCTCGCGGGCATCTTCATCGGAACAGCGATCCTCACCGCCATGATCTCGAACAACGCCGCGGCCGTCCTCATGTTCCCGATCGGGATGGCTGCCGCCGCAGAAGCCGGGTTCGACATGCGGGCAGCGGCTATGGCCGTTCTCGTCGCGGCATCGACGGACTTCCTCACCCCGATCGGATACCAGACCAACACGATGGTGCTCGGCATGGGCGGCTACCGCTTCACCGACTTCGCCCGCCTCGGCTTCCCACTCACGCTCGTGACGTTCGTCGTGTCGCTCGTCGTGATCCCCCTTGTCTGGAGGTGACGTTCACAGCAGGCTCTCGCGGACCCTGTCCCCGATGCTGCGAGCCGCACGCCGCGTGATGTCCCAGGACGAGACGGGACGTCGATCGGGGGTGGGGGGGCTGTAGAGCACATCGGTCCCGGCGAACGCGTCGTGCCCGATGTCCCAGACGAAGCCCGGGAAGCGTGCGTGGAGCCGCCGGGCGCGGGCTGCGATCTTCTCGAGACGGTGTGCCTCACCCAATGTCAGGTGTACGCCGTACTGCTCACGCAGATGTGGGGGCAGTCCGTTCACGGCGATGTGGCGCCAGAGCCAGGCGACGCTGCGCAGCGCGCCGGGACGCGGCGGATAGAGGATCTGCCAGCGAAGTGACCGTGCCGCCTCGGTTGCCGCGCACGTGGTCATCTGGTTCTCGAACCACGCCGAGAACGCCGGCCAGTCGGGAGGGGCTTGGTCGGCGATGCCGAGAACCGCGCTGCGTGTGACGGCCGTCCTGTAGAACGCATCCCTCTCCTCGGGTGTGAGAGGGCGGGCGAAGTCCTCGAACACCCCCACGGCCGTGTGCATGATGCAGGCGAGTGTGAAGAAGAGGAGGGCGGGGTCGTTTGCCCGCCAACCGTCACCCCTGACTGGGCGGTGCACTCGACGCAGATGGATCGCAAGGTCGTGGCGCTCCTCGTCGGTCCCGAACCCGAGCATGAAAGTCGCCTGGATCGTACTCACGAGTCGCCGATACGGATCCACGTCGAGGTTCCCGAACGATGTCATCGCCGTGGCGATCTCGGGGCGGGCAAGTACGAGGAGGAGGATTTGGCCACCTCCGAGCAGCACGAACACATCACGTGCGACTTCGGCCAGAACAGCCTCGTCGGTGCGGCACAACCTTGTTCCTGGAGCCTCGAGATCGTGCCTCGCCGCAGGGGTTGTGCCCACACCCGGTTCCTCACCGTTTTGCCCGGACGCAATGTTCTCTGTCATCGCCCGGGAGGGGCCCATCCACACCTCCGATGTCGGGGCGGGAGTTGTTCCTTCACCACGTCGCAGTTCCCGCATCCCTCTGTCCGAGTCGTCCACTTCTAGGCGGATCGGCCCGGTTCCTTCACACACGTGCAGCTTGGACGCGATGGGCCTCGCCATGCAACCTGCGCACAGCCGAGACGGCATCACCGATCGATCCGTTCACGCCGATGCCGCGCCATCCCCACCCTGCAACCTCGACATCGCCACGGGTGGCGAGCTCGGCGTTCACGGCTCGCATGCGCGCGGCATGACCGAGCTCGTACTGGGGAATCCCGGTCGTCTGCCGCACGACCTCGGTCCACACGGGCTGGAGGTCCCGCCCGAGGGCCCGGCCGAGATCACGAACGGCGACGTCCACGAGACTCGTCTCGTCACGATCCACGCGTTCGGGGTGGAGGGCGCCGCCGATCATGACGCGGGCCAGCGCCCCACCGGCCGGGGCGCGAGACGGGAACAAGTGGGAATCGAACGTGGCGCCGAGGATCTCGAGGCCGGCATCGGGATGCGCGAGGAGTCCGAATCCGACATGGTCGGCGAGGTCCGTCTCGGACAGGCCGAGATGCACGATTCCCATTGGTGCGTGGCGGATCCGGGCGGCGCAGGCGACGCTCGCCGGCACGAGGCTGCCGAGCAAGTCGGCTGTGACCTGAGGCGGACACGCGAGGAGGACACGCTCCGCCTCGACGTGGCCGGAGGCCGTCTCCACCCGCCACCCACGTCCGGCGGCGGCCTGTTCGAGGGCGAGCACCGGCCGTCCCGTCGCGACGGGGCAGCCCGACAGATCGAGCCAGGCGGCGATCGTGAGCGGCAGCGTCTCCATGCCGTCGGCGTAGCTGTGGAGCCGGGCACGAGGCAGGCCGGCGCTGCGTGAGGCCCGCATGCGTTTCAGGCCACCCCGGAGGAGACCCCCGTCGGCTTCGAGCTCGCGCAGGACCGGGAAGGCCGCATCCACCGAAAGTCGTTCGGCATCCCCCCCGAAGATGCCCGACACCATCGGCTGCGCGAAGGTGTGTGCGATCTCGGCACCGAGCCGCCTCCGCAGGAAGGCGGCGACACTCTCCTCACCACCCGGCGCAGGCTTCGAGACCGGTTCGAGAAGGGCACCGAGCTTCGCCCATACGCTCACGAGGTGCGAGCTGACCAGAGCGGGTGGGGAGACGGGGATCTCCTCGAGCCTGCCATCTGTGTACAGCCAGCGGCGCGACGCCGCCGTGGACGCCGCGACCGGCACCGGTTCGGTTCCGATCGTTGCCAGAATCGTCGACGTTCCGGACGCGGGCAGCATGAACGCCGCCCCCGCCCACTCCGCCAGGAAACCTGCCGGGGCACGAGTCGAGCGGAGCATGCCGCCCACGCGCCCGGATGCCTCGACGACGAGGACGTCTCCGAACTCGAGCGCCTCGACGGCGGCGGCGAGTCCGGCGATGCCCGCCCCGACTACGAGCGTGGCGATGTCGGGTGTCCGGCCCGTCACGTGGCCGTCTCCGTGATGTCGATCTCACCCGCGTGCGCCGGCCAGGCTGCCACGGCCTCGACGAGTGCCGCGACCGAATCGAGCGGTGTGTCCGGCGTGAGGCCGTGGCCGAGGTTGAAGATGTGGCCGGGGTGGCCGTCGACGAGGTCGAGAATCTCCGTCACGTGTGCCGCGGTCACCTCCGGACCGGCGAGGAGGATCGCCGGATCGAGGTTGCCCTGGATCGCCCGCCTGCTCGACGGATGGTTCACGTGCGAGTCGTCTCGGCCGCACACGAGGTTCCATGCCTCGACTATCGGGAGTCGCCAGTCGACGCCGACGACGTCCACGGGCAAGGAACCGACCAGGTCGAGCAGGTGCGAGGTCCCGGGCGCGAAGTAGGTGACGGGCCCGCGGCCCTCGAGCCGCGTGACGAGGCGGTGCAGGGACGGCATGACGACCCGCCGGTAGTCGTCCCGCGAAACGAGTCCCACCCACGAGTCGAAGACCTGGATCGCGTCGGCGCCGGCGTCGAGTTGGGCGATGAGGTAGTCCGCCATCGCGTCCGCCAGTGTGTCGAGGAGCACAGTGAATCCGCTTTGCGGGTCCGCAAGCATGGCCCGCGCGGTGAGGAAATCCTTCGAGCCACTGCCCTGGACGAGATACGCGGCGAGTGTGAATGGTGCCCCACAGAAGCCGATCACCGCTTTCGTGCTGTCGAGCGCTCCCCGCACGAGGCGGAGAGCTTCGAGTGTCGGCGCCACGTGTGCCGCGTCGAACGGCGTGAGCTCCGAGGCCGATCGCAGCGGTGAGTCGAGACGTGGTCCCGGATCGAAGGTCAGGGAGACACCCATGCCTTCGAGCGGTGTCATGATGTCGGCGAAGATGATCGCGGCGTCGAGGTCGAAACGACGCATGGGCTGGAGGGTGAGCTCTGCGGCGGTGGCCGGGTCCGAGATCGCGTCCTGGAAGCCGACCTCGGAGCGGATCGCACGGTACTCCGGCAGGTAGCGGCCCGCTTGGCGCATGAGCCAGACCGGCGGCCGATCCAGGGCCCGACCAGCGACTGCGTCGAGGTACCGCATGGGGTCTGCGCGGGTCATGTCCACGCCCGATCGAGAGCTCGGGTGAGGACGTCGATCGTGTGCTCGACGGTGTCGTCTTCGTGCGCCGACGTCGTGAAAGCGGTCTCGAATGCCGACGGTGGGAGCAGGACCCCGTCTTCGTATGCCGCGGTGAAGAACCGGGCGAAGGCGTCGAGGTCTGCCGCGTCGGTGTCGGCGAACTCCCGCACGGGCATGTCGGACATGAACACGGTCCACATCGAACCCACCCGCTGGACCCGGGCAGGGATGTCGAGGGCGACGATCGCGTCGGAGAGGCCGTCCTCGAGCCGGGCGGAGTGCCGTTCGATCTCGTCGTAGATCTCGGGCTCGGCCGCCAGCCGTTGCAGGGTGCACAGCCCGGCCGCAACCGCCAGTGGGTTCCCGGCGAGGGTACCTGCCTGGTACACGGACCCGGCCGGCGACACGAGCGACATGAGGTCCGCCCGGCCGCCGTAGGCTGCAGCCGGCACCCCGTGTCCGATCACCTTGCCGAGCGTCGTGAGGTCGGGGAGGACGCCGAAGAGCTCCTGCGCTCCACCCGGGGCGAGGCGGAAGCCGGTCATGACCTCGTCGAAGATCAGGATCGAACCGTGTTCGGTGCACATCTCCCGCAGCCCCTCGAGGAAGCCTGTCTCGGGGGGGACGCAGCCCATGTTGCCGGCAACGGGTTCGACGATCACGGCTGCGATCGGCTCGGCCTCGAACGCAAGCGCGACCGAGTTGAGGTCGTTGTAGCGGGCGAGGAGAGTGAGGCCGGCGAGGGCGTCAGGTACGCCGGGTGAATCCGGCGTACCGTGCGTCGCCGCCCCCGAACCGGCAGCGACGAGAAAGCTGTCGGCGTGGCCGTGATAGCAGCCGGAGAACTTGATGACGTGGTCGCGGCCGGTTGCGGCACGAGCGAGCCGCAGGGCGCTCATCGTTGCCTCGGTGCCGCTCGAGACCCATCTCACCATGTCGAGGGAGGGAACCATGTCTACAACGAGCTCGGCGAGCGCGACCTCGGCCTCGGTGAGGAGACCGAAGCTCGTGCCTCGTGCGGTTGCCTCCTGGACGGCGGCGACGACCCCGGGGTCCGCGTGGCCGAGGATCACCGCACCCCACGACGAGATGTAGTCGATCCATTCCCGCCCGTCGACATCGCGCACGATGCTGCCTGATGCCGCCTCGACGACGGGTGGGTTGCCGCCGACCGCGCCGAAAGCGCGGACAGGTGAGTTGACTCCGCCCGGCATGACGGCACAAGCCCGCTCGTACACGCCGGCCCGAGTGCTGTGGGGGAGTGGGTGCGTCACACCGGACCTCCGGGTTCGTGGACTCCTGCCTGTTCGAGCCGTGTCATGACCGCCGCCGCCAGATCCGCGAACGATGGGGTCTCGGCCGTCACGTCGGGTTCACGCAGCCGGTTTCGCAGCGCCGCGCTCGTCGTCGGACCGATCGAGGCGAGGACGAGGTCAGGGAGGAGCGTGGTGGCATCCTCCTGGCGTTCGTCGTCCCCGGACACGAGTGCGTCGGCGAAGCCCGAGACGGCCGACGGGCTCGCAAACGTGACGGTGCCCGGCCGGCGGGTGAGCGCGACACGGATGCGTTCGGGATCGGCCGGGCCGATCCGGTAGGCGACCGGGTCGTCGACCTCGACTCCGAACGACCGGAGGCGCTCGGCGAAGCTCGCGTCAGCCCGGTCGCTCTTCGGGTACAGGAGCCGGTCGGACGTGTGGAGGCGGCCGAGGAGGAGCTCGGCGAGGTCGGCGGCACCGCCTTCACCCACGACTTCGGGTTCGATCCCGGCTACCCGCAACGCATCGGCTGTCGCTCCCCCTACGGCAGCGTGTCTCACGTTCGCCCCGGTGTCGAGTGGAGTCCGGAGCTCTCCGACGCCGAGGACGGCCTCGACCGCCGCCGCGCTCGTCCACGTCACCCACGCGTACCTACGCCACTCCGGGGTGTCGAGAGCCACCTCGGCCGGCTCGTAGGTGAAGCCAGGCGCCACTACGGGTTCGAGGCCAACGGCGCGCAGTGCGGACGAGAGTGGTCCGGCTGCGGTCTCGTGTCGTGTGACCAGGACGAGTCTGCTCGTGTTGAGAGTCACCCGCCCATCTCCTGCGCGAGCCCCTCACCCAGGGCAACCGGGTCGGTACGGCTGCCCGCACCGGAACCGGTCCGGCCCTCGTAGAACCAGACGAGCTCGATGTCGGCGTCGGACACCGTGGCGAGAGCACCTGCCGACGTCCGACAGCCGGCGCCCGTGGCTGCGAGCCACGCCCGCTCCGCTGCGACTGCCACGGACGTATCGGGATCGTCGAGCACGGAGACCAGCGTGCGCACTTGGGTGTCGTCGGCCCGGCACTCGACGGCAAGGGCACCCTGACCCGGGGCAGGCACGAGATCGAGGACCTCGGTCGCTGCGTCGGCGAGCCCGAGGCGGCTGAGACCCGCACCCGCGAGGATCGCGGCGTCGACGGTGCCGTTCTCGACCTTGGACAGGCGGGTGTCGACATTGCCTCGCAGGTCGACCACCTCGAGATCGGGGCGGCGGGCGAGGACCTGGAGGCGACGTCGGGGGCTGCCGGTCCCGACGGCCGCACCCGGAGGGAGGTCGACGAGGCCCACGCCTCCTCGCGTGACGAGGACATCGTGCGGTGTCGCTCGAACCGGTATCGCCGCGATGCACAGCCCCGCAGCTTCGTCGGTCGGCAGATCCTTCAACGAGTGCACGGCCACGTCCGCCCGGTCCTCGAGGAGCGCCTCCTGCAGTGCCTTCGTGAACACGCCCACGTCCGGCATCCCGGTCAGTGGTGACGTGGTGTCGGCATCTCCGGCGGTCGTGACCTCCACGACTTCGATGTCGAGCTCCCGATGGAGTGTGCGGAGGCGTTCGAGCACGAGACGGGTCTGGGCGACGGCGAGCCGTGACCTGCGGGACGCCACGCGGAGAGGGCTAGTCATCGTCGCTCAGTCGGACTGTTCCAGGGACGTGGGGTCGTAGGGGCACTGGCCGATCCCGAGGATGTCCCGCGCCGTCTTCGACTGCGACACCGCTTCGGGGTGGGAGGACAGGTATTCGAGGGGGTCGTGGAGGAGGCGGTTCGTGAGCGTGCGTGCCATCTGTTCCAGGATCGCGTGCTGGCGTGCGTCCACGTCGCCGAGGCGGCCCAGTGCCCGCTCGAGCTCTTCGCCGGCGGCACGTTCCGCCTTGCGGCGCAGTTCGAGGATCATGGGCGTGAGAGCCGAGTTGAGGATGCGGGCGTGGACCTCGTACGCGCGCACGTCGATCAGGGCGCGGGCTTCGTCGACGGAGCGGGAGTGGCGATGATCCTCTGCGAGGTCGTCCAGGCCGAGGTACTCGAAGCCCGCCAGGTCGGTGTGCTCGACGTTGGCCGGCATACCCACGTCGACGAGCAGCAGTTTGCTGTCGCGGCGTTCCCGCACGCGGCCGAGCAGATCGTGTGTGAGGAGGGGCTCATGCGACGTCACGGCCGTCACGGCGACGTCTGCCTTCACGAGCTCGTCCTCGAGGGCGTCGAAACCGAGGGCTCCTTCGGGGACGCGCTCGGGGCGTCGCGTGATTCGCACCATGTCCCAGCCCGGGACCTCCTCGACCCTGGCGCAGACGGCGTTCGCCATCCGGCCGGCGCCGACGATGGCGAGACGACCCGGTCTGCGGTCGAGAAGTTGGTCGGCAGCCAGGGCCGCGATGCTTCCCGTGTCGGCATCCGGGATCAGCTCACGCGCCTCGCGTCCCGTCCGGATGGCCTCGCGAAGGAGGTGGTCGAGCATCGGGCCGAGCCTGCCCGCCTTGCGGGCGGCAGTGTGGGCACGACGCACCTGCCCGAGCACTTCGGCCTCGCCCACGACGGGGGAGTGAAGGCCGGCGGCGACGTTGAAGATGTGATCGACGACAGCTCGCCCGTAGCGGAACTCGCCCCCGTCGGGGAGGTCGACGACCCCCGACGCGATCTTCACTGCCTGCTCGAGCGTGTCACGGCGTACGCCGACGGCGATCACCTCGTGGCGCAGGCAGGTGGACACGATCACGAGCTCGTCGGGCACCACGAGGTTGTCGCAGGCGGCGAGTTGCCCGTACGCGGCGGCGAGCTCGCTCTCGGAGATGGCGAGGGGCGCACGTGCGTCGGCAGGCACGGCCGGGTGCGCGTAGGCGAGCGACACGAGGACGGGTGGGACAGGGTTGTGGGGTGCCCCGGAGGTGTGACGCAGGGGCGCCTCGCCTCCTCGGCGGGGTTGGCTTTGTTGCGACATGCGACTCTCGTGCTCCGCTCACGCGGGGTCGGCGTGTGGACGGGGCCTGGTTGGGTCGGGTGCCGGATCAGGCGAAGTCTAGGGGCAGCGGTGCCCCCATCCCCAACAAGCGGACCTTCCCTGTGACGTCGGTGGGTCGAGATGCCTCTGCGGTAGGTTGGCGGCAATCGAGCACGAGAGCTCGTCGCGAGTCGCCGAATGAGAGGGAGCCTCACGTGCCTCAGCCTGTCGACTGGAGGTGGTCGCCGAGACCGGCGGAGGTCGACGCAGCCCACCGGCGACTCATGGCGGTCCATGCGCATCCTGACGACGAGGCCTCGAAGGGGGCCGGCACCGTAGCCAAGCTCTCCGAGTCGGGTGTGCGGGCGACGTTGGTCACGTGCACGGGTGGTGAGGAGGGAGACATCCTCAACCCCGCCATGGAATCACACGAGATCCGCTTGCGCCTCCCCGAGGTCCGCATGCGTGAGCTCACCGAGGCATCGGATGTCTGCGGCTACGCAGCCGTCTATCTCCTCGGCTACCGGGATTCGGGCATGCCGGACACCGATCCGAACAACCGGCCCGATGCCTTCGTCAACGTCGATTTCGAGGAAGCGCTCGGCCGCCTCGTGCGGATCATGAGACGAGAGAGACCGCACGTCGTCCTCGGCTACGACGCGCACGAGGCGTACCCGCACCCGGACCACATCATGGCGCACCGCCTCACGATGGCTGCGTGGGACGCGGCAGCAGATCCCTCCTTCGCCCCGGCGGGCATCGAGCCCGCGCAACTCGGTGAACCGTGGGAGATCCGCAAGCTCTACTGGTTCCATTGGTCGCATCGCCGCATGGTCGTGCTCCACGAGGAGTTCCTGCGGCGAGGGTGGGAGTCGCCGTTCGGGGAGTGGCTCGCGCACCGTGCCGACACGGACGGCGCCGTGACCACACGAATCGACGTGGCGGGTCAGGTCGGACGGGCCCGCGAGGCCCTGTCAGCCCATCGCACGCAGGTCGATCCCGATGGTTTCTGGCTCAAGTTGCCCGAGGAGGTCGTGGCCCGGCTCCACCCCTACGAGGAGTACGTCCTCGTCCGCAACAGAACGGCCTCAGAGCCGACCGCATCGAACCCGGAGGACGATCTCCTCGCCGGGGTCACCTGAGGGTACGGCCCACCTGCTCAGCCGCGGTCGAGGGGACGTCTCGGATCCGTCCCCTGTTGCCGGCGCCGCGCGACCCACTCCCGCAGGAACAGGCGCCATGCGAGATAGAGGAGCAGTATGCCGATGCCGGCACCGGCGACCACACCCCCGACTGCTGCGAGGAAGCTCTCCACGTCGGCAGGCTACTTGCGGGCCTTGTCTCCGGGTGCCTCGTCACCGTTTCGTGGGGAAAGGCCGGGGAGGAGGGTGGACGCGAGTGTCGCGCCCTGGAGGCGCTCATGACCGAACTGGAAAGCGCCGCTCCGGCTGTCGATCAGAGGGTCATCGTCACTCTCAGGGGCCCGGGTCTGGACACGTGTGAGACGAGTGCCGTCGTGGACTCCGTCGCCCACACAGGCACGTTCGACATCCGTCTGCGCGCCGACGTCGACAGGTCCCGGTTGCGCGTGGGTGCGGCCGTCACCGTGGATAGCGTGCGCTCCGACGGCCTCTGGCGGACACAAGCCCGGGTAGTGGACGTGGGTTCTCCGTCGATTGCGCGTGAGCCGGCCGGCTGGGGGGGCCCACGCGTCAGGCTCAGCCCAGCGGGATCCCCGCGTCGCATCGACACACGCCGTTTCCAGCGGCTGCACGTGTGGACGCCTCTGCGGTGGGTCCTCGTCACCGGATTCGACGCGAAGTCCGCAGCCGGGGGCTACACACACGACGCCCTCGAGGCAGCACGGCGGGATCTGGCCGGCGTGTCACGCGTCGAGCGGGCCTTCAACCTCGGTGCTGGAGGTCTCGCCTTCGTCGCCAACGACCCTGTCGTCGTGGAGGACGTCATCTTCCTCCAACTCGAGGATCCCGCCATCGACATCCAGGCCTTCGCCGGCGTCGTCTGGGCCCGCCACATGCCGCCGCCTCCGGGGCATGCAGGCGTCGAGTTCCTCGGACTGCGCGACGCGGACCAGGATCGGCTCCTCGACTATGTGCTGCGTGTGCGGAGCACGCGGGGACGGACCGGTCCGGGTCATCTGACACGGCAGGTGCGCTCGGCCTGAGTGTGTTGGGTCACAGCGGCCGCGCCGGCGACACACGACAGCACCCACACCATCGGCCGTCAGCGTCGGGGGGAGGGCGCCAGCACTCCCCGCGCGGCGATCACGGGGTAGTCGAGGGTTGCCGATGTCGTGTGCACTGCCGGCAGGTAGGCATCAGGCCGCGCATCCGTCGTCGCGAACAGCGCCGACCACTCCACACGGGCAGTGATGGGAATCACGCCGCGTGCTTCGGGAACGACCGTGACGGGGAGAACCAGGGAAGCGTCCACCACCCGCTTGGGTGCCGGACCGAGCGCCGTGTCGACACGCACGAAATCCGATTCGAAGGTCGGGGCGCCGGGCCGCGAGACCACGTTCACGTGGACGGCGATCACGATGACATGAAGGGCAGCGAGGTCCCCGTCGATGTCGACGAACGGGTCCCGCACCTGTGGAACCTCGACCGTGAGCCGGATCGGGGCGCCCGCCACACCACGAGCGGGTTCGACCGCCACGATGCGGGGATCGGGCAGCACCACCACGTCCCGGGCAGCCTCCGCCTCACTGCGCGCACGTGCTCTCTCCCGGCACGCGTCCGTCTTGCAGGGCTTGCAGTTCTGCTTGCAGGGCTTGGCGGGTTTCGAGGAGCGGCCGCAGAGGCCGAGGCGAGTCGACACCGTGCAGTTCTCCGCGGGCGCGGCGTGAGCAGTGCGCATCAGAGGTCCTGACACGACGAAGCAGACCGCCCCAAGGGCGAGGCAGAGCAGGTTCCGCGGCCACGCGAAACCGTGCGGCGAACCGCCCGTACCCCTGCTGCCACCCATGCGCGGCACCGTAGCAGAAACCCGAACACCCGGTAGGGGCGGGGGGGATAGGGTACGGCGATGCCAACTCCCGTCGTCGCCCAAGGCGTGTGCAAGCGCTTCGGGGATCTCGTCGCCGTCGATTCCCTCGACCTCGAGATCGAACCCGGGGAGTGCTTCGGGATGCTGGGCCCGAACGGGGCCGGGAAGTCCTCGACGATGCGCATGATCGGCTGCGTCTCCCCGATCACGTGCGGCCGGCTCGACGTACTCGGCTGCGACGTCCGTACACGGGGACGTGAGATCAAGGCACGGATCGGTGTCGTGCCACAGGAGGACAACCTCGACGCCGAGCTGCGGGTGGAGGAGAACCTCCTCGTGTACGCGGGCTACTTCGGCCTCCGGCGGCGGGCGGCGCGACGGCGCACGCAGGAGCTGCTCGAGTTCATGGGCCTCGAGGACCGGGCCGCTGATCTCGTTCGCACCCTCTCGGGGGGGATGAAGCGGCGGCTCGTCATAGCCCGCGCCCTCGTGAACGAACCCGAGCTCGTCCTTCTCGACGAGCCCACGACCGGCCTCGACCCGCAGGCCCGCCACCACATCTGGGAGCGACTTCGCCTCCTGCGGAGCAGCGGCGCGACCCTGCTTCTCACGACGCACTACATGGAGGAGGCGACCCACCTGTGTGACCGCCTCGTCATCATGGACCGGGCGCGCGTTCGCATCCTCGGTACGCCACGGGACCTGATCCGGGGTCAGGTCCCCCGACATGTGGTCGAGGTCACCCGCGACGGGATCGACGGGGATCCCGTGTCGCGGCTCATGCACATCCTCGGTCCGCACGCGACCGACCTCGAGTCCCTCGGCGACCGGATCCAGATCCACACCGACGACTCGCGGGCCGTCCTCGACCGCCTCGCCACCGCCGGTGTCGACGATGCCGCCGTCTTCGAACGTATGGCGACCCTCGAGGACGTGTTCCTGCGTCTCGTGTCACCGCCGGAAGGCACCTGATGGGAGGGCTCGGTGCCGTGCTCGGCGGGGCGGGGCGTGTCTGGAGCCGTGACGCCACCGTCTACCGGCACGTCGCGAAGTGGCTCCTCATCCCCAACTTCCTCGATCCCGTGCTCTTCCTCGTGGCGCTCGGCCTCGGCCTCGGCACGTACCTCACCGGAGTCGAGGGGATCCCCTACATCGACTTCATCGCCCCGGGTCTCCTCGCCTCCTCCACCATGTACACGGCGAGCTTCGAGACCACCTGGAACATCACGTGGAAGATCGACATGAACCAGACCTACGACGCCGTGATCGCGACGCCTGTCGACCCCCAGGACATCGTGGTCGGGGAGGTCCTCGGGGGCGGTACGCGGGCTGCTCTCACCGGTGTCGTGTTCCTCGCGGTCATCGCCACGTTCGGGCTCGTGCACTCGTGGTGGGGTGTGCTCATGCCGTTTGTCGTGGCGCTCGTCGGCCTCGTCTTCGCCGCGACGGGCGTCCTCACTGCCGTGCACGTCTCGAGTACGGCGTTCTGGGGCTACTACTACACGCTCTTCGTCACACCCATGTTCCTGCTCTCGGGAGTGTTCTTTCCGATCGAACGCCTCAACGGCTGGGTGCAGGCGATCGCGTGGTGCCTCCCCCTCTTCCACGGAGTGCGTCTGTTGCGAGGCATGTCACTCGGAGATCCCGTCGCCTTCTGGTGGGTGAGTGTCCTGTATCTCATGGTCCTCCCCGTAGTCCTCGTCATCCCGGCCGGGCGCAGTCTCAGACGGCGCCTCATGACGTGACTCCTGTCGGCGCCGGGGGTGGCCGGTGCTCGCCTAGGCTCGTCGTCGTGAAAGACAGGGAGACGCCATAGGGACCGGTCTTGGCCTCCTCTCCGTTCTGGTGCTGATTCTGCTCACGGCCTTCTTCGTCGCCGGTGAGTTCGCGCTGGTCGCGGTCGACCGCACACGGATCGAGCAACTCCGCGACGAAGGCAGTCGCAGGGCGCGGGGTGTGCTGCGCGCCCTGGACACGCTGACGTTCCAGCTCTCCGGCGCCCAGTTCGGGATCACGGTCTGTGCGCTGCTCCTCGGTGTCATCGCCGAACCGGCGGTTGCCCGCCTCCTCGTTCCCGTCCTCGAGAGGATCGACTTCCTCGACCTGGGTGAACGCACGATCCACGGCATCGCCGTGGCGTTGGCGCTCGTGATCGTCACGATCCTCGGCATGGTCATCGGCGAGCTCATGCCGAAGAACTTCGCGATCACGCGTCCCGTGGCAACCGCGCTCGCGGCGGGCCGTGCCCTGCGCGTGGTCAACACGGCGCTGAAGCCCCTCATCGTCCTCTTCGATTCGGCAGCGAACCGCACGTCACGCGTTCTCGGGTTCGGGCCGCACGACGAGACACGCCATGTGCGCACGCTCGAGGAGCTCGACCTGCTCATGCGCCTCTCCGCCGAACGGGGAGTGCTCGAGGACGCCGAGTACGCCCTCTTGCACAGGTCCATCGCATTCGCGGAGAAGGCCGCCGCGGACGCCCTCGTACCCCGCACTGCCATCTCCGCCTTGCCTCGGGACGCCACGATCGACGATCTCATCGACCTCGCGTTCGAGACCGGCCATTCGCGCTTCCCCGTCTTCGCCGGGGACCTCGACGACGTTGTCGGCATCGTGCACGTCAAGGATGCCTACCAGGTGCCCGACGCGGGGCGGGCTCGCAGCGAGCTCGACCTCCTCATGCAGCCGGCCTACGTGATACCGGAGACACTGCCGCTCCGGGCGCTGCTCGTCGCGATGCGGACACGGCGCACGCAGATGGCGATCGTCATCGACGAGTACGGCGGTACGGCAGGGCTGATCACGCTCGAGGACATCCTCGAGGAGATCGTCGGCGAGATCGAGGACGAATACGACACGGCAGAACGGGTCGTGGTCCAGGACCGCAGGCGAGACGTCTGGGTGGTCGACGGCATGCTCCACCATGACGAGCTCGCCGAGATCACCTCGTTCGAGTTGCCCGAAGGGGAGTGGGAGACCCTCGCCGGATTCCTCCTCGACCTCTTCCAGCGCATCCCGGGCGTGGGTGACATCGTGGAGCACACGGGCTGGCGATTCGAGGTCGTGGAGATGGAGAAACGCCGCATCGCCCGGGTTCGCATCAGGCATCTCTCGCGGGCCGCTCCGTCCGGCCCGGTGTCCGGCGAGGCGGAGGCGGACTGATGCTCTGGCGATTCCTCCTGAGCGTGCTGATGCTCGTTGCCAACGGCTTCTTCACGGCAGCCGAGTTCTCGATCGTCACCGTCCGCAGGACACGCATGGAGCAGCTCGCCCGGGACGGCAACAAGCGGGCGCGGGTTGCGGTGCGTGCCACGACGGAGCTCTCCCTCATGCTCGCGGGCGCTCAGTTCGGTATCACGCTCACGGCGCTCGTGCTCGGTTGGATCGCCGAACCACTGGCGACCGAGGTGTTCGAGTTCCTCCTCGGGACGTTCGTGCCCGAAGGGACGGTCTGGGTGACAGGGGTGTCCGTCGTGCTCGGACTGTTCGTCGTCGTGTTCTTCCACATGACGTTCGCCGAGATGGTTCCGAAGAACATCGCGATAGCACAGCCCGTGAAGACGACCCTTCTCGTGGCCGTCCCGTTCGTGGGATTCGTGAACTTGTTCAGGTGGCTCCTCCAGGCCCTCAACTCGGCTGCGAACGCCGGCCTGCGCCTCCTCGGTGTCGAGCCGAGCGACGAGCTCGTCGCCGCCTCCTCACCGTCGGACCTCGTGACGATGCTGGGCGAGTCACGGCGAGGCGGAGCCATCGGAGATGTCGAGCACAAGCTGCTGAGCGGGGCTCTCGAGTTCGGGACGAGAACGGCGGCTGAGGTCATGGTCCCGCGTACGAGTGTCGTCGCCCTCCCCGCCGACGCCTCCGTGGGCGAAGCGCAGCAGGTCGTGCGCCATCACGGCCATTCGAGGATCCCGGTGTTCGAGGGGAACCTGGACCACGTCCTCGGCTTCGTGCACGCCAAGGACCTCGTGCGCCTGAAGGGGATCTCACCTGTCAGCCCCATTCCGACTGGATTGATCAGGGACGCGTGGGTGATCCCCGAATCCCGTAAGCTCTTCCCTCTCCTCTTCGACATGCGGGCGCAGCGCAACCACTTCGGCCTCGTCGTGGACGAGCACGGCGGTACAGCAGGCATCGTCACGCTCGAGGACATCCTCGAGGAGCTCGTCGGCGAGATCGACGACGAATACGACCTGCGGAGGCGGCGCGTGCGTCGCAGCGGTGTCCGTACCTGGATCTGTGACGCATCCCTGCGACCGGACGAGATCGAGGACCCGATCGGTCTCGTCCTGCCCGAGGGGGAATACGACACGCTCGGCGGCTTCATTCTCGACCGTCTCGGAGCTATACCGGAGGAGGGAACGACGGTCGAGTTCGAGGGATGGACTTTCGAGGTCCTGTCGATGGACGGCCGGAGAGTGGGAGAGGTGCAGATCGCTGCACCGGCGGAGACCCCGGACGGGAGTTGAAGTGGACCCCGAGCTGCGGTTACGGGTGGAGGACGAGATCCATCGGTTCATGGTCGAGCACGACGTGCCGGGACTCGCCGTCTCGGTCGTCTCGGGAGCGACGCGAGACACCGGTCACGAGAGGTGGATCCTGGGGCGGGCGGACGCGGCGAGCGGACGTCCCCTCGACAGCACGACACGGTTCAGGCTCGGCTCGATCTCCAAGACCCTGACGGCGATCGGCCTCGCCCGTTACGTCGGCACGGGTGCGATCGACTGGGACGATGCCGTGCGCACCCTCGTACCGGACGTGCGCATCGTCGCCGATCCGACCTGGAAGGAGATCCTGCTCGGGCATCTCCTCACGCATACGTCTGGGATCGGGGAACTGTCCTCGCCGGCCGCCCTCCGGCATCCTCTCTGGGCCATGGGCGTCGTGCGTCCCGGCATGCGTGTCCCCGGCCTCGACGAGCTCTGCCGGGTCGGGTTCCGGTGTGACGCACCGCCCGAGACGAAATGGGCCTACAGCAACCCCGGGTATTCCCTCCTCGGTCTCGTCCTGGCGCGCACCGCGGGCGAGGACTTCACTACGTTCGTGAGCCGCGAGGTCGCCACACCGGTGGGCATGGAGGGCCATGCGTGGTTCGTCGAGGACGTACCGCCCGAACTGCGGGCCGCGGGTCACAGCGTGCACGGGGGGCGTGTCCGCGCCCTGCGGCCCTACGACATCGTCGCGACTCCGGCAGGAGGACTACTCGGCAGTCTCGAGGACCTCGAGAGTCTCACGAGACTCGTTCTCGGTGGGGGTGCGGTCGAGACGGGACGGCTCGTCGACCCGGACGTGTGGGCGGACATGGTGAGACCGCAATTCCGGACACATCCCGCCATGGCGGCATCCGGCCTCGGACTCTGGCTCGACACGGTGGCCGGACACACCGTGATCGGCCACGGAGGAACTGTCCTCGGTCACTCCGCGCAGTTCTCAGCACTGCCTGATGTGGGCATGGGCGTGTGCGTACTCGCGAACCGGACGTTTCTGCCGACGGCGAGCTTCGGGGCCGGCCATCTCGCGGCCCGTATCGTCCGCATCCTTCTCGGCGTCACCCAGCCCGAGGCGCGCCTCGGTGACCCCACATGCGTCGACGAAGACACGGCCGCTCTCGTCTAGGGTTGTTACAGGACCGAACCCGGCTTCCTCACGAGTGCCCGCGCGTGGCAGTACTTCGGGGGCCGGGTTCGCATCGAACGGCACGCCGGCTCCCTTGTCGCGAGGGCGCCGATCGGGCCGTTCAGGCGCGGGCTCCGTCTGCATCCGCTCCTCGCCGAGGGCCCCGAGGGGGTGGAGGGGGCGGAGTATGCCGGAGACGGGAGGGCCTTCGCCGCGACCTACGGCGGCTACGTGATCCCCTTCCACTTCGCCTGCACCGATGACGACAAGTCCCGTCCCGATGTCCTGTACACGGGATTCGCACCGCCGTTTCGCCTGCGTCGCACCGGAACCCCATGTCGGATGGTTGCTCTCACTGGGCGGCGGACGCCTCCCGCAGGCGCGTGATTATCGTCCCCAACTCGTCTTCGAGGCGACCGTATTCGGCGAGATCCCCGTTCCTGAGGGCGGTCTGCATCTTGTCGTAGGTCTCGGACGCCTGCTGCACGAGCGCCGCGATCCCGGAGGGTGGCGGGGCCGTGATCGGTGGTGTCTCCGACGTCGAGGGTCCCGGAGGCGGGGTGACGACCGAGGCGTTCTCGAACGGGTTGAGGCCGAGCATCTTGAGGAGTGCCTCTCCGAACGTGTTGCCGAACTGCACCTCCTCGTTGAACACGAGGATCACCTTGTTGAGGCGGGGCAGGTCGGCGCCTTTGCCCGTGACGAACCACGGCTGCACGTAGAGGAGCGCCCGGTTGATCGGCAGGATTCGTACGGCCCCCTCGTCCAGTGTCGATCCCTCGCCCTCGAGCAGGGTCTTGAGCTGGGAGAGTTGGGGTGTGGAGTTGATGAGGGACTCGATCTGGTCGGGCCCCTGGATCGTGCGACCCCGCGGCACGCGCAGGTCGACGAGCTGCCCGTAGTTCTCGGGATCGCTCCGCGCGAGGAGGATCGAGCGCAGCGTCTTCGTGCGGTTCTGCTCACCCTGGGTGGGGGTGAACGAGTTGGAGAGGACCATCTCGGCCTTCGTCTCCCCCGGCAGCGCGTAGACGAGATACTGCGACACGGGACGTGCCTCGGGTTCGCCCGGGGGCGTGCCGGCGAGGGGCGCAGCCGGCGATGTCGTCGTCGGCTGCGGGATTGGGGTGCCCGGGTCTGCCTCCTGCGCGACCTTCCACTCGTCCTCGCGGTTGTAGAAGTCCGTGGGATCGGTCATGTGGAACGTCTGGTACTGGAGGAGTTGAGCGGAGAACAGGTCGACCGGGTACCGGAAGTGGCGGCGCAGATCGTCGGAGACCTCGTCCTCGTTCGCGAACAGGTCGGGCAGGGCCTGCGCCCACGCCTTGGCGATCGGGTCTTCTTCGTCCACGCGGTAGAGGACGACATCGCCCGTGAACGCGTCGACCGTGGCCTTCACGCTGTTGCGGATGTAGCTCTGGCCGGTGAAGGGGTCGCTGCCGGCCGGATCGGAGTACGGGTAGAGGCCCGTGGTCGTGTAGGCGTCCACGATCCAGACGAGGTCGCCGTCGACGATCGACATGTACGGGGTCCTGTCGAGCGTGAGGAACGGCGCCACGCTCGAGACACGGTCCGAGATCTGGCGGTCGAACATGATGCGGCTCTCGTCTGTGAAGTCGCCCGAGAGGAGGAGCTTCACGTCCCGCATGCGCAGCGAGAAGGCCAAACGGCGCCAGAACGAGTTGATGGGGATGCCGGAGTCGACGTCGGTCGGATACGTGAACGTGCCGGTATCGGCATCTTCCCCGCCCGCGGCGTCTCCTCCTGGCCCCGTCGTGGTCGGGCTCTCCTCCTCACCCTGTGACGGCCCGGTCGTGGTCGTCGGTTCGGCGTCCCCCGTGCCCGGCGTCTCGACGAGACCGTCGACCTCGGAGAGCTTGCTGTTGACGACCACGTAGTCGCGCGTGAGCTGGCCGAAGTAGATCTGGGGGCGGGTGATGTCGAGGCTCGGCGCCCCGACCGTGTTCTCGGGCGGGATGTCCTGCACGACGTAGGCGGGGCGACCCTCCCCGACCGAGGCGTTCGTGGCCGCCATCACAGGTGCATACCCGTGCGTGTACACGAGATGCTCGTTCTGCCAGGTCTTGTTCGGCAGGGCTTGGGTGTTCAACTCGCGCGCCGACACCAGCACCTGGGTCTCGCTCGAGTTGATCGGATACCTGTCGACAGCGATCGAGTTGAAGCTGTAGTAGGACGCGAGCACCTGCTCGCTGTTCATGTTCGCGAGGAGGGGCACGTCGTCCCAGATCCGCATGTTGCGCAGGGTGGCCGTAGGTGTCGCCTGCAGGATCTCCTCCGGAGTGGGCTTGCGGGTCGCGGGGTCGAAGTCCTCGACCGTGACCGAGTCGAGCCCGAATCCCTCGCGTGTCCACTCGATCCCGTACCCGATGTACTTCTTCTCGAGCGAGAGCTCGTTCGGTTCGACCGTGAACTGCTGCACGATGCGGGGGTAGACCCCACCGATGATGATCGCGGAGAGCGCCATGAGCGCGATCGCGACGATGGGGAGGACGAGGCGTTTCGTGAGGAACGTGGCGAAGAGGAGGATGGCAGCGAGGATCGCGATGAAGAACAGGACTCTGTAGGCCGGGAGGTACGCGTTCACGTCCGTGTAGGACGCGCCGATGACCTGACCGCCGGTCGGGGAGAAGAGCAACTCCCACTGGTCGATCTGGTACGAGGCGGCCTTGAGGAGCAGGAGGAAGCCGAGCAGGATCGCGAGGTGGTTGCGGGGTTGGGGTGCGAGGTAGCCGCCTTCGGGCTGGGGCCCGATCGCTCCCGCATACGCGTAGAGGGCGGCGACGACGAGCAGCGTGACGACGATGACTGCGAAGAGCCAGCCGACGACGAAATCCCACATGGGGAGGGAGAAGACGTAGAAGCCGACGTCGTTGCCGAAGATGGGGTCCTTCGTGCCGAAGGGCTGGCTGTTGAAGAACAGCGTGACCTCCTCCCAGAGAACCAGGGTGGAGCTCGCGAACGCCACCGCACCCGCCGCGAGGACTCCGACGACCACCCAGCGCAGGATGGGGTCGACGCTGCGCCGCAGGTTGAAGAGGAAGTCGTTCGTGATCGCGAGGGGGCGGAGAGGGCTGAGGCGGCGGGCGATCCACACGTTCACGCCCGCGATGACGACCCAGAGCGCCGCCGAGAGCACGAACATCCAGACCTGCGTCCAGAGGCGCGTGCCGAAGACCTGCGTGTAACCGACGTCGCGGTACCACAGGAGATCCGTGTAGAAGGTCGCCCCGGGACCGGCGAGGAGCAAGACGACCACGGCCACGACGAGGAGCGTCACCGCCAGGGCTCTGCGTCGCAAGTTCAGTCTCCTCGGGTCCGGTGAAGTCCGTTCACTCGAAGTCCGTTCACTCTAGGTTGGCCGATCGCAGTTCTTCCCTTGCCCTGCGCAGCCAGCTCTCCCAGTTGGGTGATGGCGCGTCCGCAGCCGCGTGATGGCATGTGACCTCCTCGATCGGACGCAGGTAGCGCGACGGCCGTCGCGGGCGGATCCTTCCGCCGCGCTGGTGCAGGGCAGCCCACGACAGGTAGAGGAAGCGACGCGCGCGGGTCATGGCGACGTAGAGGAGGCGGCGTTCCTCCTCGAGGGCCGCAGGAGTGCGTGCATGCACAGTCGGCACGTTGCCCTCCTCGAGGCCGGGCACGACGACGACGTCGAACTCGAGTCCCTTCGCGCGGTGCATCGTGAGTACTGCCACCTCGGCTGGGTGGACGGCGGGTCCGGGGGTGTCGTACCCCGAGGTCGAGCGCAGGAAGTCGGTGAAGCCGGCCACATCGGGGCGTGTCACGGCTTCGGCGTAGTCGCGCGCGAGGTCGACGAGGGTCGTTGCCGCACTCGCCTGCGCCACGTCGGTGTCAGCCGCTCCGATCGGCTCCGAGACGACCTCGGCTACGAAGGCGGGGAAGGGTTCACCGGGCGGATGGTCCTCCCGGTGGAGGCGGGCGAGGAGGGCGCGGGCGGTCGTGCTCGCCAGCGGCCCGGCCCCGGCTCCCACGGTGTGGGGGATCCCGGCGGCACCGAGCGCGACGGCGACACGGGCCGCCTCGGCGTTCGTGCGCACGAGGACGGCGCAGGCATCCCACGGCGTGCGGGGGCCCTGGTGCGAGACGAGGGTCGCGGTGATCCAGTCGAGCTCGTCGCTGTCGGTGGCGTGGCTCACGAGTGACACGTGGCCAGGGGTCGTCGAGACGGCGCGCTGCATCTTCGTCGCGTGCCTGTGAGGCGAGTCGACGAGAAGGGCGCGGGCCGCATCGAGGATCCGGGGGGGACAGCGGAAGTTCTCCTCGAGGGAGATCACGTGCGCGCCCGGCCAGTGCCTTGCGAAGCCCTGCAACCACTCCTGGCCGGCGCCCGTGAAGCCGAAGATCGTCTGGTCGTCGTCGCCGACCACACAGAGGTCGGCGGGACCCCGGGTCGCGTGCGGGGCGAGCATCGCCTCGAGGAACGCATGCTGTGCAGGGTTCACGTCCTGGAACTCGTCGACGTAGACGTGCTGTGTCACGGCAGCGGCGACGTGGGTGAAGGCGGCGTCGTCGACGAGGGCGCGAGTCGCCTCACCGATCAGATCCTCGAAGTCGACGAGCCCGCGGCGGCGCTTCTCCCTCTCGTACGTGACGAAGACGTCGAGGAAGGCGGTCGGGGAAACCGGGGCTTCGCGCCCGGCGGCGTCGGCTGCCGCACGGTAGTCCTCCGGTCGCAGGGCGCGCGCCTTGGCCCATTCGATCTCGGCTGCCACGAGCCGGATCGTGCGGGGTGGTACGCCGCCTTTGTCCATGATGTGGCGTACGATCCGCGCCTTGTCGGGCAGCACGGCCCGTGGTGTGCGTCCCCGCATGCGCCAGAGATCACGCAGCATCCCGAAGGCGATCGCGTGGAACGTCCCGCAGCGGATGCTCTCCGCCACGCCGAGGTCGGACAGCCTGTGACGGAGCTCACCGGCCGCCTTGCGGGTGAACGTGACCACGGTCGTGGCGGCGGCAGGCGCCGATCCGTCGAGGGCGCGCCGGGCGATGCGGCGCGTGAGGACGCGGGTCTTGCCCGAGCCCGCGCCCGCGATCACACACAGGGGACGGTGCTCGGTGTAGACCGCCTCGTGCTGGGCGGGTGTGAGGTCCCGGGCGGGAGGCGTGAGGGAGGTCATGTCGATCAGACGTGGACGGGGAGCCGCGTGACCGGGTCGGCCGATTGTGACCAGGCCGGGCAGACGGCGCGGAAGGAGCAGTGGTTGCAGAAGGGCTTGGGTCGGGCCCGCCAGTCGTCCTCGGAGATGACCTTCGAGATCGTGACGGCGAGGCTGCGCAGCATCTTGCGGGTGCGCTCCACGTCTGCAGGCTTGGGGTCCATCACGAAGATGTCTCCGCTGTCGAGGTAGATGAGGCGCAGATGTCTAGGTACGGAGCCGATCACGTCGGTGAGGAGCAGGGCGTAGACGTCGAGTCCGAAGAACGACGAGAGCGATCGTTCCAGCTCGGGGGTGCGACCGCACTTGTAGTCGGAGATGACCCAGTCCCCGGTCGGGGTGCGGTCGAGCCTGTCGATGATCCCCTGGACGGCGATCCCGCCCCCGATGTCGCTTCGGAGGCGGAGCTCGCGGCCGGCCGGTTCGAGTCGTGTCGGGTCTTCGAGCGTGAACCACATCTCGACGTGCTCACGCGCGCGATCGCGGGACGCGGCCTCGGTGGCGGGGTCGGGGAAGAGCTGGGCGCGGATCTCGGCATCGACGAGTCCTGCCCACGCCCTGTCGAGGAGGTCGATCGCGGCGGGTGTCACGCGGGCGGTGGGCGGCAGCGTGAACAGCGCCTCGAGGGCGGCGTGGACGGCGGTGCCGCGCAGGGCCGGTTCGGACGGGGTGTCGGGCAGGCGGTCGATCGCCCGGAACTTGAAGAGCTGGGGACACAGCTTGAAATCGGACATGCGGCTCGGCGACAGCGTGATCGGAGGGGTGTGCGTCTCCATGTGTGGGACCTTACATGCCACCTACGACACCCACGCGGACCTGCCTCCCGACGTGGGCGTACTTAACCACGCTGGTTGTGGTTGAACACGCCCACGTGGTGGGTCTTCTTCACGTGGGTGTACTCAGCCACGTTGGGTGTGGTTGAACACGCCCACGTTAGTCGCGTTCCCTACGTGGGTGTACTCAGCCACGTTGGGTGTGGTTGAGTACGCCCACGTGAGGGGGGTGGGATCTAGGCTCTGGCGGGTGAGCTATCCGGACCGTCTTCTCTACGAGGGTGAGGAGGTCGTACTCGACCTCCGCCCGCACTGGGTCGCCCTCCTCGTGCCCGGCCTGTGGACGCTGCTCATCGTCGCGCTCCTCGTCCTCTGCGCATGGTGGCTCGACGTGACGTCCGTGCTGTTCCTCGTGATCCTCGGCGCGGGGCTCATCGCGTTCGTGTTCCTCGCCGGATATCGCTGGTTGCGCTGGCTCACGACCGAGTTCGTCCTCACGACCGAACGCGTCATCTCCCGCCACGGCATCTACGCCAAGACGTCCAAGGACATCCCGCTCGAACGAATCAACGACGTCACTTTCACGCAGAGCGTCCTCGAACGACTCCTCCGCTCCGGGTCCCTCGTCATCCGCTCAGCGAGCGAGGACGGCGAGAACGAGTTCCACTTCATACGCGACCCCGAATCCGTCCACAACGAGGTCTACCGCCGCATGGAGTTGCAGAGCCGCCGTGACCGCATGATGCTGCCGCCCGAACAGCATCATGCGCCGCCGCCTCAGACACCGGCGCCCGAACCGTCTACACCCCAGCACACGATCCCCGAGCAGATCGCCAAGCTCGCAACCCTTCGCGATCAGGGGATCCTCTCCGAGGACGAGTTCCAGGCCAAGAAGCAGGAGCTGCTGGGGCGGATGTGACCCAGGCCACACTGTCCGCGATCGTCTCCCTCGTCCCGAGCCATTCCGAGACGCTCGCCGTGCTCGGCGCGGACCTCGTGGGAGTCACACGCTTCTGCACGAGGCTGCCCGGCCTCGACGCGGACACCGTCGCCCGTGTCGGTGGCACGAAGAACCCCGACGTCGAGAGGATCGTGGGTCTCGCGCCCGACGTCGTCGTCATGAACGAAGAGGAGAACAGGGCGGAGGACGCGGCGGCGTTGCGTGCCGCCGGCCTCGAGCTCCTCGTGACGCATCCCCGCACGCTCGAAGAGGGCATCAAAACGATCCGGGACCTCGGCGAGATCTCGCACCCGGCCGAGGCCGCACAGCTCGCGGCCCGCCTCCTTGACGATCTCGCGCTACTCGAGGCCCGTCCCGACCCGCCGATCCCGGTGTTCGTGCCGATCTGGCGTCACGGCCCGGGACGCTACATGACCGTCAATGCCACCACGTATGCGCACGACGTCGTCACCCGCGCGGGTGCTGTGAATGTGGCGGCGGGGGAGGGGGAACGCTTCCCCGACATGACGATCGGAGAGGCAGTCGCCGGTGGTGCGGCCGTCGCGTTGCTCGGCGACGAGCCCTACGCCTTCGGAGAGCGCCACACGCGTGAGTTCATCGATGCCGGGATCCAGGCCGTCTGCTGCTCGGGCGAGGACCTGCACTGGTACGGGCCCCGGTCGGTCGAAGGATTGAGGCGCATCCGTGAGCTCTTCAACCGCGTGGAGGACCGGCTCGGGGGGAGGTGAGATCCCGGGGACGTGTGTGCCAGACTCGCCGTGTGACTGCGGATGTGGGCCGTCAGGGACTGATCGGTCGGGACGAGGAGCTTCGTCTCGTGACAGGGCGGGTCGGCTCGGGCAGGAGTGTGGCAATCGGCGGTGACGCCGGGGTGGGCAAGTCCGCCCTCTTGCAGGCAGTGGTGGCGGACCTCCCCAACAGCGTCTCGGTGGGAGCCACGGAGAGCCTGCGATCCATTCCCCTCGGAGCCTTCGCACCCATCCTCGGGCACGAAACCGAAGGCCTGGCTCCGCTCGACCGCCTCATCGCCGCGCTCGACACGCTGGAGACGCTCGTACCCGACGCAGGCTCCGGGCTGGTTCTCGCCGTGGACGACGCGAACAGCCTCGACGACCTCTCGGCCGGGCTGCTTCACCAGATCGTGAGGCGGGGACTTGCCACGGTGCTCGTCACCGTGCGCAGCCGTGCGCCGACCCCCGAGGCGATCAGGAACCTCTGGAAGGACGGCATCGCCGACTTCGTGGCACTACCGCCCCTCGGTACCGAGGAGTGCGCGTCGCTGGCAGAGTCGCTCCTCGAAGGCGGCCCAGTAGGACGTCGCACGGTTGCCAAGCTGTTCGAGGCGAGCGGCGGGAACGCCCTATACCTCCGCGAGCTCATCGCGGGTGCCCGGGAAAGCGGATCTCTCGCCTGGACCGGCCATGTGTGGGACTGGAGCGGCCCGATCGCGCCGAGCGTCGCCCTCGCCGATCTTGTCGAGGCGCGCCTCGACACCCTTGGCGCCCAAGAGCGCGAGACATTCGAGATCCTCGCGTTGGGGGAGCCGATGTCACTGGCGACCTTGGAGGATGTCACCTCGTCGACCACCCTCGACGCGCTCGAACGTCGCGGTTTCATCTCCGTGAGCGAGGACGGCCGTCGCACGGTCGTGCGGGTGGCCCACCCCCTCTTCACGGCCATCGCCCGCCGGGCTGTCCCCGTCAGGGCGCGGGTGTCGGGACTCCTCCGGTTGGCCGAGGCGCTCGAACGCACCGGTGCACGACGCCAGGACGACATGATGCGGATGGCCATGTGGCGGGTCGAGGCACGCGACAGGTCGCGGCCGGACCTCCTCGCGACTGCGGCGGAGACAGCCCGCCGCGGTGGCCACGCGCGGCTCGCCGTCGACCTCGCCCAGGCTGCGATCGAGGGTGGAGCGGGGGAGGAGGCCAGGCTCGTGCTGCTCCAGGCTTCGACGTTGCTCGGCGAACTCGAGTCGGGCGGTCCCGGCCTGGACCCGGACCGACCCGCGACCGAGATCGAACGCGTGCAGGAGGCCCGCGTTCGCGCGGATGCCCTCTTCGTGGGTCTCGGTGAGGTCGACAGCGTGGAACAGGCCTTGGACGCAACCCTCAATCGGATCTCCGAGCCGACCCTGCGCGACGAGCTCACAGGCATCCGGCTCGCCGTGGACCTCTTCACGGCAGCGCGAGTCGACCACGTGATCACCTGTGCCACAGACCTGGTCGAGAACGGCCATGGTCCGAGGGCGCGGGTACAGGCGGCTATCACGCTCGTGCCCGCGCTCGCCGTGGCCGGCCGTCCTCTCGATGCCGTCGCCGTGGCCGACTCCGTCGCGTCCGACATCCCTCGGTCCGGCCTTCCCTTCGGAGACGTTCTCGTCGGCACAACGCGGGCGCTCGCTCTCCTCATGGCCGGCCGGATCGGTGAGGCAGCAGCGGTCGCCGGCATCGCGTTCGACACCGCGGTGGTGCGGGAATCCCCGTTCGAGCAATCGGGATGGGGTGTGCTGTCCGGCCAGATCGCGCTCTGGCAGGGTCGTCCTCGAACTGCGGTCCGCAGCTTCGCCGAGGCCCTCACGAATGCACGCCTCGATCTCGGCGGCTTCCGTTCCTGGTGCCTGGCCGACCTGGGGCGGGCCCTGGCGTGGCTGGCGGAGCCGGAGCCCGACGAGGCGGTCCCCCGGGACGGGACGGCCAGCCCCCACCTCGGTCTCCTCGACGTGATCCTCCGTGTGAGCCGGGCGGAGTCCCTCGTCGGCCTGGGAATGCTCACCGAAGCCACCGACGTCGCAGCCGAAGCCGCCGATCTCGCGTGCCGGCGAGGACAGCTCACGTACGAGGTGCTCGCCTGCCACCTCGTCGTGCGTTCGAATGGCGGCCCCGAGGCAACGCGGGCAGCAGTGGAGTCGCTCGGGTCGCTCCGCGACCGCGTCCAAGGCCGTCTGCTGCCGAACGCGATCGATCACGCGCTCGCCCTCGACAGCGGGGATGCCGCCGAGCTGGAACGTGTGGGTGCGACATGGGAGGAATGCGGTGCCCTCGCCCTGGCCGCAGAAACCCATGCGGCTGCCGAGACCATCAACACGGGTCGACATGCCCGTACGGCGGCCGAACGCTGCCGTGCCGCCGCGCTGCGATGTGCCTCGGAGTGCGAGGCGCGCCCTCGCCTCCCGGCCGGCTGGAGGGGGCCGAGCGACCTGACCGTGCGCGAGCGGGAGACGGCGATGCTCGCAGCTCGAGGGCTCACGAACGCGGAGATCGCCGACCGGCTCTGCGTCTCAGTTCGCACGGTGCACTCCCACCTGCAATCCGTCTACGCCAAAATCGGGACGAACCGTCGTGAGGACCTGGCACGAGTCCTCGATGTGTGACCTGCCAGCCACAAATCCGCACCCCCCTACCGATGCGGTCCGCGTCGCCGGCTCGTAGACAGGGTGCATGGACCGTGGAGCAGCTCTCGATCGACTCCCGCTCTTCTACGCCGTGGCAGTCCGGCTGAGGGACGCGGGCGCCGGTACCGAGCTGATCGCGGCCGGTCTCGGGGTCGAGCCCGAGGCCGTACCCGCCCTGCTCGAGGTCGCCGAGAGCAAGCTCGCCTCCCTCGAACCCGTAGGCCAGGAGGACATGCGGTGGATGCAGCTCAGATGACGGACAACAACCCTGTGCAGTCGCCTCGAACCCGCGTGTGTTCCCGGGGGAGGCTGGGGAGGCGCCTCGTCCTTCTCCTCCTGTGGGCCCCGGCTGTGGCGACATTGATCTTCGCGGTGGGAACACCGGCTCGCGCGGACGGCTTGGACCTGACATGCTCGACTGGGAGCACGGTCGCGGACATCGACACGTCACAGGAACCCCAGGTGCTCGACGGCGTCGACGTGGTCTTCCGGGGTCGGGCCGCACCGTCCGTGCCCGTGACCGGGGCCGTCGAGATCGATCCCGAGACCGGGGACAAGCTGTTCTCGCGGACGTGGCGACCCACGTCGGGGGGGACGTTCTACGTGGACTTCCTCGACTCGCAGCAACCCGAGATGAGCTTCCTGCTTCGCCCCCGCGTCCACGCGGGATGGGGTGGCCCTGTTCCCTACAGCATGGGTCTCGCCGACCTGCTGGGCGAGAACTTCGCGCTGCCCCACGACTACCGCACGAATCCCCTCCTCCCCCCGAACCAGGTCGGCCTTGTCGGCCTCGACGTCTCCGCCTTCGCATCGGAGGCGCTCGCGGCCCTGCCCGAGGGCATCGAGGGCCGCCTCGAAGTGCACGTGCGCTTCCACCGCAGCGACGGTACGTGGACCGCGACGCGCATCGGTGTGGGGCTCGATTCGCGGGCAGACGGTGCCGACATGCCCCGCCGTACTGATGTCGGAGTCGGCTTCAAGCGCGTGTGGACGGGTGGCGCAGGGACTCCGACCGACTACATCGTCGTGGGTCAACATTTCCTGAGCTGGACGGAAGAAGGGCCGAGACCGGGCGTGGGGCTGCGTGTGGATGTAGACGATGTTCTCGCGGGGCCCGAAGGAGAGACCGAGAGGCCGGTCGTCGACGTCGACCTCGACTACTCGCACGCCCCTGAGAACATGGCGGTCGGCCTCAGGAGCCGCTGCCAACCCTGGGATCCGGCGTTCGACTCGACGGGTCACCTCGCCTGGAACCACTCCGGTCTCGACAGCGAGGCTGCCGCGGCCACCAATCTGGACCTGAAGGTGCGGTCCGGTATCGCGGCCGGCCTACCCATCCGTATCAGCGAGTTCGACCCGTACTTGGGAGGCGGGACGCGTGATATCCAGGCCGACGAGATCGACGTAGACGCCACGATCACGGGTCTCCCCGAGCGCCTCGACTGGATCATGCACCCGGATTCCATGGGGATCACGCGCAGTGACGACGTCACACCCGATATCACCCTCCACCATGCCGCCCTCGCCCAGGACGATCCTGCCGTCACCACCGACAAGCCCCTGTACGTCGAGGGGAAGGCGGTCGGGGTGCCCTCGCACTCCCGCATCCAGGCCGGTTTCGGGACGGATGGCGGACTCACGAACCTGGACGTCCGCTTCTCCTCGACCACGTGCGGGGCCGGCACGCCCGAAGACGACCTCTTCCCGCCCGGCCCCGACGGCTGTCGCCGGGACGCACCCGTCGCCCTGCCCGAAGCGACCGTCGCCGCCCAGAACTGGCTGCCCCAGGACCTCATCGCGGAGGGTGCATGGAGCGGGATGGCCTCCCCGCCCCTGCGGGAGAGCCAGTACTTCTACTACGCGAGCCGCGACCAGGCGGGCGGTGCCCTCGTCAACCTCTGGCGCATGGCAGCACGCGTCGTAGGCGTGCGACAGGTCGCATACGACGCCCCGGCAGCCGGACGCATCCGCGTCCACGCCGACCGAGACGAGTCGTATGTGGTGCCGCCGGAGAGCCCGTCCCCCGGTCCCGGTGGCTGCATCCCCCTCCCACCTCCCTTCCCACCCGAGGACTGCAGACCCTGGCCGGGACCGGGCCCGATCTTCACCGACCCCGACCCCGCCCACGTCTCCGTCGACGTCGACTCGAGCACCTCTGATGACGAGGTCGCCGACACTGGAACACGGGTGGTCGCCACCGGCAAGGTGCCCGACCTCCCCGGGGCGTTGCGCCTCGACTTCGAGACCGGCGCCGAGGTCACGAAAGTCCGTTGGTGGGCGTCTCATGCCATCGACCTCGACGACGGGAGGATCAGCGCGGATCTCCCCGGACCGGAAGCAGTACGGGTGGACGCAGCCCTGGCGATCGGCGGGACGGGGCAAGGACTGCCCGCGTCGGGTGAAGTCTCGATCGAAGAGGAGTTCATGGAGCTGCCGCTGGAACCGCTCTGCCTCGTCATTCTCGGCCGGCGTATCTGCTACACGCCGCGGGGCACTGTCCGCTTCCCCACTGGCTGGAGTCAGGTTGCGTACCGGACCCCGGCTGCCCCCGCCGACGGCTTCCCGGTACCTGCGGTTCCGGAGACGGCGTCGGACAGCGCCCGTGTCCACGCAGGGGCGGTGATCACGAACCGGGCGGAGCGTCTGACTCCGACCCGCCTGCGCCTGTGGGTGAATGCCGACGTCTCCCCCGGGGCGGTCGTGCGTTGGTTCGAGGGTGACGGAACCGCTCCCCGCGTATCGGCAAGGCTCTGTTCCGACCCGGCCGACTGCCCTGCGAACAGGTTCGACGGAACCGTGGTGGTGGGACCCCCGGTGCCGTTCGAGCTCGACCATTTGGCAGAGCGGCCTGACCTGCCCGCCGTGCCAACACCCGTGGCCGAGGTCATGCCCGCCTTCTCCGACGACTGGTGGTGGGATGAGGAGCCGGGCGTGCGGGCCATCCTCGCCGGCGACGGCGTCTGGGGCGTCAACGGCTATGTCCGGAACGTGGCCACCTTCGACTTCTCGCCCGTGGGTGGAGACCGCACCGACGTGACGGTCGTCCTCGCGGAGGCAACCGCGGACGAGGAGCAGCCTTTCAACGTCGACCTGCTCGACGCGAGCAGACGGCGCGACTTCGCCGTGGGCCACGGCTACGTCCCGCTCATGGTCGATGCCGAGCTCGACAGGCTCCCGCAGCAGATGCGGGCGCGCATCGAGGCCGCAGATCCGGCGGCCGCCGACGCCCCGCTCGTGTGGGTCAACACCGAGGACGTCGAGATCACCGATCCTGCCGACGTCGACTGGACCACGACAGACGGAAGCGGCGGGGGACGGCCGCATCTCACCGGAGTCGTGCGGGCGGGTGACGTCGCCCTCCTCGGCCTCCTCCCGGCCGGGTCGCGGCCCACCCCTCCGCGTACCGCGTCGGGTGCGGACGTATGGGCCCTCTTCAGCGTCGACAGCGGCCACTTCGGAGTCGACGTGGCCGCCGATCTCGTCGTGCCCAGGCACGTGGCGCTCTGGCAGCCGGCCATCGAGGAATGCAAGGCAACCCAGGACCGCGATCGGGTGGCGGCGTGCCAGAACAGGCCGCTCTACGAGATGGACGAGTGGACCGAGATCCAAGCCGAGTACCGCACGACGAGCACGTCGCTCGGCGATCTGAACCTGCAGGGACGCCTCGCTGGCGCGGATCTGGACTTCGACGTGGCCGGACGCATCGAACACGTGCCCGGACAGCTCGACGCGGTGATCCGGATCACGCAGAACAGGCGTCTCCCGTGGCTCGAGGCCACCGTCGACCTGAACGCCAACACCGCCCTGGGTGAGGTGAGCGCGGCTGTCACCGACCGGCGTGATCCCACGCCCTCTCACTACCGGCTGGCAGACGGCACCACGCGCACGACCCCGAACTACGCCGCCGTCCTCGACAACGTGGGGAGGCAGCTCGACCTCTCGGCCAGGGTCTTGGCAGCCGAGCCACGGCTCACGCCCACCCCTGACACAGGCGACGGGGGAGACCTCGGCTACCTGCACGCCCTCCTCGACCTCGCCGAAGGCGTGACGGACGTCGACATCGACGTCTCCCAGAGCATGTCCGGGGGACTCGCTGCCGACGTGCGTGCCGACGCGCCGGTCTCGGGATGGGTCAACGTGAAGATGGACCACATCCAAAAGGAGATGAACCCTCCGCCGATGGGGGCCTCGCCGTTCTGGGAGTTCCTCAAGGCGGGAGGCATCTCGAACGCGATCCTGACGGCGGCTGGGACACCCGACTACGGTTGGGCGGTCGTCGGGGAGGGCTTCCTCTTCTGGCCTTGGAGTCTGCTGTTCGCGCCGTTCTTCGATCTCTTCCTACCCAACAGCGTCGTCCTCGAGGTGGCTCTGGACCTCGACATGCCGCTCGTGCTGGAGTTCGACAGCATCGAGGAGCTGCGCGTGGCGATGAACGGTACGACCCTTTCGGTCGACGAGCGCCACGGCGACTCGGGCGGGGACCCGACCACGATCGCCGTCCGCCAGCGGTCCCTGCCCGACGAGGAGCCCCTGTCGGTCGACGGCGCCTGGTACCACAGTCGTGACGTCCGCTTCTACACGACCGACGGGGTCTTCGAGACCTTCGACATCCGGGAGGAGCAGACGAACAGATTCGGTGTCGTCGGTCTGCACCCGTGGCAGCTCTGTTTCGACAACGCTCCCTCGGAGACGGGCACACCGTGCTTCAGCGGTGCCCGCTCCCGCGACAATGCCGGAACGCTCGCAGACTTCGCGACGAGCCCCAGGGGAGATGGCTTCCGCTCTGCCGACATCGTCATCGACCCCGTCTTCTCACCGGCCAGCCGTGCCGAGCTCGTACGCCAGGACGGAAGCCTCGTGAAGCCGGGTGTCGGCTTCTACGGTGTGCTCACGAAGATGTTCACGCCGGCGGTGAACGGGACGTTCACGCTGCCGGTTCTCGAACCGGCCTCGCGGCGGTCTCTCTCATCGACTCGGACCTTCAACGTCGAGAGCCTCCTCACCGGTTCGACCGGTGGTTGTGTCCCATCGCCTGACACCGCCGCCGGCAGTGACGGCACCGTGTACCGGCTCGTCGTCGGTTGCCAGTTCCAGGACATCGAAGTCGGTCAGTTCAACACGGTGTTCAGCCTCGCGGCCGAGCATGCGAATGCCGTGCCGCGATGGGTGGTTGCCCTGCCCGAGCCGGTCGGGTTCGGGACTGCCGTGGGTAGCGACACGCGCTGTGTCACCGGTGCGAACGTATGCCGGGTCTCGGCCCGGGTGAGCCCGGCGGCGGACGGCAGTGTGCAGGTCACACTCAGGAGTGAGATCCGCTCCACCCGGTACGTGATGGGCGTACCCAGGGACTCGTGGTCCTCCCTCGGGACCAAGTATGCGTGGCTGGACGCCTCAGGACAGCCGGCCCACCACCGGGCACCGGCGGGCGAGGTGTCCGGTCTGGCTCCCGTTCCGATCTCGGACAGCTCCACGCGGGAGGGTGTGGTGACCCTCGATCCGTGCCGCATCGCCGCCTGGGCCTGCGGCGCACCCGCAGCCGGACACACGACCCGGCTCGTGTTCGGCGACGGCGTCGTGTCGGATCCGGCATACGGCCCACCCGGCCCGGTCGTGCACGACTACCCGTCGACTCGGACGCGGACCTCGTTCTACGGGATGCTCCTCGAACTCGACGCCCAAGGCGAGGTCGTGCGCTACGTCCCGTTCCGGGTGAGCACGGGCGGGTTCTCGATCTGGGATCTGTTCGGTCCTTGGTTCTTCCCGATCGGTCCCTGAGCGGAATCGGCCGGTCACGAATACCCCGCGAGAGCAGTCAACCCTCCAGGAAGGCGGCGATCCGTGCCCGGGCCGGGGAGGGTTCGGAGACGGCGAGGTCTTGCGCGAGGGTACGGGGTGAGTCACCGTCGGGTGCTCGGACATCGGGATCGGCGCCCGCCTCGACCAGGGTCACGACGTTTTCGGCATGGCCTCGGCGGACGGCCCACCAGAGGGCGCTGTAGCCGTCGGCATCGGTCGAGTCCGGGTCGACGCCGTCACCGAGCAGGGACGCGGTCCGTGCGGTCGCACCTTCCCTGGCGGCCGCCACGAGCGCGGCATCGACCGTGGTTCCGGTCTGGGATCCGGGTCGCCACGTGACGGCGATCATGCCGACGATCATCGTCAGGAAGACGACACCCAGGAACCCGACACGCATGGCCCACTTCATGTGCACCGAAGTTCGGAGGGGAGGACCCGATCTCCTGGCCGTACACGGCGGCGCCTCGGGGTTGGGGCCATCCGGCACCAACTCACCTGGCCCGGGGGCACCCTGGTCTCCAGGTGGGGAAGCTGATCGCAAGGGTCGACCACAGCCTGCAGCTCATGGTTCGATGGCGGCCAGGTCCTCCGGGGTGTGCCACTCGCCGAGGAGTCGTACGTCGAGCACGGCGCCCGCAAGCTTCTCTGGGAAGATCGCCAGGACATCGTCGACGCCGGTGGCGGAGGGAGAGCGGATGGCCTGGAAGGCGTGTTCGTGGGCGGACTCACCGATCTCCTGGGTGAACTGGTGGTCCTCGCGGATGAGATCGGGCGGTGCGATACCGAGTGCGTCCAGCGTCGAGGTGTCCGTGAGGTCGAGGACCTTGTCCAAGTCGGCGCTGATCTCGAACAGCTCGCGGGGGAGTAGAGCGTCGACGTCGAGGCCCTGTCGCTCGGCCTGTCGCGTCAGCTCGGTGACGACGCACGGTCGGGTCAGGCAGAGGTAGAGCACGGGGAAGCTGTGCGGCGGGTTGAACCGGCCTCCCAGTCGGCGCGCGCCGTCTCCCCTGCGAGGGTCGAATCCCTTGGCTTGGTTTCGGTAGGCGACGACGGAGAGCGAGGCTGCCGGCGCGAGGCCGATTGCCCGGGGATCGATCGACGGCATGTCAGATGGTCACGCCCTCCGCCAACGCAAGCAGCAGGTCGACGACGCGCTGGTACTGCCCGGCGGCGACGAGGCCCAGCGGCTTTTCATAGCCGAGGTCGGGGTTCGGCGAGCGCATCCAGAACCGGGCGGCGTCGTCGCGCATGACGCGCCGAGCGAGGTCGACGACGGCGCGGAGCTCGAGCAGGCGCTCCTCGGCGTCACGCCGCGGTGACGCAGCCTCGGCCCTCCAGCGGGCCACGCTTCGAGGTTTGGTGTTGCTCACCCGCGCCAGGTCGGCCGTGTCGACGACATCGCCCTCGCAGAGGTGGTCCAACAGAGAGGTGAGTGTCGTCATGGTCTCCTCGTCGCCCGAACATGCGGTGATACGTCGCGTATATGTCATACTATACGTCACGTTAAACGCGTGCAAGAGAAGGCAATCCAGTCGACCTCGACCTCGGACACGGTTTCATCCCCCACATCGACGAAGAGAACTGCAAGGGGGTGGACCACGGCGCAGGACCGACCGTTGCGGACGCAGCGACGAGCGTGTCACCCTTCGCAACGGCACCCGGATACGGACGGTCCCGACGAAAGCCTGCGATGCCGAGGTGAAGTCCCGGAAGCTGCGCCAGGGGAACTTCTTCCCGTCCCTGCTCGAGCCGCGTCGGCGTATCGACCGGGCCTGGGGTTCAGTACACGGCCGTGTGGCCACCGGCCGGGGTCGGTCCCGCCGAGTGGGAGGCTGCCGGCCCGACGTAACGGGCGGAGCCGAATCCGAGCATGAGCCAGCCGATGAGGGAGAAGAGCCAGAGGCCGACCACTCCGAAGGCAGTGCTCTTGGCGAAGGAGTGGGCGAGGTCGAGGGAGACGATGAGTGAGATGACGATGTTGACGATGGGGATGAAGTAGAGGATCAACCACCAGCCTGGTCGCCCTACGACCTCCATGAGCACGTAGATGTTGTAGAAGGGGATGAGCGCCGCCCAGCCGTGCCGCCCCGCCTTCGCGTAGACCTTCCATGCAGCCACGATTCCGATGACCATCACGGCGAACATGACGATGAAGTACACGACGAGGAAGGCGGCGAGACCACTGCTAGATGAGTCCACTTGAGACCTCCTGATTCTCGATCCCCGGACGCCGGTCGGGCAGGAGGATAGGTGCCACGCGTCCCGTTCGAGCGCGCGCGGGGCCTTCGCTGCCCCGCTACCCGGTCAGCCCGACTGTCGTGCCGTGGGACGCTCGATCGCCTCGGCGAGGATCACGGCGACGTCCTTCACGTCGTGCGTGTCCGTGTTCCCCGTCTCGTTCACGCCGTCGTCGAGCATGATGAAACAGAACGGGCACGCGGTCGCGATCGTGTCGGCACCCGTGCGCACGGCCTCTTCCGTGCGCTCGATCTGGATCTTCTTGCCCGTGCGCTCCTCCATCCACATGCGGGCACCTCCCGCCCCGCAACAGAAGCTGTTCGTGCCGTTGCGCGGCATCTCGACGACGTCGACACCGCCGATCTTGCCGAGGATGCGCCGCGGCGCCGCGAAGATGTCGTTGTGGCGGCCGAGGTAGCAGGAGTCGTGGTAGGTGACGGTCGCCTCCACGTCGCTGCGGACCGTGAGTCGGCCCTCGTCGATCAGGGACTCGAGGAGCTCCGTGTGGTGCACGACCTCGTAGTTCCCACCGAGCTGCGGATACTCGTTCGCGAGCGTGTTGAAGCAGTGCGGGCACTGCGTGATGATCTTCTTCACGCCCGCTTCCTCGAACGTCTCGATGTTCTGCATCGCGAGCATCTGGAAGACGTACTCGTTCCCGGACCGCCGCGCCGGATCACCCGTGCACATCTCGTTCGGGCCGAGGATCGCGAAGTCGACACCGGCCGCGTGGAGGAGCTTGGCGATCGCCCGCGTGACCTTGACGTTGCGGTCGTCGAAACTGCCGGCGCATCCGACCCACCAGAGGTACTCGTGGTCCCCGTCCGTGTTCTCGCCGATGACGGGGATCTCGAAGTCGAGCTGCTCCGCCCAGGCCGCCCGCTCGTGCTGGCCGAGGCCCCACGGATTTCCGGCGTTCTCCATCGACCGGTAGGCGTTGCCGAGCTCGGCCGGGAAGTCGGACTCCATGAGTGAGAGGTAGCGCCGGATGTCGAGGATCTTGTCGACGATCTCGATGTCGACGGGGCAGATCTCGTCGCAGGCGCGGCACGTGACGCACGACCAGACCTCCTCGGGACGGATCCGTTCGAGCACACTCGCCGTCGTGACCTCGATTCCCCGATCCATCGCGACCGGCGGCGTGAGGGCCTCGTGCAGCCGCTCCTCGGGGTCGTCGATCGCCGACCCGTCCTCGGGCAGTCCGTAGGACTGCGTGGCGACCTCGCCGATCTTGAGGACGATCTCACGCGGGTCGAGGGGTTTGCCCGTGTTGTTGGCGGGGCAGACGGAGGTGCAGCGGCCGCACACGGTGCAGGCGTCCGTGTCGAAGATCTGCTTCCACGTGAACTCCGAGACGAGGTTCGAGCCGATCGTCTCGATCTCGGCCTCCATGAGGTTGGGCAGGGGCCGCATCGCCCCCTTGGGCCTCTCGCGGGGGGAGAGGTACATGTTCATGGGGGACGTGATCATGTGGCGCATCTTCGTCGTCGGCAGGATCACGAGGAACGCGACGAACCCGGCGAAATGGAGCCACCAGAAGACGTCGTGTGCGTTGTCGACCCAGGGGCTGGCACCCGGGCCCCCCCACGCCCAGATCTTGCCGATCCCGAAGCCGACGAAGCTGTATGCCTCGTAGTCGGGGAACCCCTGCCAGGCGATGCGGAAGGACTCGACGAGGAAGCCGCTCACGGCGATCCAGCCGAGGATCGCGAGCATGAGGATGTCGTCGAGCTTCGACTTCACGCGCACCCTGTAGACGCGGGAGATGTAGCGGCGCCACACGGCCCAGGCGAGGCCGGCGATCAGGGCGAGGCCGGCCACCTCGAGGATGAGCGAGTACGCGAGGTACACGCTGCCGTGGAGGAACTTGAGATCCGTGGGTGCGAGCCCGTTGATCTCGAGGATGACAGTTCCGATGAAGAGGACGATGAAGCCGACGTAGATGAGCGAGTGCATGAGGCCGGCGGCGGGATCACGCATGAGGGTGCGCATGCGCAGCCCCTCCGACAGCTCCTTGGCACGCTCCCGGCCCTGTCCCGAACGCCGTTCGGCTCCTCCCCGGAACCAGTTGTCGGTGCGCCTGTAGAAGAAGTAGCCGGTCCCGAGGATGGCGAGGCTCACGGCGAAGTAGAAGATCGTCTGCGCGCCGAAGGAGATCCCGACGAAGGTGGGGCGGTACTCGGCGTATTCACGGGATTCGAAGAAGCTGTCGAAGATGTGGTGCAGTCCGTAGCTGATCCCCAGCGTGAAGATCACGAACCCGATCGCGAGGATCCAGGGGATCCATCTGGGCTGGAAGCGCCACGGCGACTTCCCGTCGTCTGTCTGGGGCTCGGAATCGGCCATGCGGGCTGCCTCTGGTGCCTGGGGATCTCGGCTCGGTTGAGCGGGGGCGAGGGTACCAAGAGGCGGTCACGAGAGGTAAGCGTTGACCGTCCGAGAGTGGAGGTCGAAGCGTTCCGGGGGCAGGTCAGGCAGTTCCCTCGAGGCGGGGATCCGGAGGCGGTTCCCTCTCGAGTCCGAGCTCTGCCACCAGGTGCGCCTCGCGGTCGAGGAGGTCACGCGCGCGTCCTCGCTGCCCGTCGGTTGCGAGGACTCCGGCAGCAAGGAGGGTGACCTCGTCGTCGGGGGCGGTCAGGGTGGCGATGTGGGCGGCGAGGCGTACGGCAAGACCCGTGTTCCCGGATGCGAGCGAGTCCTCGAGCGCGTGGCGTGCCGCTCCGACGAACTCGGCATGGAGCTCTCTCCGGAAGGAGGTGGCGGCGTCGTCGTACAGGAACTGGTCGGAGCAGAAGGGGCCGCGGTACGCGAACGCGGCCCGCACGTGGTCCCCGGCCTCGCGCGCATCCCGGAAGTCGCACACGTCCACGCTCATGGTGTCTCCCGGATCGAAGTTCACGAGGCCGTCTGCGCAGTGCAGGACGATGTCGTCTACGCCGAGCATGCGCCGGAGGCGGTGGACGACTATGTAGAGACGATTGCGGGCGGACTCCGGATCGGCATCGCGCCAAAGCGTGTCGATCGCCACCTCCGAATGCACCACACCCCCGCGGGAGACGAGGAGGGCGAGCAGATGCGCACCGAAACCGCGCAGGTACGCCCGATCCTCGCCGTGCACGACAACGATGCGGGGTCCGAGGAGCTCGACTCGGGGTGGGTGAGGGCGTTGCCGTGGAGCGGGTGTCTCCCTGCCCGAGACGAGCCGCTCGACGCGGGTCGCGAAGTGGTCTGCGCCCGCCCGCCGGTAGATGTCGGCGAGACGCGCCAGCGCCTCCATGTCGGCGTCGAAGCGTGCTCGCAGGACCTGGCGCTCCCAGTCGGCGAAGGTGCTGTGGGGGAGGTTCGCCTCCGCCCGCGCGACCCACAGGGCCGCACCGTCTTGGTCGTCCCTGTCGAGGAGGATGTTGCCGACGCGTGTTGCGAGGTCACACGCCCGCTCGGGTGCGTGCTCCTGCAACCCGGACCAAGCGGCCTCGGCCGAAGCCGGCGCTGCCCCCCGTTCGAGGGCGCAGAGGGCCTGATGCGCGTCCGAGAGTGGGCGCAGTCCGGTCACCCCCCACTCGCAGATCCAGTCCTCGAGCTCGCGCCCGGTGCGTTGCGCACTATCGACGTCACCCTGCTCGAGGTGGGCTCCCGCCAGTTGGAGGAGGAGGAGACCGTAGGCGTGGGTGGCCGCGCACCGGTGCTGTGTGACGCTTCGTTCGAGGTGTGCGACCGCCGCTTGCGGGGAGATTCCACCGGTACCGAGCTCGACCGCCGCCTCGACACCGCGGGCGAACGCGGCGTCGAGCGTGCCGCGCATGTGCTCGCGGGCGAGCTCGAGGAGACGTCTCGCCTGAAACCTGTCAGCTTTGCGGCCTGTGAAGACGAGAAGGATCGCGAGGGTGGACACGAGGTTCGCGAGGTGCGGTGCATCCGGTCCCGCGTTCCCGAGCGCGCGCCGGAGGGCGGCCTCTTCCAACGAGGCGCCGCTCGCCGTGGTGAGGGCCTCGACCGCGACCGCGGCCGCACGCGCGTCGCCGAGCATGAGCAGTGCACCCGCGAGGATGCCGGCGGCGACCAGGGCGAGCGGGTCACCCTCACGCCCGAGTCGCCTCCAAGCCGCATCGAGGACCTCGATCGTGCCACGCGTCGGGGTGCTCAGCGCCAGGGCGCGGAGGAGCTGGACCGGTGCGGAATCGTCAGCATCGTCGAGCAGGCCCAGGACGCGAATTGCCGTGTGCGACCGGTCGGAGTCGATCAGGTCAGGAGCCACCTCGCTGAGCACCTGTCTCGCGAGGGCGGGACGTCGCGAAGTGGTCAGGAAGTACGCCTGGGTCACGGCGTCCCCTTCCAGGGCGGCTACCACGCGTTTCACGAGTCCGTCCCCGACGTGGACAGTCCGCACGTACGAGGTGAGCAGGTCGGAAGCTGTCCAGTGGCGGTCCTCGAGCCGAAGGAGTGACGGGTGCTTGGCGGCGAAGACCTCGAGTCGGGCCGCTGACGTCGCGGGTCCCACTCGCCGGATGGTGTCCGCGTCGATCCCCGGGACGTGGCCGACGACCGTCGCGAGATCGCGGGTCACGGGGTCGAGCGTGTCGAGGATTCCTGCCACGAGCCTCTCCTGCTGCGATTCGAGGAGGGGCGCCGAGCCCAGCTCACGGGCGAGGCCGACGGCGATGGGCCACGTGCATGAGCCGAGCCCCGGCGAGGTTTCTGGTCCGAGGATCTCGAGGACCTCGTCGGGGGAGAAGGCGAGGTCGTGTGCGCCGAGTTGCAGGGCCCGCCCGCACGCGATGAGGGCCGGTGTCTCCAGGGGCGGGTCGTGGTGACTCGCGATCACGAGTTTCACGCCGTCGGGGAGGGCGGCAACCATCGTCGTGAGCAGGGGGCGGGCGACCGCGTCGGGGAGCCGGTGGGCGTCGTCGATCACGATCGTGCCCGGCCCGGCGATCTCGGCGAGGACATATGCGAGGTGTGGTGCGAGTCCGTCCGGCCCACTTCGCGCGGGGAGGTCGGTGCCGACGTCCGGCCACGCCCGGGCGAGGGCGAGCGTGACGAGACGGGTCGTCGACACCGCGTCGTCGGACTCGGCCGCCCCGTACCACGCGATCGGCCCTTCGCCTCCCTCGGCGATGAGCTTTGCGAGGACCGTCTTGCCGTAACCCGATCCGGCGACGAGGAGGACGACGTCCCTGTCCTGCACCTGTTTCACGAGGAGGGGACGGGGCAGGGTGGGCGGCGTGCGCGGAGCGTGGATCCTGAACGAGTCGATCTGGCTCGCGTCGAGTTGCGACGGGCTCTGCCGAGGTGCGGGCATGGTCCTCCCGTGGTCCCACTGACGTGTGCCGGGACCGGTCGTCCCACCCACAGCGACACGTACAGTGTTACGTTCGTACTCTGCGTGACCGGTTCCTGCCGGGCGCCCGGAGCGCTGGCGGAGCCGGCACGTCCGGTCTCTCCTCAGGCAGTCTCCTCGGACTCGAGGTCACCGCGGGCTGCGAGATCGGCAACGGAGACGATGTTGGTCATCACCTCGCCGAACGCGTCCGGATCGGCCAACATCCAGGAGTGGGATCCGTCCACGACGGCCGGTTCGATCCCTATGGCTTCGACGATGTCGTCGAGGCCGGCCGACGGCAGGATCCTGTCCTCCGTGCTCCAGAGCACGACGACAGGCAGCTCTCCTGCCTTGAGGTCTTCGAGCTCGGCTCGCAGGTCGGCGTTCTTGGCGAGCATGCCGGCATGCCAGAAGCCCAGGGGGTTGCGCAGCACGTTGCGGATCACGTCCTCGGCGATCACGGGGGCGATCTTGGAGAACTTGGGCGCCATGTCGAGCGGGAAGTGGATACCCCAGTCCCAGACAGGTCGCTTCTCGATGTGCCGGCTCTGCTCTCCCCGCTTCTTCCACACCGAGCCGCCCACGGAGTTGACGAGAACGAGGAGGGCGATCCGGTCCGGGTGGGTGTGGGCGGTCTTGATCGCGACGCCACCGCCGAACGAGTGGCCGACGAGCCTGATCGGGTCCGTGACACCGACCGTGTCGCAGAAGTCGATCACCCAGCGCGCGTAGCCGAGCATGGAGTGATCCTCTCTCGGGAGGCCGGCGGTCCCGCCGAAGCCGGGCAGGGCGGGAGCGAGAACCCGCAGGCCATGGCGGGCGAGGCGGTTCAGGGCGCGCTTGTAGGACTTGTCGCCGAGACCCCAGCCGTGCAGGAAGACGAGTGGGGGGCCGTCGGCAGGTCCGGCGTCTCCGTACGAGGCGGCACGGCCCTGAACCTCGGCCGTGTGCCAGGTGAGATGGTGCGGTTTGCGGGAGTCCATGGCTCTTTTAACGATCGCGAGCAGCAGCCTCTTCCCGGAACGTACTTCGCCGGTGGACGGGGCGGTGAATGTGACCGCGCAGTACCGTAGGTTCGAGGGAGGTTGGCGTGTCGCACGTGGAAGAGACAGCGGCGTGGGCGGCGTCCCTCGACCTCGCCGATGTTCCCGCCCAGGTCGTCGAGCTCTGCCGGGTGCAGCGGCGTTCCGTACTCGGCGGTGTCGCGGCGTCCGCCCGTGACGGGGCGGCGCGGCGGGTCGCGGACGCAGTGACGGCCAGGGCCGGAGACGGACCGGCGCCGCTCTTCGGCTCCGACCGCACGGGTGCCGTCGAGGACGCTCTCTACCTCGGGGCCGCGTGGTCGATCGCCCTCGACTTCGACGACTACGTGTGCTTCGGCCACACGGGCCACTCGGCCGTCCTCGTGCCGATCCTCCTCGCGACGGAGACCGGGAGCGACGCCCACGAGCAGCTCGTCGCCCAGGTCGTCGCGAACGAGGTGGGAGCGAGGCTCGGCGGGGCCGCCCTCATCGGTCCTCTCAACGGTCAGCTCTGGTCCTTCGTCCACGCCGCCTCCTCCGCCCTCGCCGCCGGTCGCCTCCTCGGCCTGGATGCGACTCGCCTCGCCCATGCCCTCGCCCTCGCTCTTACGAACGCGCCCCGGCCCACGGTCCCCGGGTTCATGGCGCCTGACTCCAAGCTCGTGACAGCATCCGAACCCGCGGTCGCGGGCCTGCGGGCGGCCCGGCTCGCCGCGGCCGGCGTGACCGGCCCGCTCGACGTCCTCGACCACCCGCAGGGATTCCTCTCGGCCGTGTCGTTCGTGCCCCTGCGGAACATGCTCGGCGGGCTCGGCACGGGATGGGCGACCCGCACCCTGTGCGTGAAGCCGTATCCGGGCTGTGCGTACGTGGACACGACGATCGACGCCCTCATGGCGCTGGGCCCGCCCCCTGCCGAGGCGGTCGCAGGGGTGGAAGTCGAGGCGGGGCTCCTCACGTGCGGCATGGACGAGATGTCGGGGGAATACGCGTCGGCGGCTACACCGGTCACAGTCAACTTCTCGGTCCCCTGGAACGTCGCCGTCGTCCTCGAGGCGGGAGAGCTCGGACCCGACGTGGTTACCGCGGAATGGCTCGACCGGCACGACGACAGCCTGCGCCGCGTCCGTGACTCCGTGCAGGTCACACACGCCTGGGACCTCTCGCTCGCATCGGCTGCCACCTTCGCGGAGGTCCTGCCGCCGCGGGCACTCCTGCGAGATGCGAGTCCCACCGGGCTCCTCCGCGGGCTGCGCCGCCTGCGCGAGACGCATCGGGGCCTCGGATTCGGCATACGTGACCTGACACAGCTCGTACCCCTGCTCGTCGGGCCGCATGCGGGGTTCGGGCGCGGTCCTCGCCACTTCTGGGACGACGAAGCCCTCGCCCGCTTCGAGATGCGGTTTCCGGTGAGGGTTCGCGTGCGCATGCGGGACGGCGGTGTCGAAGAGGCGGACGTGGGGGTGCCTCGCGGGGCGGCCGGAAATCCAGACGTCGGGCCGGCCGAGATCGCGTCGGCGAAGCTCCGCCGGTACGGCCCCATGCTCTGGGGTGGTGACGGCACAGCCGCACTCGAAGCCGCGATCACGTCGGATGCGGACGCGATCGCGGCAGGTCTGTGAGAGACAGAAGGAGGAGCCGTCATGCAGGCGGGACACGACATGGCACAGCTCAGCGGGCTGGTGGCGATCCTGCCCACACCCCTCACGGCTGGCTCGGACGTGGACGAGGGAGCCCTCACCCACCTCGTGGAACACGCCGTGGCCTCGGGGCTCGACGGTGTCGTGGTCCTCGGTTCGAACGGCGAGTTCCCCTACATGCGTGCGGTCGAGAAGCACCGCATCATGGCTGTGGCGGCCGAGGCCGCGCGGGGGTGTATCCCGGTCGTGGGGACGGCGTCGGCGTACGGCACGGACGAGGCCGTCGATCTCGCCCGGGCGGCGGCCGCGGTGGGCTGTGACGCCGTCATGGCCGCCCTTCCCCTCTACTTCGACGTCGGGGTAGACGGCGCTGTCGCCCACATGCAGGCGGTCGCCGAGGAGGGTGGCCTGCCCGTCTTCTACTACCACTTCCCCGGTGTGACTGGCCTCTCGCTCACGCCGGAGGAGATAGGTCGGATCGCGGCCGTCCCCGGCATCGTCGGTGCCAAGATCACGGTCACCAACGTCGGGTTCCTCGCCGACGTGATAGCGGCCACGGCATCGCAGGGCTGGCGCGTGTTCACAGGAACGTCGTTCCTGCTCGACGCATGCGTGCGGGCGGGGGGAGCAGGGGTCTTCTGCCCGCTCCCCCTCGTCGCGCCCCGGCCGATCCGCGACCTCTACACCGCGGCACGATCGGGAGACGTGGAGTCGGCACACGAACTGCAGGTACACGTGTGCCGCGCGATCCCACTCCTGAGCGGCCTCGACGCTCCCGCCGAGCTCCTCCTCGAGGGCTTCGAGGCCGTCGCGTCCGCACCCTACGAGGGGGTGACCGGCCGTTCGCAGGCGAGCCAGGCTCTCTTCAAGGAGACCCTGCGCCTCTGCGGACACCCCGTCGAACCCACCGTGCGCCGTCCGTACACGCCTGCCACGGCTGCCCAGCGCGAGGTCCTCGAGCGCACACTCGTCGAACTCGGCTGGATCGAGTAGCCGGTCGCCCGCCCGGACGCGGGGCGCCTGACGGACCCCGGGCATCGACGGTGTGGACGAACTGGAAGTCCGGCACGGGCGTCTTTGACCGCCGGGTCTCCGAACCGGGAGAATCCCGCGATGACCGTCCCACCGGGGCTCGCTTCCACCAAGTACGTGTCGCTGACGACCTACAAGCGCGACGGCACACCGGTCGCCTCGCCCGTGTGGATCACAGGTGACGGTGGCCACCTCGCCGTCGTCACCGAGTCGGATGCCTGGAAGGTGAAGCGGCTCCGCCACGACCCCCGCGTCCTGCTCGCCGTTTCCGACCCCCGCGGCCGCGTCAAGGACAGCGCCGAACGGTACGAGGGCACGGCTGAGGTCGTGTCGGGCCCCGATGCCGACCGGCTCGGGAACCTGATCACGAAGAAGTACGGGCTCCTCGGGAGGATCATGCCGGTCTTCTACGTGCTGCGGAACCGTGTGCGCCGCCGGCCGCCGCCCGAAGCAGTCGCCCTCGTCATCACGATCAACCCTTCGGGTTCCTGACTGCCTGCCGGCAGTCGATGGTCCGGCGGGCATCTGGGGTGACCGACCGCATCTTCTGGGGCTGCTCGCCTCCAGACAGCCTCCTGGGGAGCCGGCAGGTCAGACGGAGAGGATCGCGCCTGCCGCGACGAGGTGATCCTGCAGCACACCCACGTCGATGTCGCCTACGGCACTTCCCCCCCTGGCAGTGCTCTCGGTGGCGGCCATGGCGGCGGCCGTGCCCGCGGCCTCGCCCAGCGCCATGCAGGGGGCCATCACGCGGCACGATGCGAGGGCATGGTGGTCCGCGGAGATGCAACGGCCTGCGACGAGGAGGTTGGGGGGGCCGGTCACGACGAGGCTGCGGTACGGGATCTGGTAGGACGACGCATCGGGCAGGAAGACGTACTCGGTGCTCCGGCCGGAGACGTGATACTCCTGCGGCCAGGCCGCGCTCACGACGGCGTCGTCGAACGCGGCGAGCCCCCGCACGTCGTCGCCCGTGAGGGTGTAGCCACCGACGATGTGCCTGGTCTCACGCACGCCCTGCTGCACGGCAGTGTCGGCGAGGAAGGCGTCGGAGAACCCGGGCATGTGCGCGGCGAGGAACTCGAAGGCCTCCTCGGCGCGGCGCCGTCCCTCGAGCTCGCCGTAGGTCAGGTCGAAGAGATCGGTTGCGTCGAGGGGCACGCCGTCCCGGCCGAGGCGGGTCATGGCACCGATCATCTCGCCCGGGCGGAAGGTCGGGATCACGGCGCCGCCGTCCCGGCTCAGGTGTGTGCCGTGCGTGGTGATCTCCTCCGTGAGCCGGGCGAGACCGGCCCCGAGGGCGGCCTGCGTGTCTGCGTTCTGCACGAAGAACTGCATCGATCCGAACTGCCGCTCACCGGGCGGGCCCATCTCCCACGGCGCGCCGGCGGCGACGGCGATGTCGGCATCACCGGTGGCGTCGACGAAGACCCGGCCGAGAACTGCCTTCGGTCCCTGCTTGCCGGCCACCACCAGGCCCTCGAGTGCGCCGGTCTCGTCGAGGAGGACGTCCGACACGAGTGCGTGGAGGAGCAGGTCGATGCCCGCCTCCTCGACGAGGTGGTCGGCGAGGCGCTTCGCGGCCCACGGCACGTAGAGCAGGACTGCCGTCTCCTTGAACGGGAAGGGGCCGATCGCGGCGCCACGCGATTGCAGGGACTCGGCGAACGACTTGGCGATCCCGCCGGTCACGAAGTCGAACTCCCCACCCGAGCGCACGTAGAGGCCGCAGACCGTTCCGACCGCTGCCGCCGTGAGATTCCCGCCGAGGAATCCGTAGCGCTCCAGAAGGGCGACTTTCGCGCCTGCCCGGGAGGCGGCGAGGGCCGCGCCGAGCCCGGCGGGTCCCCCGCCCGCCACGACCACGTCCGCCTCGATGACGACCTCGGCCTCACGGGCCGGAATGCGCACGGTGCGACTCACGGTGAAAGCCTTCCGATCGGGATCCGGACATTCTTGCGCGTGGCGGGCGCGGTGCGCGGCGGTGCCCTCCGTGCCGGTGTCAGGTCGGCTGCGACGACCGGGCGAGCTCGCGGGATCGAGGGATCCACGTGAGGAGGATCTCCTCGAGTTGGTGTTCCCGGAACGGCTTCGCGAGGAAATCGTCCATGCCGGCGTCGTGGGCTGCCTCGCGCTCTTGGACCGTGACCCCGGCTGTGAGGGCGACGACGGGGACGGCGCCGCGGTCACTCTCCAGCGCGCGGATTCGGCGTGTCGCCTCGAAGCCGTCCACGTCCGGCATCTGGCAGTCCATGAGGACGAGATCGAACGGTTCGCCGGCCGCCACGCACTCGACCGCCTTCCGGCCGTTCTCCACGACGACCACCTCACATCCGAGGCGGCGCAGGAATCCCCTCGCGACCTTCTGGTTCACGACGTTGTCCTCGGCCAGCAGGACGCGAAGCGTGCCCGGTCGGGGCGGCTCGGCATCCTGGCCGCGATCCGGGCGCGGCGTCCCGGCACCACGGACGAGGCTGCCGAGGGCGTGCAGGAGCTCGTTGCGACGGACAGGCTTGCTCGCGGTCGCCTCGACACCGGCGGCCGCGAGGTCCTGCGGTGGGATCAGCGTGCCCGTGGAGGAGAGGAGGACGGTGGGGGGCTTGGCCGATCCGAGGCGTTCCTTCAGGCGGGCCGCGATCTCGAGCCCGTCCATGCCCGGCATCTGCATGTCGAGGACGATCGCGTCGGGAAGCCCGCCTCCGGTCCCCGCGTCCGCGAGCAGCTCGAGGCATTGCTCTCCACTGGCGGCGACCCGGACCTCGGCCCCACTGCCGGCGAGCATCTCCGAAAGGACGTATCGATTCGTAGCGTTGTCGTCGACGACGAGGACACGGCAGGTGGCGAGGATCTCCTCGGCCTCCGTCGGGAGCGTGCCCGCGCCGTCGACGGCGAGGTCGATCTCGAACGCGAATGTCGACCCTTCGCCGGGAACGCTCGTCACGTCGAACCAGCCGCCCATCGCCTCGACGAGGCGGGATGCGATCGCGAGGCCGAGGCCTGTGCCGCCGAAACGGCGCGTCGTCGACCCGTCCGCCTGCTCGAACGCATCGAACAGCCTCTCCTTCTCCGCCTGTCCGATACCGAGGCCGGTGTCCTCGACCGAGAAGCGGATCCGAACCCGCGGGGCCTGCCCGGCATCCGGCCCGGGTCCCGGGTCGCCGTGCGCGGAGCCAGGTGCGAGTATCGCGTTCACGGCCACCTCTCCGTCCTCGGTGAACTTCACGGCGTTCGAGACGAGGTTGCCCACGACCTGGCAGAGGCGAGTGGGATCGCCGACGAGGGACGGCGGGATGTCCTGCCCGACCCTGAGAGTGAGCTCGAGTCCCTTCGCGGTGGCCGCTGCCGCGTACGTCCGTACCGTCGTCTCGAGCCGGTCGCGCAGGTCGAAGCCGACGCTCTCGAGGACGAGCCGGTCGGCCTCGATCTTGGAGAAGTCGAGGATGTCGTCGATGATGGCCAGCAGTCCGTCTCCACATTCGCGGATGGTCCCGACCATCTCCTCCTGGTGGGCGTCGAGGTCCGTCGAGGCGAGCAGTTCCGTGAGCCCGATCACGCCGTTCATCGGGGTGCGGATCTCGTGCGACATGTTCGCGAGGAACTGGGACTTCGCCTGGGACGCCTCTTCAGCCCGGTCGCGCTCGCGCATCGCCCCTTCCCATGCGCTCAGGGTGTCGTTCAGGTGCTCGACGAGATCCGCCCAGGCGCCCTGGAAGCGGGAGACGTCGCCTCGTGCGTCCAGGTGACCGGCCGCCGCCGCTGCGGCCAGCGTCTCGGTTTCCTCGGACAACTCCCGCATCGTCTGCTCGAGTGCCACGAAGGAGGCGGCGAGGCGTCCGATCTCGTCGTCACGGGGTGTCTCCACGGGAACGGAGAAGTCGCCCCGACGGAACGCGTCGGCTGCCTCCGCCACGCGGCGCAGCCTGCGTCGGAGGGATACGAGCACAGCGCCCGCGATTGCTGCCGCGACGGCGAGTGTCGACAGCACCGCGATGACGACCGCGCGAGTCGTGGCGTCGGCGACGCGGACGGAGTGGGCCGCGGCGCGCCTCGCGGCCTGCTCGCGTGCGCTCGTGTAGGCGTCGAGGGTTTCGAGGAGTCGGTAGTGGTACCAGCCGTGCGTCCTGTGCAGCTCACTGGTCTGCAGGGCGGCAGCCCCCTCCGCGGGGCGATCGGGACCCTGGCCTGTGACGGGAGGTGGGGTGGGTGATGCGGGCTCGGGGCTTGCGGCTGGCGCGACTCGGGCGTAGTCCGCCATGACGCGTGCGGTGCCGCTCTTGTAGATCCGCCAGGCCTCGCGGAACCGATCCCAGGCAGCCCCGGTCGCGGGAAGGGGATTCTCGCTCAGGATCAGGATCGCGCGATCGACGGCGTCGATCGCGTCGACGGCCTGCGCCTGCCCCCGTTCGTAGATCGATGCGTCCCCCATCAGCAGCCCGTTCAACGCGGTCAGCTCCGCCGTCCGCACGCGGGGCACGCAGAGGGCAAGGTCGACGAGGGCCAGATTCCCGGTCGAGAGCGTGTCGACGAGCTCCGTCTCCTCGTGCGCGATGTGCGTGGCCGCGCGGACGGCGGCCGTGGCCGCGACGACCGTGCCCGCAACGAGTATGGCGAGCACTGCGAGCAACTTCGTCGTGACCGTGGGTCTTCTCGGCATGGGTGTGGCTTCGTCCTCCGCATAGGCATCGACACGACGAGGCGCGGCATGAATCCAGCCGCTCGCGGCAGGCGGTGGCCTTGCCGTCACGCGAGGCAGCCGTAGAGGGCGTCTACGAGCGCGCGGTTGCGCGGGCTCTGCCAGCGCGGGATCACGTGGTTCATGACGTAGCCGAACCCGACACGCGCGTCGGGGTCGGCGAAGCCGAGGGACCCGCCCGTTCCGTAGTGGCCGAAGCTCCTCGGGTTCGGTCCGAGGCGCCGTCCCGGCTGCGTCGGCTGGAAGCCGAGCCCGAAGGTGACGTCCCTCTGCAGCACGGGGCACCAGCCCTCCGACTGGGACGAGGTCGCCTCGGCGAGGAGGGATGCGTCGACGACGTGGAAACCCCGGGACGCACCGCCGGCAGCGAGGGCGGCGTATACGGTGGCCACTCCGCGGGCGTTGCCGTGGCCGCTCGTGGACGGGATCTGGGACTGGCGCCAGGCCGTGGTGTTCATGACACCCTGGCTCGACAGGCCTGTCGGGTTGAAGTACCCGTGCCAGATCATCCGTTCTTCCTCGGCCATGGGCCGGTCGAGGAGCGCGGGATCGGGGGCGTCGCCGTTCGGTTCCCAGAGAAGGTCGGCGCAGGAGCCGAGGGCGGAGGCGGGCACCCCGAACCACACGTCCGCACCGAGAGGCGCGGCGATCCGGTCGCGCAGGCGGTCTCCGGGCAGCTCGCCGGTCACACGCCGCACGATCTCGCCCACGAGGAAGCCGTACGTGTTCGTGTGGTACACGTGCCGCGTACCCGGCTCGAACCAGGGGCTCTCGGCTGCGAGGGCGGCCGTCATCAGCTCCCAGTCGAACATCGCCCCCTCGGGCAGCCGGCGCCGCACGGCGGGGAGGCCGGCTTCGTGGCACAGGACCTGGCGGACCGTCACGTCACCCTTGCCCGCGGCGGCGAACTCCGGCCACCACGCGCAGACCGGTGCGTCGAGTCGGACGTGTCCGGACTCCACGAGTTGGAGGAGGGAGAGCGCGACGAGCGGCTTGCCGACCGAGTAGAAGCCGACGAGGGTGTCCTCCTCCCACGGCACGGTGCGTTCCCGGTCGCGGAATCCACCCCAGACGTCGACCACGGGACGGCCGTCGACGAGGATGCAGCACGCCGCACCGACCTCGCCGTGGTCGGCGAAGGAGCTTGCGAAGGCGTCACGCACGGGGGCGAAAGCCGGGTCGACAGAGCCCGCGACACGCATCGTTCAGGGGGACACCGCAGCGAAGTGCTCGTCCAGGGTGCGGTCGAGCGACGCGGCGAACGCGGCATCCGGGACCCAGTCCCGCACATACGGGCTGCAGGCCCGGAACTCCCGACCGGCGGGCGTCACGCCCGTGTGGACGGCCCGCCCCGCGGGCCACAAGATCTCGTCTGTGCCGGGTTCGGCCTCGAACGTGGGTCGCGGGCCCCGCACGAGCCACGTGCCCGTGATGCGGCCGGCAGGATCCGGGGGCGCCGTGCGGGTCACGTCCACGATCACGACAGGGCGGCGGGTGCAGCTCACACCACCCAGGGTACCCACGCCCTCCACCCTGCGCGAGGGGAGGTTCCAGGGCTGGTAACTTCTGCCACCGGGTATTGGGCGACAGGAGTGCACCATGGCCGCGGTGACGCCGGGGGACCAGGCGCCGAGCGTCGAGGTCCGACTTGTTCCTCGGAAGCTGGGTCTGGGTGCCCTCGTCTTCATCATGTTCTTCACCGTGTCCGGTGGGGCATACGGACTCGAGGACACGATCGGCGAATCCGGCGCCGGCATGGGGCTGCTCCTCATCCTCGTGACTCCCATCATCTGGGCGATCCCGTCGGCGATGATGGTCGCCGAGCTCTCGACGGCGATGCCGGTCGAGGGCGGCTACTACAGATGGGTCAAGACGGCCCTCGGGCCCTTCTGGGGCTTCCAGGAGGGCTGGTGGTCCTGGATCACGAGTTGGGTCGACATGGCCATCTACCCCGTCCTCTTCGTCGAGTACGCCGCCTACTTCTGGCCCGACACCTTCGGCGGCGAGGGCAGCGGTCTCGCCCGCTGGCTGCTCGGCATGGGAGTCATCTGGGTGTTCACGCTCCTCAACATCCGCGGCGCGAAGATCATCGGGGACACGTCGACGATCTTCGGGATCATCGTGATCTCCCCGTTCGTGCTCCTCACGATCTTCGGCCTCTTCGACATCAACTTCAACCCGGTCGAGCCGTTCACGAATCCCGGCCAGAGCTTCACGTCCGCCTTCGCCGTCGGCCTGTTCGTCGTCATGTGGAACTACCTCGGCTGGGACGGCGTCTCGACCGTGGCAGGCGAGATGAAGGACCCGCGACGAGACTACCCGCGGATGCTGCTCATCACCGTGCCGCTGATCACACTCGTCTACTTCCTCCCCACACTCGCCGGGCTCATGGCCGTAGGTACGTCGGAGGTCGAGTGGACCGCAGGCGCGTTCACGACGATCGCCGAGCTCGTCGCCGGCAAGTGGCTGGGATTCTGGCTCGCCGCCGCCGCCCTGGTCGCGTCAGCAGGCCTGTTCTCGAGTCTGCTCCTCTCGATCAGCCGTGTTCCGTTCGTGATGGGAGAGGACGGCTACCTGCCCAAGGGGCTCATGCGCCTCCATCCCCGCTTCGGCACGCCCTGGGTGTCTCTCGTCGTCTCGAGCCTCATCTACTCCGTGTTCATCCTCGGCCCGTTCCAGAGCCTCGTCGTCGTCGACGTCACGATCTACGCCGCTGCTCTCCTCCTGCAGTTCGCGGCGCTGATCGCCCTCCGCATCAAACACCCGAACATGCGCCGCCCCTACCGCGTCCCGGGTGGCTGGCTGGGGATCTTCGTCATCACCCTCTTCCCGATCCTCGTGATCGGTCTCGCCGTGTACTTCCAGGCTTATTACGAGGGCTGGCAGGGCTCGATCGGACTCGCCCTCCTCGCCCTCGCCACGGGACCGATCCTCTATCCGATCGGCAAGGTCCTGCGGGGACGCCGCGGCATCGAGGACGACGACGAGTTGCCGTTCGAGCTCGAGGAGGCAGTCGAGTGACGGACCACCAGTACCCCGAGGACTGGGCGGAACCGGTCGTGGTCCCCGATGTGGTGACCGACTTCCGCACGATCCTCGTTCCCTTCGACGGATCCCACAGCGCCGAGCAGGCACTCGGCTACGCAGTCGTTCTGGCGAGCGGGCGCGACGCCGAGATCGTCGTCGTGGTCGCGTACAACCCGCCTGTCACGATCCGGCGCCGCGGTTCGCTCGTCGTCCCCGATGCCCGGGCCGAGATGCTCGCCGAGGCCGAGGCGCTCGCGTCCGAGGCGGCAAGCCTGCTCGGGTCGAAGGGGTGCCGGGCACGAGCGATCGTGATCGAGGGGGACCCGGTGGACGGAGTCCTCCAGGCGGCAGCGGACGAGAACGCCGACATCATCCTCATGGGTCGGCGTGGCCTGTCATCGGAGCTGCGGACGATCCAGAAGCTCGTGTCCGGACTGAGCGGTGGCGTGCACGGCTCCGTCGCCGAGAAGGTTGCGCGGCACGCGACCGTTCCTGTGTTGCTCGTCGGGTAGGAGGTGTTGAAGGTGACCGACCCGATTGGTGCGCGGCACCTCGTCCCCAGGCGCCGGGTCCTGCGTGGTGCTGGGGTGATCGGACTCGGCCTGCTCGTGGCGGGTCCGATGTCGGCCTGCGGCGACCCACGGGACTTCGATCGGCTCACATTCCTCAACTGGCAGGACTACATCGACCCCGGGCTCCTCGAGGACTTCGGTACCGAGACGGGCATCGTCGTCACGTACGAGACCTATGCGAGCAACGACGATCTCGCCCGCCGTCTCGAAGCGGCACAGCGTCCCCGCGTGGGTGGTCGCACGGGCACGAGTTTCGATCTCATCGTGCCGTCCGACAACTTCGTGACTGCCTTCCGTGAGGCGGAGCTCATCCGAGAGCTAGATCTCGACCGCCTCGAGAACCTCGACAACCTCGACGTGGTGTTCCGAGAAGCGGCGGATCCGAACCGTGACTATGCCGTGCCGTGGGCGACGGGTACGACGGGACTCGGCTACGACCGTAAGGCCTTCGACACGCCGCCCACCTATGACGTGTTCCTCGACGCGGCCCATAAGGGGCGCATGTCGATCCTCGACGAGGAACGGGATGCGCTCGGCATGGCGCTCCTCGCGATGCGAGAGGACCCGAACACGACTGACGGAGCGGCGATCGACGCCGCGGCCGACCGTCTCATCGAGATGAAGGCGAATGCGCGGCTCGACTCCGAGACGTATCTCGAGCGGCTCGCCGCCGGCGACCTCGTCGTCGCCCAGGGCTACTCGTCCGACGTCCTCCAGGCACGCGAGGAGAACGCCGACATCGCCTACGTCATCCCCGACGCGGGCGGCCTGCGCTGGGTGGACAGCATGACGATTCCCACGGGTGCGCCCCGACCCGAGGGGGCGTACACCTTCATGGACTTCTACCTCGAACCCGAGGTCTCGGCTCGCAACAGCGAGTACGTGAAGGTCGACACGGGGAACGCAGCCGCCCTGGACCTCCTTCCGGCTTCGATCCGCGACGACCCGGTGATCTTCCCGCCCGAGGACGTCCTCGCGTCCCTCCACTTCACACGCGATGTCGGCGACGCCTCCGTCCTCTACGACGAGGCGTGGGCGCGCGTGCAGGAGGCCTGAAGTCCCACGTGACCGGACCGTGTGGGCCTATCGGTGCGGCCGTCCGCGTCGTAGCCTCCGGGGCATGAGAACAAGACGGACTGCCCTCGTGGTCGCCTCCCTCGGGCTTGCCGGCGCCGCTCTCGTGTTCCCGACGCAGCCGGCCGCCGCGCAGGAGACGACACCACCCACCACCCGGCAGGAGGAGACGGACCCCGACGTCCGGGACTTCTTCGACGACACAGACCAAGGCGACGCGTTCTCGGTCCGGAATCCGGTCGTGATCGGTCAGGACATCCATGTCCGGCAGGGCGAGTCGATCTCGAACCTTCTCGTCATCAACGGCCGTGCCGTGATCGAGGGTACGGTCGACGGCGCCGTGTTCGCGATCCGCAGTCCCGTCCTCGTCACGGGCACCGTCAACGCCGAAGGCGACGCCGCCGACGGCAACGCGATAGTGAGTTGGGGGCGCCGCGTCACGCTCGGCCCGACCGCCGTCGTGCAAGGCGACATCTGGTCGAACCTCGACCTGAACGAGGCGCCGGGTGCGACCTTCGACGGCGAGTACCACAAGTTGGGACCGACGAGCTCGCTGGACGAGATCTGGCGGCTCGTCACGTTCGTGTTCTTCCTCTTCATGTGGGCAACGATCACGGCATCCCTGCTCGCCCTCGGTTTCCTTCTCATCTGGCTCACCCCGCGGGCAATCGACAGGGCGTACGAGGCAGGACGGACGGCGATCGGCCCGTCCATCGGCTGGGGCCTCTTCACGGCAGTCGTCGTGCCCGTCGTCGCCACGATCCTCGTCGCGACCCTGCTCGGACTGCCCCTCGGCCTCTGGGTGCTGGGCGCGTGGAGCCTCATCTTCGCCGTCGGGTATGTCGTGGCCGGCTACTTCGTCGGCCGGCTCGTCCTGCGCAACGTGAAGGGACGCAGCGGTCCGTGGCTGCTCGGGTGGGCGATCTTCGCTGCCGTGTCGTTCGTTCCCGTGCTCAACGCGATCGTCTGGACCGCTGCCACCGTCTACGGCACGGGCATGCTCACGGTCGCCCTCTGGCGAGCCCGGTATGGCCGGGTCGAGACGATCGACCTCACCGCGCCCACGACCGAGGGGCCGGTGGAGGACATCCTCCCGGCATCTTCGGAAGGTGCGCCACCGCCCGAGGCCGGTGTGACCGAAGGCGAGGTCACGACGACGATCTGAGGTCAGGCCATCTCCGTGAGTGTGGCAGTCCCCCTCTGGGTACCTGAGCGGCGATATATCGTCGCTCAGGTACCCAGACGCGAGGTTCGAGGCGACTGGTGCCGGCGGCGGCGCTTCTTGGCCCCTTGGGGTCGGGTGCCGGCGTTGGCCGGTTGTGCCGACGGCGCCGGTGTGCGTGGGGCCGAGCGGCGCAGAGAACCGATTTCGGGTGCGGCGATCTTCTGGGGGAGACGAAGCGACTTCTGGAGCTTGCGTACTTTGGCGACCTGTTCGTCGAGGACGAGTGAGACGACGGTTCCGTCGGCACCGGCTCGGCCCGTGCGACCCGAGCGGTGGATGTAGTCCTTGTGGTCGGCGGGGGGATCGAAGTGGACGACGCACGAGACGTTGTCGACGTGGATGCCGCGGGCGGCGACGTCGGTCGCGACGAGGGCGTGTGTGTGGCCGTTGGCGAAGCCGCGCAACGCACGTTCGCGCTGTGCCTGGGAACGGCTGCCGTGGATGGCCGACGCCTTCACCCCGTGCGCGGAGAGCTGGCGGACGAGCCGGTCGGCGCCGTGTCGCGTGCGACAGAAGACGACTGCGGGTGCGGTGTGCGAGATGAGATCCGCGACGATGCGCACCCGCTCCGTGCGGTGCGCCTTCCAGAAGACGTGGTGCACGTCACCCGATGTGCCGGGCTCATCGGCCACTACGTGGCGGCGCGGCTCGTGCTGGTATCGGCGCACGAGGGTGTCGACGTCGCCGTCCAGGGTGGCAGAGAACAGCATCGTCTGGCGCTCGGGCCGGGTGGCGTCGAGGAGGCGGCGTACGGCGGGGAGGAACCCCATGTCGGCCATGCGGTCGGCCTCGTCGATGACGACGGTGTCGACGTCGCCGAGGTCGACGGCACGACGATCGATCAGGTCCTCGAGGCGACCGGGGCAGGCGACGAGGATGTCGGTGCCCTGACGGAGCGCCTTGAGCTGGGCGTGGTAGCCGGTGCCGCCGTAGACGACGGCGACACTCTTCTGGCGTGCGGCCGCGAGGGGGGCGAGCTCACCCCGGACCTGGGCGGCGAGCTCACGTGTGGGGACGAGAACGAGGCTGCGGGGGCGGCGGGGGTTGGCCTTTCCCTCTCGCAGGGCGAGGGGGATGCCGAAGGCGACCGTCTTGCCGCTGCCCGTGGGGGCGCGGCCGCAGATGTCGTGGCCGGCGAGGGCGTCGGGCAGCGTGGCCGCCTGGATCGGGAATGCAGTGGTGAAACCACGTTCGGCGAGGCGCGCGGTCATGTCCGCGGGTACGCCGAGTTCGGCAAAGGACAGGGGCATCTAGAGAACTCCGATTGGAGGGGGTGGGATCGGAAATCGGAACCGATCGTCAGAAGCGGGGCCGAAAGCCAGACCTCACCTTAGCAGCCTTCCGTCCGAGCACTCCACGCGAGACTCCCGTCCCCTCTGGGTACCTGAGCGGCGATATATCGCCGCTCAGGTACCCAGACACCACACGGTTACGTCGACGCGGCGCATGACGAGACACGACCCGCAACTTCGCGTCAGAGTCTGCGGCGGTCGCGACGGTCGTCCCTGCGGTCCTGCCTGCGTTCCACACCGTGATGCACGACCGTCGCGGTACCGACGACTGCCGCCGTGCGCGCCACGGGGGCGCCGATCACGCCACGCCTCGCAACACGTCCTGGTCTCAACGGCATGTCACACCTCCTCTTCCCTGTCGTCCCCGAGGGCCGCGATCAGCGCCTGCGTGGGTATCCGTCCATCGGCGATCAACTGTCCGCCGGACTCCCGTGCCGCGACGGCGAACGGCGCAGCCCAGGAGTTCTCCCATACGACTACGCCTGCCACGGATCCCGGTTCCATGGCAGCGGCGAGGTGTTTGACGTCCTCGGCGGCGAGGACTTCGGCGAGCTGAGCCTCGAGCGCTCCCAGCTCCCCCACGCCCTCGAGATCCTCGAGTTCGAAGGCCTCGATCTCACCGTCCTCGTCCTTGGCGAGGACGAGGACATCGAGGACACGAATGAGCTCCGCCTCGACCAACGAGACGAGCTCACGGGCGACGGCGCCGGTGAAGTTCTGCTCACCCTTCGGGAACTCGATCACGACATAGTCGACCGGCCCGATCTCCTGGATCGTCCCCATCGGCGTCTCCTGACACTCGACATTTCGCAACAGCATCTCGCGTGTGTCGGTGGGCGTCGTCATCCGATCTGGGTGAACCACACGGGGAGTTTCCCCGGTCCGCGGTCACCCGCATGGGATGATGACACCGACAGTGCCGACGTTCAGAGTCCACGTGGGGCTCCGTCCGAGTGTCGGCGTGGACCCCACCTCCGTACATCCGGAGACACGTACATCCGAAGACACAAGGAGAGAGCACCGTGGCAGTGGACACCTTCTTCGCATTCATCGCGACCTATGACGAGGTCGCGGACGCCAAGGCCGACTACGACGCGGTCAAGGCGCTCCACACCGAAGCCGGACTGATCGACGCGTATGACGCTGCCGTCGTCGAGCACAGGCCGGATGGCAAGGTGAAGATCGTCGCCAAGCACGAGACCCCCACGCGGGTGGGTGGCGTCCTGGGTGGCGGGATCGGGCTCGCGACCGGGCTCGTCATCGCCCTCTTCCCGGCGGCGGCGATCGGGACGGGCCTCCTCGTCGGTACGACGGCCGGGGGCGCGCTGCTGGGAGCCTTGGCCGGCCATGCGACGGCGGGGATGAGCCGCAAGGACCTGAAGGAAGCCGGCGAACAGCTCGACGCGGGAAGTGCCGGCCTCGTCGTCGTCGGTGTGAGTGACATGGAGTCGAAGGTGAGGGCGGCGATCACGAAGGCAGAGAAGCTCGAGGCGAAGCAGCTCGCGGCGGATGCGGCCGAGATAGAGAAGGACGCCGGCGCGTGAACTGCCGCTGCACCTGAGCAGCCGCAGGCTTCACGAACACCTTAGCGGTGAGCGCGCACTCTGTCCGGGTGTTCAGAGACCCTGGATCCCTTGGACGACGAGGACGACGCCGAAGACGAGGAAGAGAACCGCCATCACCGTCGAGTTGTTCCGGCCGAGCCACTCCCTCCATCGGTCCAGCAGCGGTCGGGCCCGCTCCCCCATGAACAGGGCGACGACGAACGGGGTGGCGACACCGAGGACGGCGACCAGGGTGTAGGCCCCCAAGGTGACGGCTTCCTCGCCGGTCGACAGCGTGGAACCGGCTACCGTGACGGACGCGGCCAGAGCCATCGCGATGTTCTTCGGATTGAGGGCGCCGACTGCTACGCCCACTGCCAGAGAGCGCGGAGTGCCGAACGAGGCGATCCCGTCCATCCATCGCGGCATCGGCGTGTCCTCCCCGGGAGCCGGCCGCCTTCGAAACCTGATGACGGCTCCGACCAGCAGCAGGACACCCAACACGAGACTGACGAGCGCCGTGACGGTAGACCCCCCTTCGGCCCAAGCCCCACCGTCCTGGGTCGCCGCGATCGCCGTGAACGCGAGGAGAACGACGGCGACACCCGATGTGAAGCCTCCGACGTAGGCGCCGGCGTTCGGGAGAGGCCGGTCGCTGAACAGCAGCAGGATCTCGGCGATGATCGGCACGGGTGAGATCGTCACCGCCACCGCGAGGGGAAGGATCTGCCCCAGGATCTGCCTCATGCGCCGCTCCCCTCACGGCCGCCTCGCCGGCCGTCCGGTCAGATCGCTCCCAGGCGTTCAGTTCAGGGCGTTGCGCTTGATGGTGTCGAACTCCTCCTGCGTGATGGCCCCGCTGTCGAGGAGGCCTTTGGCCTTGGCGATTTGGTCGGCGGGGTTCGCGGATCCGGCTGTCTCACGCACGTACGAGTCGAATGCTGCCTTCTGCTCCGCTTGTGCGGACTGCGATCGTGCCGCCATGCCGTGGCCGCGGGCGATCAGGTACACGAAGATCCCGAGGTAGGGAAGGATGATCACGAAGATCGACCATGCGGCCTTGGCCCCTCCCGACAGCTCGTGGTCCCTGAATATGTCGCCGAAAACGACGATCAGCAGCCAGAACCAGATCATGAACATGAACAGCCAGAACATGCTCAAGAGCACCTGGCCTGATCCGAACTCTGCTAGGAACATCAGCTCTCCCTATTCGGCGAAGCCCACGTGTGTCGGGTCTCATTCTGACGGACGTGGCACCCGCGTTCCTCACCCGAAGTGGATGGTTGAGTTCCCGCGCTCCCAACCCCAGCCGGGTCAGGAGCCCCCCTTTCACCCATATCGGATGAGGTATGGGGGCGGAGGTTTGAGGAAGATGGCTCGGGGTCGGTGCAACCCGGCTCGGACGTGAGCCAAACGAGGAGGACCGTGGCAGACACCTACGACCTGATCATGGCGCCCTATCCGGCCGTCGAGCCTGCCCGGCGCGACTTCGACGGACTCGTCGGCCTGATCGGAGCGAGGGCCCTGCGCTCCGAAGGAGCGATCCTCGTCGAACACACCGACGCCGGAGACGTCAGGGTGACCCACACCGCCGACCACCTCGGCCGCAAAGGCGTCGCATGGGGCGGAGGGGTCGGCGTCCTCGTAGGGCTCGCTGCACCTCCGGTGCTCGCGTCGGTTGCGGTCGGAGCGGCCGCGGGCGGGCTGGTGGGCAAGTTCGCCAAGAAGAAGGTCGACAGCGGGCTCGAGGAGGGGCTCGCCGAGAAGCTCCCGCCCGGCGCGGCCGTCGTGCTCGCCCTCGTCGACGCCGAAGACCGCCTCGTCGCCGAACGTGCCCTCGCCGGTACACCCGCCAAGTCGGTCGCCCGGATGGAGGGGACGGGGTTGGGTGACCTCAAGGCTGCGCTTGCGGAGGCCGCCGGCAAGTTCGACCAGGATCGCACGGTCCTGCCCATCCCCGACCGCACCTTCGGCGGGACCGCCGGCCGCACTCTGCGTGACTCGGTGCCGGATTGGTCGATGATTCCCGGCCCCAAAGCGCCGGAAGGCGCCCCGAACGTCCTGATCGTGCTGATCGACGACGCCGGCTTCGGCGCACCCGACACGTTCGGTGGGCCGATTGCGACGCCGAACCTCTCGCGCGTCAGGGACATGGGTCTGACCTACAACCGCTTCCACGTCACGGCGGTGTGCTCGCCGACGCGGGCGGCACTGCTCACGGGCCGCAACCAGCACCGTGTCGGATTCGGATCGATCGCGGAATACCCCGGTCCCTTCCCCGGCTACACGGCCGCCAAGCCGAGGTCGTGCGCCGGTCTTCCCCGGATCCTGCGCGAGAACGGTTATGTCACGGGCGGTTTCGGCAAGTGGCATCTCACGCCCGACAACGTGCAGGGTGCCGCCGGCCCATTCGATCATTGGCCGAAGTCGTGGGGTTTCGACCACTGGTGGGGATTCCTCAGCGGTGCGGCAGGCCAGTACGACCCGATCATCACCCAGGACGACTGGACTCTCGGCGTACCCGAGGGACCTGACGGGGAGCAGTACTACTTCCCCGACGATCTCAGCGACAAGGCCATCGAGTGGTTGCACGCGGTTCGAGCGCAGGACGGCACCAAGCCCTGGATGATGTTCTACTCGACGGGCTGCAGCCACGCACCCCACCATGTGGCACCCGAATGGGCCGACCGTTACAAGGGCAAGTTCGACGAGGGTTGGGACAAGCTGCGCGAGGAGACCCTCGCCCGCCAGAAGGCCCTCGGCATCGTCCCGGAGGACACGCAGCTCACGGAGCGCCCCGACATCTTCCCCGCATGGGACTCCCTCACCGAGTCACAGAAGAAGCTCTATGCCCGACAGGTAGAGGTCTATGCCGGCTACTCCGAGAACGCCGACTGGAACGTGGGCCGCCTTCTCGATGCCGTCGACGAGCTCGGAGACCTCGACAACACGCTCGTCTTCTACATCTGGGGTGACAACGGCGCCAGCATGGAAGGGACGGTGACGGGCTCGTTCAACGAGCTCACCTTCCTGAACGGGCTCGTGCTCGACGCCGACGAGCAAACCGAGCTCATCGAGAAGTACGGAGGGGTCGAGGCGCTGGGCGGCGTCCACACCGCCCCGCACTTCGCCGCCGCCTGGGCGCACGCGATGAACGCACCCTTCCAGTTCGGCAAGCAGGTCGCCAGCCACCTCGGAGGCGACAGGGATCCGATGGTCGTTGCCTGGCCGAGGCGCATTCGGCACGACGGGACGGTGCGGGCCCAGTTCACCCACTGCATCGACATAGGCCCGACAGTCCTCGAGGCAGCCGGTATCCCCGAACCGAGCTCCGTCGACGGCATCGCCCAGGAGCCCATGGACGGCACCAGCTTCGTGTACTCCTTCGACTCTGCCGATGCCCCCGAGCGGCACACCGAGCAGTACTTCGAGATGTTCGGCTGCCGCGCCATGTACAAGGACGGCTGGTGGGCCGCATCGCGACCCGTCAGGCTCCCCTGGGACGTGTCGCCCGGAACCCTGGCACAGTTCGGCCCCGAAGTGGACTGGGATCCGGATCGCGACGTCGGCTGGGAGCTCTACGACCTGACGGCGGACTTCTCACAGGCGGTGAACGTCGCTGCACAACATCCGGACAAGGTCAGCGAGCTCCAAGAACTGTGGTGGAGCGAGGCGGAACGCAACAGGGTTCTGCCCCTGATGGCCGGCCTGTCGGTCATCTACGGGATCCTCCCACCGTTGCCGACACAGACGAGGTTCGAGTTCGCCGGGGACGTGCAGAACATCCAGAGGGGCATGATCCCGCGTATCGCGGGCCGCTCCTATGCGATCGAGGCAGAAGTCGACGTTCCCGAGGACGGCGCCGAGGGCGTGCTCGTGGCGAATGCGGACTTCATCGGCGGCTTCTCGCTGTGGGTCGACTCCAAAGGGCACCTCACCCACACCTACTCCTTCCTCGGTGTGGACACCTACAAGCAGGTTTCCGACGAGGAGATACCGACCGGCCGGGTCACGCTCAGGATGTTGTTCGAGGCCGCCGAGGCCAAGCCCGGCGCCGGGGGGCAGGTGACCCTCTGGGCAGACGGCCGCCGGATCGGAGAGGGTGTCATGGCCCGCACGGTACCCATCGCGTTCAGTTCCTACGCCGGCATGGACATCGGCCGCGACAACGGGCTCGTCGTCGACCTCGACTACGAGAACGAAGCCCCCTACGCCTTCACGGGCAAGGTTCACAAGGTGGCCTTCGACCTCAGCCCGCTCACGCACGAGGAGGCGATCGCCTTGCACGAACATGCACATCACCATGCCGTCGGCCACGGCGCGGCAGGCTGAGGGGAGGGCGACGCCATGTCCGCACTGAAGTTCGCCAGGGTGCTCGTGTGGCTCGTCTATGCCTTCCTCGTCCTCGCGGTGATCATCTTGACGCTCGCCTTCTTCCTCCTGCTCTTCAACGCGAGCACCTCGGCGCCGTTCACCCAATGGGTCTACCGCAGTGCGAACCGGCTCTTGGAGCCGTTCCGGGGCATCTTCCCGTCGGCCGAAGGCGGCAACGGATCGGTGCTGGACTTCGCGGTGCTCTTCGCGATCATCATGTACGGCATCTTCGCCATGCTCGTGCATGCACTCGTGTACTGGCTCGACGGCCGGATCAGCCTCCTGCGGGCCAAGAGATCCGAGGCGGATTCGCGTAACTCGGGGGTGGCGACCGCCGCGCCTCAGGCCTACCCCCAGCCCACCGACCCGCCGCCGGCTCAGCCCTATCCGGGGTCGGCCTACTCCTCGCCGGTGCCCACTTCGCCTCCGCCGGCGGAGCAGTATCCACAACCTCCCCCGGCCTGACCCGAGTTGCCCGTGGACCCATCACCCCATGTGGGTGATGACGGCCGAAGACATCGAGACGAAGCTGGGCACACGGCCGGTTCCGGCCGTTTCGAGCCAGGAGGTTCCGATGCAGGACGAGCGCAGCAGCTGGGCGGTCGGATGGTCCGCTTTCGCCGGATTCGTGTTGATCACGGTCGGGTTCTTCCAGATCGTGGCGGGCATCGTCGCCCTCGTCGACGACACGTTCTGGGTTGTCGGGAAAGAATACGTCTTCCAATTCGACATCACCACATGGGGTTGGATCCACCTCATCCTCGGGATCATCCTCGTGCTGTCGGGATTCGGGATATTCGCGGGGAACGTCGCCGCCCGCACTGTCGGAGTCATCTTCGCGATTGTGAGTGCGATCACGGCGTTCATGTGGCTCCCGTGGTATCCGGTGTGGTCGATCGTCATCATCGCGTTGGACGTTGCCGTCATCTGGGCGTTGACAGCCCACGGACGCGACATCGCCGAGGAGTAGGCGACCGGATCACACCTCGAGCAAGCCCGTGGCTTCTGCCTGTTCGACGGCGGCGCCACGGCTCGAGACGCCGAGCTTGCGGTAGATGGCGATGGTGTGGGACTTGACGGTGTTGCGGGACACGTAGAGCTGCGTCCCGATCTCCTCGAGGGAACGATGGGTTCGGAGTTGTTCGAGCACACGCAGCTCCGCCGCGGTCAGCGGGTCGCTGCCGGGAACGGTAGCGCCTTCCTTCAGTCGCTGATCCAGCTCGTCATACCGGTCTCGTAGGACGACATCCTCGGGTTCGTCGGCCAGCAGTGGCGAGACGATGCTCATCTGCTCTTTCGCAGCGCGGAGGTCGTCCAGGAGAAATGCCGCCTCGGCCAACACGAGCCGGAACTCGATCTGGCTGCGGGTGACGAGACCCCAGGGTTTGCTGAGCGAGTGCAGCGCGCGGGTGGCCGCCTCACGTGATTCGGTGGCGGCACCCTGTTCGGCCGCGATGAGGGCATGCGCGGCATGTACGGGAGTGACGAGGAGGTAGTCCTCGAGTCCGGCCGCCCGCACGATCTCGAGGGCACGTTCGAGGCACCCGCGCGCGGCCTCGTGTTCGTTCTCCCAGAACCGGGCCAGGGCAAGCTGGGCAAGTGCCACGGCATTGGGGGCCGGCGAACCGCGGGTGTCGAACTCGACCTGGGCCAGTTCTCCACACGGATCCGGGAGGCTGCCTGTGATCCACAGGCACACCGTCCCGACCACGCGTGCAACCTGCCACCAAGGGCATGCGTCCGGTCCCGCTTCTACGATCGCAGCCGCCGCGACAATGGATTCCTTCACGCCGCCCAGCCCGGACATCATCACGAGCGCGAGTCGCGCGAACTCCAGCGTCGAGCCGTCGGGCATGGGGTGTGCCGGGTCCAGCGCCGACATGAGACCGACGCGGTGCTCGAAGTCATCGGTTCTGCGCTGGACGAAGTCCGTCCAGGCGGCGGCGACCAGGAGGCGTGGGTCCCGACGCAGGATGTCCGGGGGAAACGCGCCGAGCCAGCGTTCCATGGACGCGACACGTCCGTTGTTCAGGCAGATGAAGAACTCGTTGTACGCCAGTTCGGCCGCCAGATCCAGGTCGTTCGCGGCGATCGCCTGCGTCATCGCCTGGTCTGCGTACCCGTGAGCCGACAGCCATCGCGCAGCCCGCACGCGCAGGTCCGACTCCTGCCGCGGAGATCTCACACGCATCTCGTCGACGAGACACTCCCGGAAGAGGGCGTGACATCTGTACCAGCGACCCCCGTCCTGCAGGCCGGAGACGAGGAGGTTGCCGGACGAGGCGAGCCGTTCGAGGACCGCCGCGCTGTCGCGGCGGTCGAGGACCTCGTCGCAGAGCTCGCCGTTCAGGCCGTCGAGGACTGACGACCGGACGAGGAGGTCACGGTCGGATGGATCTAGTTGGTCCAGGTACTCCTCGTGCAAGTACTCGAACACGAGCCTGGCATGTGGGGCCGAGCCGTTGGTCGCCGCCACACCACCGGTCGCTCCCACGGCGACAGCGCCCTCGGCGATGGTGAGGGAGGCCAGGGCGAGTGCCGCTGCCCATCCTTCACATCTCTCCACGAGATCGTCCACGACGGCATCGGTGGCGGCGGGTGCCGCCATGCGCAGAAGGCCGGCTGCGTCCTCGGGATCCAATTGCAGGTCCTCGGGGCCGAGACACGTGAGGTTGCCCGACAGGCGTCGCCGCGCCATGTGAACGGCCGGCATGGCGCGTCCGGCGAGCACGACGGCGCTCCCCTCGGGTATGCGGGACATCAACCGGTCGAGAACGTGGGGCGCCTGCAAGCCGGTGAGGGTGTGGACGTCGTCGAGCACGAGCAGGAAGGGTGTCTCTGCAGCGGCGAACTCGGTGGCCAGCGACTCGACCACCCGTGTCGGGTCGGCGCTGCGGCCCTCTGCCAGGCAGCGGGACTCCGGCACCGGGACGACGTCTTCCAACGCCGCGACTGCATGCCGGATCAGGACCACGGGGTCCGAATCGCCGTCGTCCAGCGTGAGCCATGCCGCCGGACGCGCGTCACGCTCGACCCACTGAAGTGCGAGGGTGGTCTTGCCGTAGCCGGCCGGTGCCTGCATCGCGATGCCTGTGCACGACGACGCACACAACGCCTCGACGAGCGCGGCGCGGTGAAACGCCCCTGTCCGGGCTCGGGGGAGCCCCACGGTCTGTGGCGAGATCCCGAGCTCACGGACCGACGGACGGAGTCCGGTCACTCTCTACCCCCAATCATGCGGCGACGTTAGTCGGAGGGCTGCGAACGAACCATCGCGGCAGCGCATCCGATCACTCCGGGGGTCCGTTAGGATAGTGGTTGGACCACCGGGCCAATCTGTGGTACAGTCGATCCGAGGTCCGAGCGAATGGACATCCCGCCCGGATGCGCAGTCAGGGGTGTACGTGCAGTTCACAGGCGTGGAGCGAAGCGCTCTTCCGGATGCGGTGACCGAGCAGATTCGCGGGGCGATCATCGCCGGGGAGGTCGAACCCGGCAGCCTCCTCCCGTCCGAACGAGAGCTGGCTCTCCAGTTCGGTGTGAACCGGACCACGATCCGTGAGTCACTGCAGGCGCTGGAACTGCTCGGTCTCGTGAGCCGCAGGCAGGGTGTCGGCGCCAGGGTCCTCGACTTCCACGAGACAGGCAGTCTCGACCTCCTCCCCTACATCCTCCTCGCAGAGGACGGGAGCTTCCGTCACGACGCATCCGACGGACTACTCGAACTGACGGGCATCTACTACGGACTGGTCGTGCGCAATGCCGCACGCAAGGCCACCGTCGACGACATCGCCGAGCTGGAGCTCCTTCTGTCCCACGCCGAGGCCGGCCTCGAAGAGGGGACCGGAGACGGGATCGCGAACAGCCTCCTGCTCTTCTACCGGCGCCTCATCAGGAGCTCGCACTCGATCGTGCTCGAGCTCTTGGGGAACTCCTTCGAGCAGCTCTTCGCATCAGATGCGCCCTCATTCGACAGCGTCTACGCGGATCTTGCCATGCGGACCTTGGGTGGTCCCCGCTCGCCGTACCGGCGTCTGCTCGACGCGCTCGCGGCGCATGACGCCAAGGCAGCGACCAAGGCCATCGCAGATCTCGCCGAACCACTCGAGATCATCGTCAGGGGAAGAAGCAGATGACCGACACCTATGCAGGAGCACGGGCCGTCCTCGACGCCGACAGCCACATCATGGAGTCGCCGGACTGGCTGATCAGTTACGTCGCCCCCCTCTACCGGGAGCGCTTCGCCGCACTTGACTTGTCGAGCGCTGGTGAGCTCGGCCGCCGGGCAGAGGCCATGTTCGCCCAGATCACGTCCGAGCACGACCCACTGAAGCTCGAGGAGGACGTCATCGGTGGGCCGAAGGGATGGGCGGCGCTGGGTGCGTGGGACCCGGCGGAACGGAGCAGGGCGCTGGACCTGCTCGGCTTCGGCGCCCAACTCGTCTTCCCCACCTTCTCGACCCTGCAATACCTCGGCAGCCGGGACCGTGAGATCGTGCGCGAAGGCGCACTCGCCCAGAACCGCGGGCTGGCCGAGTTCTGCGAGAGCGACGAAAGGCTCCTGCCGGTTGCGTTCGTCCCGACGAGAGATGTATCCGACGCGGTCGAGGTGCTCGACGCAGCGCTCGCCGCGTGTTGCGCCGCGGTCTGGCTGCCGACAGGACCACCCGGCGGCACGTCGCCGGCACACCCCGCTATGGATCCGCTCTGGAGCAGATTGCAGGATTCCGGAGTCCCCTTCGTGCTCCACGTCGGTGGCGGGAAGGACACGCTGCACCCCCGATTCCACGACAACGGCCGGCCGATCCCACCCGACCACCTCGGTGGCGGCGAGAACGTCCGGGCGAAGGACTACCCGCAACTGCACCACCGGGCGGCGAACTACCTGTCCTGCATGCTCCTCGACGGGGTCTTCGAACACTTCCCGCACCTCCGCTGCGGCCTGATCGAGCTCGGAGCGGCCTGGGTCCCCGGTTTCCTACAAGGCGTCGACCACGCGGCCGCCTCGTTCGGGCGTTCCGAGCCGATGCTCGAAGCCCTGTCGTTGACACCGTCGGAGTACGTGCACCGCCAGGTCCGCTTCACTCCGTTCCCGTTCGAGGACGCAGGTTGGCTCGTAGACCAGTGCGGAGCGGACCTCTTCATGTTCTCGAGCGACTACCCACACCCCGAGGGCACGCGGGACCCGTTGGGCAGGTTCGAGGCGTCGCTCGACAAGTGGGACATCGACGTGGCTGCAAGAGACCGCTTCTACACCCACAACTTCGCCGATCTCGTCGGAAGAGACATCGCGTGAACGAAGGAGGACCAGTGGCAACCGAGATGCGCACCAACGAGGAGCTCGTCGGCCGGGCGAGCATCGACGACGTGGACGGGATCCTCGGTGTCGAACCAGTCCCCACTGGGAGCGCCCACGTTCCGGGCGGATGTGACACGATCTTCACCTGGGACTACGAGCAGAGGCGTGACCAGCTCACGCGTCTCTACGAGAAGGCCAAGGGTGCACAATGGAACGGCACGATCGATCTCGACTGGTCGACCGACGTCGACCAAGAGGCAGTCGCGGTGGGGATGAACTCGTTCAGTCCCGAGATCGCCTACTACAGGAAGGCCGCCGCCGAGGATCGGGACTGCCCGCTGTACGGGTGGACCGACGAGCACTTCATCAGGTTGGCGATCGAGCAGCAGAACTTCGTTCTGAGCCAGATCTTCCACGGCGAGCAGGGCGCACTCCTCTGTACCGCGAAGATCGTGGAGACCGTGCCCTTCATCGAGGCGAAGTACTACGCGTCGACCCAGGTCATGGACGAAGCCCGCCACGTAGAGGTGTTCGCGAAGTACCTGCGTGACAAGCTCGGGGGGGAGTACCCGGTCAATCCCCACCTGTACCACCTTCTCGCCGACATCCTCGCCGACGAGCGGTGGGACATCACATACCTCGGGATGCAGGTCATCGTCGAAGGCCTGGCTCTCACCGTGTTCGGGCTCCTCGAGAAGCTCGTACCCGAGCCCCTCCTCCAGAAGCTCGTTCGCCTCGTGATGAGCGACGAGGCCCGCCACGTTGCCTTCGGCGTGATCTCCCTCAAGGAGGTGTACGACGGGATGTCCACGGCGGAACTGCGGGAGCGCCAGGAGTTCGCATTCGAGGCCGGCCTCCGCATCAGGGACCGCTCGTTCGCCCAGGAGATGTGGGGGCGCCTCGACGTGGACCCGCGCCACATGCTCGAGTGGCTCGTCGCCGGTGGCAGCAGGGATCGCATGCAGTACCAGAACCCGCTGTTCATGAAGGTCGTGCCGAACCTGAAGAAGCTCGGCCTCCTCGACGCGGACGGGGGCTGGCTGCGCGAGAAGTACACGGAGATGGGTGTGATCCAGTTCGAGGACCTCGTCGACACCAGCATCGACTACGAGGACTACGACGCCGTCTCAGCCTGACGGTCCGAGCCGGTGCCTCCGCTGCGCTGCCCGCCTCCTGCTCGTCGAGCTTGCCGACAAGGAACCGCAGCCGGCGTAGTGCCGGGCCGAACCCCCCGTCTGGGTACCTGAGCGGCGATATATCGCCGCTCATGTACCCAGAGAGCCGGGTGCCGCCGCAGCGCCCACAACCTTTGCTTGCATGTCCTCGCGATGGAAGCCATAATTAGAACGCGTTCTAGTT
>JADZDR010000071.1 GCA_020850945.1 Acidimicrobiia bacterium | reverse complement strand
TGCCGAATCCTCTGTCGAGATCCGAGAAGCTAACCGCCGGCCTGCCCCTTTCGAATGACGTGCCCGAAGGCGTGCATCGTGCCGAGCAGCGGGAGGACCGGCCAGTTCGTCTGCACACGCGCGGACGTGAGGGCTGGGCCCGTCACATCGCGATAGTTGCAGCGCACGTCTCTCACCGTTGCTCCTTCTCGGTCGACCACCGCACCTCGGTCAAAGGCCGCGGTCGGCGGTCAGCCCTCGGAGTCAACCAGAGGACCGTGGGACTGTCAACGCATTTATCGCGACGGCTCACCGTGCGCGGCGCAGAACGTGACGGCGCAGGAACGCCTCGACGCGGGCGAGCTCGTCGTGAACCGTCTCGGCGCGTCCCCAGCCGTGCCCCTCGTCCTCGTAGCAGTGGAATTCGGCATCGACACCGTTGCGCTCGACCGCGCGCACGAGCTTTCGGGACTGCTCCGGCAGGACGACCTCGTCCTTGCCTCCTTGAAGAACGAGAAGGGGCGTGCGGATCCTGTCTGCGTGCGTGATGGGTGAACGCTCCACGTAGAGGTCCGCGGCCTCGGGCAGGGGTCCCACGAGGCTGTCGTTGTACGCGGCCTCGAAACGGTGTGTCGTCTCCGCGAGGTGGAAGAGATCGGCCACGCCGTAGAGGTCGACGCCTGCCGCGAACACGTCGGGGGCGGCGATGAGCGTCTGCAGGACGGTATAGCCACCGGCCGACGCTCCCATGACGGCGAGCCGGGCCGGATCGGCGACTCCCCGCCTCGCCATCTCCTCTACTCCGGAGAGGACGTCGCGCACGTCGAGCTCCCCCCACCTGCCGTGCAGGGCCTGCGTGTAGGCGCGGCCGTAACCGGTGGAGCCGCGGTGGTTCACGAAGAGGACCGCCCACCCCCGCGACACGAAGTACGCCACGCGAGGCGCGAAGTCGAGTTGGGCCTGCCCGGTCGGGCCACCGTGCACCCAGACGATGGTCGGGCACGCCGTGTCGGCATGCGTCGGGGTCGCGAGGATGCCGTGCACGGGATCGCCGTCGGCATCGGACCACGTCACGTGGCTCACGTCACCCCAGGCGCCGAGCTCGCCGGCACCGCGGGGGGAGGCGACACGGCAGGTGGCCGAGACCGGATCGACGAGCTCGACGCGTCGGGCCGTGAAGGGGTCGGCGTAGGTCGCCGCGACGTACCGTCCCCGCCAGCTCAGCCACGAGAAGGTGCCGGCTCTCTGCACGAGGGGACGCGACGCCCCGTCCGCGACCTGTGTGACCCACAGCTCTGTCCGGCCCTCGCCCGAGAGCGTGTGTGCGATCTCGGTCCCGTCGGGAGACCACGCAAACGAGCGGTCCCCACCGCCCCACGTGGGACCGCCTATCTCGGCTTCGAATCGGGTGAGGAGGCGTGTCGTGCCCGACCCGGGCTCGGCCACCCACACGTTGCGGAAGCCCGATCGGTCGCACAGATACGCGAGCACCGAACCGTCGGGGGAGAACCGCGGTTCGGCCACCGAGACACCGGCGCCGCCGTCGATCGTGACCGGTGAGTCGCCTTCTGCACGGAACACGATCCGGCTCGCGTCCCAGGGCATGGCCGTCGCGTCCCACTCGTGCCACGCGACGCACGCTCCATCCCTGCCGGCGACGGGAGCGAGGTCGGGGTCGAGGCAGAAGTCGCGGCGACCGGACACGCTGCTCGGCCTGCCCCGATCATCCGGCGTGAACGCCACGATCTCCTCGAACGCGGGCCCCGACACGGCACATACGGCGACATCACCACACCAGGCGGGAGCGGATGCGACGCAGCCACCGAGCACCTCCGCAGGCGTACCGCCCCGCGCTCCCACCTTCCAGAGGGTGCCCGCGGCGCTGCGGTAGAGCAGGGACTCCCCGTCCGGCGCCCACACGGTGATCCCGCCCCCGTGACCGACGGACGCCCCTATGGATGGCTCGGTCGTGACGAAGACCTCCGGTCCGACGTCCGGTTCGACGTCGGCCACCGCCACGTCGCCACGACCCCGGTAGCCGTGCAACCAGGCGAGTCGCCGTCCGTCCGGCGAGAGGCACGGTTCGGCGATTGTACGAACCGAGGCCACCTGGCCTGCCGTGATGCACGCTGGGCTCGACATCGGTCGACGATAGCGGCCGAGTGAACGTGATCCTGCCGGCTCACCTGTTTGGTTCGAGGGAGTCTCGGCCGGTTCTAGTCTCACCAGGTCGTTGGCTGAAGCCGGCCGTCGAGGATGCCGATCTGCTCGAGGTAGGACACACCGAAGATGGGCCATGAGGAGAGTGATCCGATGGTGCAGCCGGACGTCGCGATACCCGTGGATGTGGAGGGGGAGATCCTCGACACGTCGGCTCTCGACACCCTCCGCGAGCTCGGAGACGAGGCCTTCGTACGCGAGCTCGTGGACGATTTCGCCACATCCATGGAGGAGTACCTGCCATCCCTGCGCGTCGCTGTGCAGGAGGGGGATGCACAAACCGTGTACCGGACGGCGCACACGGTGAAGTCGTCGAGTGCGAGCCTGGGTGCCATGCGCGTGTCGACCCTCGCCGCCCGTATAGAGCAGGCAGGGCGAAGGGGTGCCCTCGAGGGGGTCGCGGCGGCGATCGAGGCCCTCGCGAACGAGAACGCGGCCGCAGTCGCGCGGCTGCGCGACGTTACGTAGTGAATCGAGGTGAACGGCGCCTCAGCCGCTCACCTCAGACCTCTTCGACGACGACGCTCCCCATCACGTCCCCCACCGCGATCGCGGTAGCCACGTCCATGCCGGAATCGACGTAGCCGAAGAGGTTGTAGGCCTTGTCGAGCTTGTGCGTACAGTCGGCAATCGTGATGAAGAACTGACTGCCGTTGGTGTCCCGCCCCGCGTTCGCCATCGCGACGGCACCGAGGGTGTACTCGCCCCGGACAGGCTCGTCCCCGAACCTGTAGTCGGGCCCGCCCCTCCCCGTCCCTTCGGGGCAACCGCCTTGGATGACGAAGCCGGGCACGACGCGGTGGAAGGTGAGTCCGTCGTAGTAGCCGTCCCGGGCAAGAGCGACGAAGTTGTTCACGGTGGTGGGCGCCAGCGCCGGATCGAGTGTCATGACCATCTCCCCCTTCGGGGTCGAGATCGTGACCCGGTACTTCTTGGACAGGTCGATCTGCATCTCCGGTGCCGGCATCGACGTTCCTCTCGGTCGTTGGGTTGTTCGTTCCCCAACGGTAGGGCACTACGGTTTCGGATCGTGAAGACATACGAGTTCGGACCAGGCTGCGAGATCCGTATCGTCGCCCATTCCTCCCTGCACACCACCCGCGCGAAGACAACCAGGGTCGGGGGGGAGTTCACGGCAGACCTCGCCAGCGGCGCGCCCGCAGGCGACGTGACCGGTTGGGCCGAGGTCGAGGTCAAGTCCTTCAAAGCCGGGAACCGACTCCTCGAGATGAACACGCTGCGCCATGTCGGGGCGCGCAACCACCCCACCGCCCGATTCGAGATCTCCTCCGTCGAAGTGCTCGCACCCGCACCACCCGCCACGGTCCGGGTCGCAGGCACGATGGAGTTCCACGGCGTTACGCAGGAGATCAGCGCCGAACCCACCGTCGTGGTCGAGGGCACGACGGTGACTGTGGCGGGCCACTGGATCCTGCGCCAGAGCGACTTCGGCCTGCGCCCGCCCCGCCTCGCGATGCTCAAGGTGGACGACGAGATCGACGTAGAGTTCCGTCTCGTGGCCGCAGAACAGCAGGCGTGACTGTCCCGGCCACGAGCGAGCCCGAGCTTCAGATCGATGCAGTCCCTGGAGGAACGATGCAGCTCATCCCGACGACAGCCCGGGGCCGGGTGGCTGTCGCCCTCGTCCTCGCCCTCACACTCGTTCTCTCCTCGTGCACGCTCCTGCGGCGCGACAGCAAGTCCGATGCCGGTGGTGATGCCCCGACCGAACCCGTGAGTGAGATCGAGGCGAACAGCGTCGAGGTGACCGCCCTCTGGTACAGCACGAGTCCGTCGGGTCAACCCGAGGGCGGTACGAGCGACGTGGAGATCTCGGTCGAGCCGAGCGAGGACGAGAAGTTCAAGATCGCATTCGTCGAGAACGAGGTGCTCGGATCGGGTGACCAGTGGCGCGCCTCGCAGTGGGCGGGTTCCGTGATGGCCCTGCTCGCCACGGGCACGGACCCCAACGCGGTCGCCATCGAGTTCTCCTTCGAGGGCAATCTCGACGGGCCGAGTGCCGGTGCGCTCATGACGGTTGGTGTCGCCGCCGCACTCCAGCAGGCCGAGCTCGATCCGGACGTCACGATGACCGGAACCATCAATCCGGACGGCTCGATCGGGCCCGTGGGCGGCATACCGCAGAAGATCCAGGGAGCTGTCGACGCCGGCAAGGAGAAGATCCTCATCCCCGTGGGCAAGCGCATGTCGGAGGACGAGGCCAGCGGCCAGACGATCGACGTCGTCGAGCTCGGCGGCAGCCTCGGAGTCGAGGTCGAGGAGGTCGGGAACGTCTTCGACGCGTACAAGGAGTTCACGGGCGAGGAGATGGTCGACCTGCCCGCCCCGGTCAAGCAGGTGAAGCTCGGCCGCGAGAGCACGTCCCGCCTCGAGGAGAAGACGGAGGAGTGGCTCGACGTGCACGAAGAGCTCGCAGCCGCCTACGGGAAGGCTGACCCCGCCACGCAAGCCGCCCGCGGGCTGGACAACTACACGCAGGCTGCGGCGGGCTACGCGGACACGGCCCGCGATCAGCTCCGCGAGGGGTACCCGGCCGCGGCGTTCGACTCGGCCATCTTCGCGGCGTTGCTCCAGCTCGAAGCGAACATGGAAGGTGAGGGCCTGACCGTCCTCGCGACACAGGGCACCACGGGACTCGCCGCGTTCCTCGACGAGGCCTCCGGCGTGAGTGCGTCCCTCGAATCCGACCTCGACGACCTGCTCGAGAAGAAGCCGCGCAACGTCTCCGACATTGCCGCCCTCACGAACGCCTACTCGTTCGTCTTCCAGGGTCTCGGTGTCTCGCTCACGGCCCAGCAGTCCCTGTCGAACCCCGAGCTGGCGGTCGACGACGTGGCACAGGCCATCCGCCTCCAGGCGCTCTCGGCTGTCATGCAGGCCACGGCGGCTGACCTGCTCGAGATCGGCACCGGCCTCGAGAGCCGTGACATCTCCGAGTCCGCCCGGCCCCGCAAGATCGCGGACTTCTTCGACCGGGCCGCCGATGCGAGCATGTCCCTCTTCGAGACGACCATCATCCCCCAGATCGCAGAGGTCCTGGGGTCGTCCGAGGACCAGGCACGGCAGGTGCTCGCCCTCAAGTACCCCGCATACGGGGTCGCCATCAACGCCAACAACATCATCGAGTCGATGGAGAACGAGGCCAAAGGCAGCAAGGAGGCCGCCTCCCTCGACTATGCACGTCTCGGTGCCGCCCTCACCCTGTACGTGGGTGCAGCCGACCTCCTCGCACGCTTCTACTCGCTCGATGTCGAGATGGATCCGGAGAACTTCGGGGTCGTGTCCGGCTTCGCCTCGACCGATCTTCTCGATGCGATGTTCGAGTCCGCCGACGAGCGGACCCGCAGCGGTATCACCGCACTGGAGGAGAACGAGGTCGACCCGTCGCCCATCGCCATGTTCTACGAGATGGCCGTCTTCGAGGCGAAGAGCGGCGAAGCCGAGGATCAGCTCACCGCCCTCAACACGCTCTGGACGGCTCAGCTCCAGACACAGATGCTCCTGTTCTTCTGAAGTCGCATCCTCAACCCTCACGTGGGCCGAGGATGCGCAGGAGGCGGCGGGCGAAGGTGGGTGCGTCCTGGCGCACCATGGCCCGCCCGGAGCGGGCGGCGGCAGCCGACACCGTGTTGCCGACCCACGTCATCCCGTCCGCCACGACGACTCGTTCCGGCACGCCGGCGTGCACCTCCACGGTGGCACCGGCTCCGCGCAGGGTGTCGAGCACGTCGGGATCAGCACGTGCGTCCGTGACCACGCACGCGTCCCCGCGACGCGCCATGGAGACGACGGCGTCGGTCAACGCCGAGTGGCGGAGACGGGGGGCGCGCACGAGCACCTCCTTTGCGTTCGCAACGTCGCCGCACACGGCCTCGAGGAACGACTCGACGTCGTGCCAGTCGAGGCCATCCCACGCTTCGGCGGCCACACTCTCGCCCTCCTCGCCCGCGATGCGGATCGCGTCACCGACGACCCCCCGTGTCAGCCATGTGAGATCCGCCACGACCACGAGCTTCGACCGTGCCCTGCTCATCGCCACGTTCAGGAGCCTCAGCCCCTCGTCACCGCCGAGGAACGGCGGCGGTGACAGCGGGCGCGTGTCGCAGAGGTCCACGAACATGAGCTCGCGCTCACCACCCTGGAAGCGGTGCACGGTGGCGATCTCGACGTCCTCCCCCCGCCCACTGTCCTCGAGGAGGAGCCGGATGAGACGGGCCTGCTCGGCATACGGCGTGGCGATGCCGATGAGACGCTCGCCGCCGCTCAGCGCGGCGTGATCCCTTGCCGCCTCTGCCGCGGCCCGCGCGACGAGGAGAGCGGAGGTCGGATTGCAGCGTGAGACGGCCGGCCGCAGGGAGACCGCCCCCAGCGACGCCGTGTCCCATACGACGACTGCAGCGCCCGGCAGGGGTGAGGCAGGGGCGAGACGTGTGAGGTCCGCGGTCGAGTCCGCCGATTCGAGGCGTCCCCCGTACGCGAACCGGTTGCACACCGCCGCCACGGTCGGATGTGCCCGGTACTGACGGCGCAGCATCGTGAGGCGGGGGTCGTGGGTGTCGGCCTGCACCGCACGCGTCATGCCGGCAACCTCGAACGCGTCGGTGCCGAGCCACGCGCGCGCGGCTCGCGCCGCGGAGGTGACGATGGGTGGCAACTGACGGAAGTCCCCGAAGAGCGTGAGACGCGGTGCGAGGACGGCGGCGAGGACGAGTTGTGGCACGTGGACCATCGACGTCTCGTCCACGAGCACGTGGTCGAAGTCGACACGGGTTCCATCGTCCTCGACCAACCCCGACACGGCGATCTTCGCGAGGGTCGTGGCGGCCACGTACCCGCCGGCGCCGGGTCGGGGCAGCGAGCCCCAGCCGTCGACGACGGTGTCGTCGGGCACCTCGGGGAGCTGCGGTACGCCGATGCGCACCACAGGGCTCGCGCCCGCCCGCAACGCCGCGAGGAGAGCCGTGTCCACGGCGACGTGAGCGTGCGCGGCGACGAGAACCCGGGCGCCGCGCCGGCACAGCTCCGCGGCGAGCGCACCCAGCGTCCGGGTCTTGCCCGTACCCGGAGGTCCCCACACGAAGGCGAGGTTCCGCGACATGGCCGTCCCCACCGCACCCGCCTGGTGGGGGTCGAGATCCGATGCGGCCGGTTCGACATGCGTGGCCGCGTGCGGGGGGGTGAGCCCGAGGAGCTCGGCGATGCTGTCGGTGTGGAGTCCCGCCATCGCGTCCCTGCACGCCATGAGCGCCACCGAGGTCGCTTCGAGGACAGCGGCCGGGTCGATCTCGAGGGTGGCGCTGCTCACGGTCTTGCCGAGATCGCGGGGAACGGACACGATCGCGTCCCGGCCGTTCACGTCGAGAAGCTCCCCCGTCTGGGTCATGCCGGCTGCCACGACGGCGACAGATGTCGCCTCGACGGGGCCGGTGTCCTTGGGCAGGCGGAACGAGTACGTGTGGCGCCCCGCCCGCAGGGCGACATGCCTGCCCCGGCTCACCCTGATAGAACGTGTGCGGCCTCGCGCCCGTACGGCGTCGGTCTCGAGCTCGAGTGCCTCGATCATCTCCCCCACGATGTCGCGCAGGTCGGCACTCACGTGACGCCGCCTTTCGCGTCGCGGGCGAGGACCGCGGTGGCGCACCCCCCGCTCCTGGCCGCGGCGAGCCCGAACACCCAGCCCGGGGGCCGTGGCACCGGCTCGAACCACATCCATTCGCATGCGGTCAGGGCCTCGTCGACGAAGGCATCCGCCGTCCCGGCGAACGGCCAGACGACGGAGGCGAGGCGGGCGGCTGCCCACCATCCCCCGAAACGGCCCACGGCGAAGCCGGGGCGGCGCGCATGGGCTGCGCCCGTCGCCGCCGCCCACTCGAGTCGCACGAGCGCATCTCCCGCCGTGAGCACACCCACATGCGCATCCGGTGCGAGCAGGGAGACAGCGCACTCGACGCCGTGCCGCGTGGTCGCGATGCGCACATCACCGCCCGACTGCGAGGTCCAGATGTCGAACAGGTCGTTCCAGACCGGTCGTGCCTCCGGCATCGCCGCCGCATCGGCGACGCACGCATCCACGCGCCCCAAGGTCGCGACGGCAGCGGGAGGGAGAGGATCGGGCACGTGCAGCCTGTCCGCCTCGTACGTGGGGACGAGCCCCTCCACGGCCACCTCGGCCTGCGCCCGCACGAGGGGAAGCTCGAACATGTCCGGCTGTGCCCGCACGTCGCCGCGCAGGTCCTCGCCGCGCAGTATCCGTTCCTGGGCGAAGGCGGCAGCCGCCGGTGGATCCGCGAGGAGGCCGGCGAGATCCTCCCACGTGTGGCGGGCCGCGGCGACCTCCGTGAGGGGCCCCATCGTGAAGCGGGACACAGGCCGGGCCAGGGCGCGGGCGACGAACGGGGCGGGCGCGTCCAGCGCGAGCCGGTAGTCGGCGTGGGTCGCGACCGACCAGAGCTGGCGTCCCCTCTCGACTGCGCGACGGCACGCCTCACCGAGACGCTCGAGCTCCTCCCACTCCCGGCTGGACACACGAGAGTCCACGAGACGCAGCAGCGCGTCGACATCCTCGGCCTCGATCAGTTCCGCCACGGACCCCATACCGTGACGATATCGAAGAGTTGCGACACATCCGCGCCCCCCGGCCTCGGGCCTGGGTAGCCTCCTGTACCTCGCTGTCCGAGACATGGAGGTGGAGGTTGCGCAAGGGGATCGCCTGGGTCATCGGCATCTGCTGGTTCGTGTTCGCCATCGGAATGGGTGGCTTCGGGTTCATCGTGAGCGCCATCGAGAACGCGGCACCCGAGGTCGGCGTGCCCGGCTTCGAGACCCCGACCACGCCGACACCCGGCGAGGGGGTCCCGACACCCGCATCCGACCTCCAGCAGACCGATGTGTTCGTGGGGACACCCGTCCCACCGGGATTCGAGGCGATCGACAGCCTCACGACCGACATCACGATCCGCCCGAACGGTGATCTCGCCGTCGTCGAGACGATCGCGTACGACTTCGCCGACCTGCCCCGCCACGGCATCTACCGCAAGATCCCCGTCCGATACCACTACGACGACACCTACGACCGCATCTACCCGATAGAGGACATCCAGGTCTCGGGCTCACCGGGGACCCCCACGCAGCTCGAGACGGGAACAGAGGGTCCCTACCTCTTCCTCAAGATCGGTGACGCCGACCGCGTGATCAGCGGCGTCCACACGTACGAGATCACCTACGTCGTGCGCGGCGCCCTCAACTCCTTCGAAGAATGGGACGAGCTCTACTGGAACGTCGTGGGTGACCAGTGGCAGGTGCCGATCCGGGCAGCGCACGCCACCGTGCGCCTCGCCCAGGGCGAGATCACAGCCGTGCGCTGCTTCGCAGGACCGACAGGCTCCACGAGCTCGTGCGAGGTTGCCCAGATCGCGGATCCGCCGACATCAGCCTCGTTCTCCCAGACCGGTCTGCCTGCCTATTCCGGGATGACGGTGGTCGTCGCCTTCCCCAAGGGCGCGGTGTCGACGACGGGACCGATCCTCGACGAGCGCTGGTCCGCCCGACGCGCGTTCAGCCTGAGCGCGCTGACAGTCGGGCTCGCGACCGGCCTCCTCGCGCTGGGGACGGCTCTCGTGGGCGTGTTGCTCTGGACACAGGGACGAGACAGACGCCACCACGCCGCATATGTCGGAGGATCGCCCCCACCGCCGCCGGGAGCGCCTGGACCGGACCCGGCGTCCGATCGTGTGCCGCTCTTCGACGGCGAACCTGCCCCGGTCGAGTACCGGCCGCCCGACGGGATCCTCCCCGGACAGCTCGGAACCCTCGTCGACGAGACGGCGAACCCCCTGGACGTGACGGCCACGGTCCTCGACTTCGCCGTGCGCGCCAAGCTCAGGATCGAGGAGATCCCCAAGAAGGGGTGGTTCGGCAAGACGGACTGGAACCTCGTGAAGCTCACGGACGACCGGTCCGACCTGCGAGCCTACGAGCGACGGCTCTTCAACGCCCTGTTCGAAGGCCGAGACGCGGTGAAGATCTCGGATCTCAAGAACACCTTCCACTCCGACATGGCCAAGGTCCAGGACGACCTTTACGACGACATGGTCGCACAGGGCTGGTTCCCGCGCCGGCCCGACAAGGTGCGAACGCACTGGGGGCTGATCGGCGGAATCGTGCTCGTGGTCGGCGTCGGCCTCACGGTCCTGGCCGCGTGGCGGACGACCCTCGGCATCATCCCCCTCGGCATCGCCGTCACAGGCCTCATCCTCATGCTCACGGCCCGCTTCATGCCACACCGCACGCCTGCAGGCACGGCCATGCTTCGCCGCGTACGGGGCTTCGAGCGGTTCATGCAGACGGCCGAGACCGAGCGCATGCAGTTTGCCGAGGAGGAGAACATCTTCGCCAAGTACCTCCCCTACGCCATCGTCTTCGACCTCGTCGACAAGTGGGCGGCGGCGTTCCAGGGCATGGGAGAGGACCCGACAGAGTCGACCGCCTACTTCTACTCCGCTGCGCATGCCTTCGATGCCGCCGCCTTCACGTCGGCGATGGACGACTTCACGACGACGACGAGCGGCACACTCGTCTCGACGCCCTCCTCGTCAGGATCGAGCGGGTTCTCGGGAGGTGGCTCCGGAGGAGGCGGGGGCGGCGGTGGAGGTGGGAGCTGGTAGGTGGCTGGTGCCCGGGGCCGGCCGTGCCCGAAAGGTCAGTAGGCGCCTTTGGCCGTCACGATCGCGGGGATCGTCCGGAGCATGAGACGCAGGTCGAGACCGAGGCTCCAGTCCCGGATGTACTCGATGTCCAACTTCACCCACTCGTCGAAGTCGACCTCGGACCGGCCGCTCACCTGCCACGTGCACGTGAGGCCGGGTGTGACCGAGAGTCGCTGGTGCTGCGTCGGGCTGTACTCCTCGACCTCGCGGGGTAGCGGTGGCCGCGGTCCGACCATCGACATGTCACCCCGGAGCACGTTGAAGAGCTGGGGCAACTCGTCGATGCTGAACTTGCGGATCCAGCGGCCGACGCGTGTGACACGGGGGTCGTTGTCGAGCTTGAAGACCGGGCCGGACTTCTGGTTGAGGTACACGATGTCGGGGAGTCGCGCGTCGGCGTCCACGAACATCGAGCGGAACTTCACCATGCGGAAGGCCCGTCCGCCCCGCCCCACGCGCTCCTGGATGTAGAAGACGGGACCGGTTGTGCTGACGGCGACGGCGATCGCCGTCAGCAGGAGGATGGGGAGGGTCACGAGGAGGAGGAGCAGGGCACACGTGATGTCGATGAGGCGCTTGATCGTGAGCTTCCAGGCCGGCGCGACACCGAGACCGTACGGTGCGACGGCCGTGGGAATGGGCACGTCGCCCCGTTCGATCGCCGCGAGGTCGAGGACTGCTCCGGCTGCGGCAAGTGCCACGTCGCAGTCGTCTCGATCGAGCAGCATGTCGTCGTCGACATCGCGCTCGAGTGCTGTCGCGTCGTGTCCGCTCGGGCTCACGAGACCCCCTCTGTACTCCGCCAACTGATGAAACCTGTGATGAAATGTGCCGGCCTCGCCGCGACAGAGCGCGTCGAATCACACACGGGCGTGTCTCTGCGTCTGGAACTGCGTCTCACTCTTGGTGGTCCCCCCCTCGACGTGTCAGCCACGTCGAGAGTGTTTCTTGTGCTCCCGCCGCCGGGAGCCGGTGTCTGGGCTTCAGGTCGGTACCCGCAAACTGACCGTACCCTGGCCGCCTCGACCCCAGAGCAATGTAGCAGCTCGATGGGACGAGTGCACATCCGAGTCGTCTGGGTCGTTGGTACACAATGGCCCATCGAAGGACGAATTCGACGGAACGGGGGCCTGGTCCTTCCGGCGCGTCACGCACCGAGCGTGACATTCACCTGTGGCTTGGTCCGTGTGCATCATCGACGGCCACGCGACTTGCGTCGCATCGCCCGGCGCCGCGCGCCGGCAGTCAACTCCGGCGGGGTCTGTTCGGGAAGGGACCCCGCCACGGCCCGCACATCGTCGAGGCGATCGTCGGTCGAGAAGACCTCGACGATCGGCGCGTCGACTCCGATCTGCTTCTCGAGGCGCTTCACGGCGTAGACCTGGTCCCAGAGCACGAGAGTGACGACGAGTCCCGTCTCACCCGCCCGGGCCGTACGCCCGGAGCGGTGGAGGTAGGTCTTGGAGTCCTCGGCCGGGTCGTAGTGGACGACGACGTCGATAGCCTCGATGTGCAAACCGCGGGCGGCGACGTCTGTCGCGACGAGAACCGGCGTGTCCCCCCGCATGAAGGACTCGAGGGTCTTCTCGCGCCGCGTCTGGTGCTTTCCACCGTGAAGACCGGAAGCCTGCACGCCTTCGGCCGCGAGATCACGCACGAGGCGATCGGCGCCGATCTTCGTGCGCACGAACACGAGGACGCGGTCGTGTGCGCGGGCGACACGGGCGAGAACCTTCACCTTGTCCATCTTGTGGACGTGCAGGAAGCGGTGCTCCATCTCCTCGACGGTCACCGAGTCGGATTCGACCTCGTGGTGGACTGGATCACGCAGATGGATACGGACGAGGTTCCCGACCATGCCGTCGAGCGTCGCCGAGAAGAGCATCGTCTGGGCTTTCGACTCGATGTCACGCAGGATGCGGTCGACCTGGGGCAGGAAGCCCATGTCGGACATCTGGTCGGCCTCGTCGAGCACGAGGATCTTCACCTCGGCGACGGAGACCTCGCGGCGCTCGATGAGGTCGATGAGCCGGCCGGGGGTCGCGACGAGGATGTCGACGCCGCGGCGCAGCGCCTTGATCTGGTCGGCCATCGAGACACCGCCGTACACCGTGGCGATGCGGAGGTCACGTCGCGTGGCGTGGGGGGTCAGCTCCCTCTTCACCTGCACGGCGAGCTCCCGTGTGGGTACGAGGACGAGGGAGTGCGGGAGGCGCCGCTCCGCCCTGGCAGTGAGCTGCACGAGGGGGATGCCGAAGGCGATCGTCTTCCCGGAGCCTGTCTTGGCCTTGCCGCACACGTCCAAGCCGGAGAGAGCGTCGGGGATCGTGAGCGCCTGGATCGGGAACGGTTCCTCGATGCCGGCCTCGCCGAGGGAAGCACAGAGATCGGGGGAGACGCCCAGCTCGGTGAAGCCGGACGGAGATTCGGTGCCGCAGCCGTTGCGGGCGACCACCGACTGGGTGGTTTCTGTCATACGTTCGTCTGCTTGTCCTTGGATTCTGTGAGTCCTGCAGGACGCGGATCGCTCCGCCGGGCGAGGTGAGGCCCTTACAGGGGTGACACCGGGCTCAGATCCGGTCGCCGCAGCGAGCCGTTTGCCCGGACCGTTCCGATCCTAGCGGGCTTTCGGGCCCGGCTTGTCACTTGCGTTCGCCTGCAAGCGGCCCCGACCCTGTCACGCCCACTGACTCACGTCCCCGGTCGCGACGGCGCCACAGGCGCAAGGGGGGTCCCTCCGCTGGCAGGACCACACGGGTCGAGCGCCCGATGACCCACCCGACGGCCGACCCGGCGAGGACGTCCCCGGGGTAGTGCACACCCGTGTACACGCGGCTGAACCCCACGAGCGTGGCCAGCAGGACCGCGGCATCCCGCAACCAGAACGGCGCGTCGGCCGAGGCAGCCGCCGCGAAGGCGAACGCCGAGGCCGTGTGCCCCGACGGGAACGAATGCGACGCAGGTGGATCGAGACGGCGCTCGTCGCCGACGTCCGCGGCGTCAGGTCGGGGCCGCTTCGCGATGTTCTTGAACACGACGTTCGTGAGGGCGGACGTGACGGCGATCGCGACGACGCCCCGCAGCGCGCTGCGCCGTCCCGCCCGACCGCCGGCGGTGGCGAACGCCGCCGCGACGACGAGCCAGATCCGCGAGAAGTTGGCCGCCTCCGACAGCGGTCGGAGGAACCTGTCCGCGACGGGGATGTCGATGCCGGCGACCCCCCTGTAGACGGCGAGATCCATCTCGTGCAGTGCCCGCAGGTTCGGGGACGCCGGCGTTCCGGGCTGCGTGTCCGATGGGGGATGCGGAGTCGCTGGCACGGCCACGAGGCTACCCGTCGCCGGGGTGGGCGCGGACCCGGTCGGCATCTGCGAGAATCAGGGGACGCTCAGCGACACAAGGGGGAGAACCCATGAAGGAGCTCGTCTACCACCGACTCTTCCTGCCCGCCCTCGAGCGCGACCCGTCCCGCACCTGCCTGATCGACGGTGAGCACAGGGCGAGCGTGTCGGAGCACGGCGAACGCGTCCTGCGCCTCGCCTCGGCCATGGCGGGGGAGCTCGGCCTCCGCCCGGACTCGCGCTTCGCCGTTCTCGCCGCGAACAGCCACCGCTTCGTCGAGCTCTACCATGCCGGGTTCCTCGGGGCGGGAATCATCAACCCCCTCAACCTGCGGCTCGCCCCGACCGAGCTCGCCTACATCCTGGAGAACTCCGGCACGGAGACGGTCTTCGTCGACGCCACGTTCTCACCTCTGCTCGAGCAGGCCCGCGGCGACGCCTCGGGCCTTCGCAACGTCGTCCTCCTCGGCGACGGCGACGCACCCTGCGACGCGTCCTACGAAGACCTCATCGCCTCCGCCACTCCCGACATCCCGCCCGAACCCGACGAGAGTGCGCCGGCGGTCCTGATGTACACGGGCGGCACGACCGGCCTTCCCAAGGGAGTTCTCTGCTCGCAGCGGGCGGAGATGCTGAACCTGTACCACATCGGCATGTCGTTCCGGATCGAGCAGCACGACGTCTACCTCGCCCAGACACCGATGTTCCACGCCGCCTCGCTCGGCGGGCTCCTCTCCACGCCGGCGATCCTCGGGACGATGGTGGTGATCCCCTTCTTCGAGCCGGGATCGGTGATCCACGCGATCGAGACGCACGGGGTCACGTTCACAGTGATGGTGCCTACGATGATCGGCCTCACCATGGACCATCCGGATTTCGACGCGGGCAGGCTGCAGAGCCTCACGAAGCTCGCCTACGGCGCGTCGCCGATGCCCGAAGCAGTCCTCGACCGCCTCCTCACGACCTTCCCCCACCTCGACCTCTACCAGGCATACGGCATGACGGAGGCGTCCGTCGTCCTCACCATCCTCTCCCCTGCCGACCACCGGGAGGGTGGGGCCCTCCTGCGGTCTGCCGGGCGGCCCGTGCCCGGCGCGCAGATCACGATCCGGGACGCGGCGGGGAACACCCTGCCGATCGGCGAGGAGGGCGAGGTCTGCGCCCGGGCCGGGAACCTGATGGACGAGTACTGGGAGAACCCGGCGGCGACGGAAGAGGTCTTCCGGGACGGCTGGTATCACACCGGCGACATGGGTCGCGTCGATGCCCGTGGCTACCTGCATCTCGTCGACCGCGTGAAGGACATGATCGTGACGGGAGGTGAGAACGTGTACTCGATCGAGGTCGAGAACGCGATCTCCACCCATCCCGACGTCGCTCAGGTCGCCGTGATCGGCATCCCGGACGAGAAGTGGGGAGAGGCCGTGCACGCCATCGTCGTACCGCGGCCGGGTACGGAGCCCACGACAGACGAGATCGTCGACTGGGCGAGGAAGACGATCGCCGGCTACAAGGTCCCCAAGTCCGTGGAGCTGCGCACCGAGCCGATCCCCCTGTCCGGTGCCCTCAAGCCACTCAAGCGTGAGCTGCGCAAGCCGTACTGGGAGGGCAGGGAGCGCGCCGTCAACTGAGGAGCCCGGGCTTCGCAGGTGACGCACCTGCGTCTGTAACCTGACCGCGGTCTGTCCGGCCGCGTCACAAGGAACCCTCTTGTCCCAGAGCAGTACCCGACCCATGGGCAGCTATCCCCTGCCCGTCCCCATCACGCTCCCCAAACCCGGCCTCGCGCACCTCGTCGTTCGCTGCGCCCAGATCACCCTCGCCCTCCTCCGCCATCTCGTCCCTCTCGCCGTGCGGCGCATCATGCGCCGCACCGTGTCGGATGCCGAGGCGGCCCGCCCCCTGCGCGACGTCTTCCAGGATCTCGGTTCGACGTTCCTCAAGCTCGGCCAGCTCATGGGATCTGCCCCGGGCCTCTTCGGCGAAGCAGTCGCGGCCGAGTTCCGCTCGTGCCTCGACCAGGCACCCCCCGTTCCCTTCGAGGACGTGCGGCGCATCGTCGAAGCCGAGCTCGGCCGTCCCCTCGAAGCAGCTTTCGGACGCTTCGACCGAACCCCGATCGCGGCCGCCTCGATCGCCGTCGTGCACGCCGCCTGGCTTCCCGGCGGCGAGAAGGTCGCCGTGAAGGTTCTCCGCCCCGGCATCGAGGAGCAGGTCGCCACGGACCTCGCCCTCATGGAACCGCTCGTCAACGGAATCGTGCGCGTGGTCGGCGGCGGGATCGGCGCCCCCCTCAGACAGATCCTCACGGGCTTTCGCGAACAGGTGGCCGAGGAGCTCGACCTGCGCAACGAGACGCTGGCGATCCGCCACCACCTGCGCATGCTCGAGGAGGTCGACCTGCCGCGTCTCCTCCTGCCCACGCCCGTCGAGCGCCTCTCGGGGCGACGAGTGCTCACGATGACCTTCATCGAGGGTGTGCCGATCGACGACATCGCCGCGATCGAGGAGTTGGGCGTCGACCCGCGGCCGATCGTCGAGGAGGTCGTGCGGGCGTGGTTCCTCACGACCATCCGCAACGGCACCTTCCACGGCGACGTGCACGCCGGGAACCTCCTCTTCACCCCGGACGGGCGCCTCGGCATCGTCGACTGGGGCATCGTGGGGCGTCTCGACGCGGAGACGCACGACTTCTTCCGCGCGATCGTCGAAGCCTCCCTCGGCCGGGAGGAGGCGTGGGAACGCATCGTCGCCCACGTCGAACACGTCTACGGCCCCGCCATGCGTGAGGGTCTCGGCCTCGACGACGCCGCAATCGACCGCATGGTCCGCATGCAGGTCGGCCAGATCCTCCTGCAGCCCTTCGGCGAGGTTCGCCTCTCCGACCTCGTCCTGCTCCGCCCCGACAGGGCCGCCGCCGCAAGCCAGGACAACGGCTCGTCCCCGCCTCCGCGTCCGAAGGGAGCACGAGAACGCCTCCGTCGCCTGCGGGAGCAGCGCCGCGCGGGCCGGCGCCTCAGCGCCGCAGCCGAGGAATCCGGCCTCCTCGAATCCAACATGGACAGGGGCATGTTCCTCCTCGGCAAGCAGCTCCTCTACTTCGAGCGCTACGGGAAGATGTACCTGTCCGACATGTCGCTGCTCGAGGACAAGGCGTTCTTCACGATCGCCTTGAGCGAGGATCCGCTCGCCATGTGAGGAGTCAGTCCCCGACCGGCTCGGCCGGCGCTGCCCCGGGCGGGTCCGTGTCGTCACCCCGGTCATCACGCACGGGACGCCGCGTGCCGAAGCTCCCCACGAAGCGGGCGACCAGCGTGACGAGGAGGATCTGGCCAATCATGGCCTCGGTGATCGCCAGTGTGCGGCCGAGCTTGCCGGCCGCCGTGTAGTCGCCGTAACCCGTGGTCGTCTCGGTCACGAAGCTGAAGTAGAGGAAGTCGGACTGCGTGCCGCGGCCGGTCACGAAGAAGTCCTGACCCGAGACCGCCTGCACCACGAGATAGAGGTTGGCGAACATGATTCCCAGCATCACGTACATGCAGAGGGAACCGATCACGACTCCCACGTTCACGACGGGCATGCGGAAGACGTGGCGGAGGATCGCGACCTCGA
>JADZDR010000070.1 GCA_020850945.1 Acidimicrobiia bacterium | reverse complement strand
GGGAACCACGGCGACGGGTGTCGAGTACACGACACGCCACGGCACCAGACGCGTCGGAGCCGAAACCGTGGTCCTCGCGGCAGGGGGGATCGGCACGCCGGTCATCCTGCGAGCGAGCGGTGTCCGCGGGGCGGGGCGCGACTTCTTCTTCGATCCGATGATCGCGATCTGCGGAGAGGTGACAGACGGCGGTCTCGGTGACAGTGGACCCGAGTTCCCCATGGCGACCGGCATGCTGCTCGAGGAAGACGGATACATGATCACGGACATGACCGTCCCCGCGGCCCTGTACGGCGTCATGACGGCCCAGACCGGGCGCGTCGGCAGGCTCGGTGCCCATGGGCGGACGCTCCAGATCATGGTCAAGGTCCGGGATGCGCTCGGAGGCGAGCTCACGGACCGGGGCGGGATCCGCAAGCGGTTCGCGCAAGAGGACCGGGAGCGCTTCCGTCGCGGTTTCGGACGTGCGAAGCGGATCCTCGAGGGGGCAGGCGCCCGGAGCATCTTCAGATCCCGCCCCATCGCCTCCCACCCGGGTGCCACGGCGAAGATCGGCGACGTCATCGACTCGGACCTGCAGACCGAGCTCGAGAACCTGTACGTGTGCGACTGCTCCGTCGTGCCCGAGAGCTGGGGGAGGCCGCCGACGCTCACACTGATCGGTCTCGGCAAGCGCCTCGCCCACCACCTCACCGCCCGCGACGCCAACGCGGATGCGGCACCCGGCCGGGCGCCGATTGCCACGGGCTGAGGACGCCGAGCGGGCAGACTTGCCGTGGCCGTAGGCACGTGCCGAGGAGTAGATCCGCGTGGCCACAGACGACACCGTCGTGTTGGACGCCCCGCAACAGGGGCCGTCACCCGCGTGGAGCCGGCAGACGAAGTTCGCGGTCGCGATGGGACTCGTCGCCGCGATCCTCTTCGGTGTGTGGCTCGCCCGCGGCGTCGTTCCCATCGCCGCCTTCGCCGGGCTCATCGCCTTCCTCGTCGCCCCAGCTATCCGCTGGATGAGCGAACGCCTCCGCCTCCCCCGGCCCCTCGCCCTCCTCGTCACCTACGCCGTCGTGCTCTTCGTCCTCCTCGTGGTCGGCTTCCTCGTCGCCAAGGCGGTGGCGGGGTCGATCGACGAGATCCGACCCGACGAGACTTGGGACTCCCTGCGGCGCACCGTCCTCGACTGGCTCACCGGGATCAGGCATGTCTCGATCCTCGGTCTCGACATCGATCTGAGCCAGGTCGTCGACCCCATCCGGGAGAACCTCTCGGGCAGTGGCGGTGGCAGGATCGGCCTCACAGGTGAACAGGCGAACGACCTCGTCGGTGGGGTCCTCGATCCCCTCCTGCGCCTCTCCCGGCTCGTGACCACCCCGATCTTCGCCGGACTCGTGATCCTCCTCGCGGCGGTCTACCTCAACGCCGAGAGCGGCCGGTACTACGCGGCGATCTCAGGGCGGATTCCGCCGGAGTACACGGACGACGTGGCACGCCTCTCGCACCGGTACGGACGGATCTGGAAGGGGTACATCTACGGCCAGCTCGTGAACAGCATCACACTCGGGATCCTCATCTGGCTCGTGCTCTGGCTCCTCGGCGTGAAGGGGGCGTTCCTGCTCGGCCTCATCATCGCCGTCCTGAACATGATCCCCACCTTCGGGCCCGTCTTCGCCGCCATCCCGGCCGTGCTCATAGCCCTCGCGACCGGATCCACGCGCCTCGGCATGTCCCACCTCCTCTTTGCTCTCGTCGTTGCAGTCGTCTACATCGTCGTCGTCCAGCTCCACTCGAACCTCATGGCCCCCCTGATCACGGGCAAGGCCGTGCACATGTCACCGGCCGTGATCATGCTCGGCCTTCTCGTAGGTTTCGAGCTCGCCGGTCTCGTCGGGGCGATCCTCGTGGTCCCGGTCCTCGCGACACTCAAGGAGTCGGGGCGGTATGCGATCGCCAAACTCCTCGACGAGGACCCGTTCGCCGACGAGCGAGAACCGCCGCCCGACCCGTCAGCCGAGGTGGCAGAGGCGGACGCGGGGGAATGACAGCGCGCGAGGGCGGGGGTGTCGGGGCGGGATCAGCCGTCCGTGCCGTCCGGTGTGGGAAGGCCGGCTTCGGGCAGGAAGTTGGTGAGCGCCTCGGACATCTCCTCGGCGGGGCAACCCATGCACTCGAGCGGGTTGTCGTCCGTGTCGATCCCGGCGAAAACACCTGCACCCGGCGTCTCCATGGGACGGCGCGGCATCACACCGTGGTTGCGGCAGTCGACTGTCACCCAGCTCGCGAGGAGGTCGACCAGCGCCGTGTAGGGGACGCCGGGCTCCTTCTCCTCGAGCTTCGCGGCGTAGGCGTTCAGCCAGCAGCCGAAATGGTCCTGATAGAAGGTGCGGCGCGCCGACCCGACGATCACAGTGCCCTCTTCGTGCCCGGCGGCGATGGCGGCCGCCTCCTTCGCGGCGAGGAAGGCTGCGAACTCGAGCTCCACGAGGAGGTGATCGGTCCGCTCCTTGGAGACCTCGAAACCGAACGCCTTGTAGAAGCCGGCGATGTCGGCGAGCTCCCCCACGTGGCCGACGATGCTCGGCTGGAGGTATGCGGTCTCGTAGGGTGGGACTTGGCCCCGCACGAAGATCCGCGTGTGGGCGATCTCGAGCTCGAGCGTGTCGGACCAGGCCGACATGTCGATGCGGGCGACCTCGTCGGCGAGCCGCGCGTCGCGAAGGGCGAGGGCGGCGGCGAGGTCCTCGAGCGCCTCACCGCCCGCGAGTGCGTCGACGTGGGGGGACAGGGCGCGGAGGAAGGCCACGTACACGAGCGTGTCCTGCTCGGGTGGGCACGTGTCCTCGGACACGTGGACTTGGTTGCTCACTGGGCCACCGCCTCGATGTTCAGCTTCAACACGTTTGGGCTCGGGTTCTTGCGGGCACCCGCGTTGTCGTCGGCACCGAGCCAGGCCGCGAAGGCGACGCCGTAGGTCTTGCCCGCTTCGAGTGAGAGCTCCTCGGGATCGGCCCCCTGCATGTTCTTGCCGAGAGCCACCCGCCAGCCGTTGCCCGTCCACAGTCCCGAACCGCTCGCATCCTGTGTGGCGGCGGTCGTCACCGTGCCGGCTCCCTGCGCGAAGATCTTCTCGACAGGGGCCACGCGGTCGATCGCGGATTGGAAGTTGTCGACGGCATAGCCGGAGAGCCGGTACGTCGCCTGCGCCGAGATGTAGGCGTCGGGAACGGTGATGTCGACCGCGTTGTGTGCGTCCCGGATCAGCGGCGGATAGAAGTCGGTGCTCGCGTTCGGGAATGCGACCGTGATGTCCTGGAAGCCCTTGTCGACGTCACGCTGCCAGTCGGCCTTCCACTGCACGATCGTGACGGCGTTCCCCGGCCCGGGCATCCCCATCATGCGGAAGCTGTCCTGTGCCTTCGGTGCGAAGAGGACGGCACATCCGTCCCGGAACTGGTCGGTCTCGATCGTGAGGTCGCTCTCCTCCTCCACACCCCATTCGAGGAGGAAGCCGATCGTGCCGCCGTCGTGGAGGGCCCGTACGGACAGCGCCCCGATCAGCGTCTCGTTGAGCATGGGGGTGGCCACGTTCTGCGGGCCGAGCACTGCCTTGGCCGACGCCGCCTTGGACCAGAGGTCCGAGTTGGGATCGTCGAGGGGAACGCTCTCGCCGCCTGTGTAGGCGACGTCGATCTCCTTCGCCGCCGGCTCCTGGACGAGCCGGCTCAGCCCGTACGCGCCCGCGGCGACGACCACGGCACCGACACCGGCCCCGACGATGGCCTTGCGCCGGTTCGGGTGTGAAGCCGAATCCGCGGGCAACTCCTTGACCGTCACGGCGCCGGCTGCCTTCCCGCCGTCGCCGTCGCCTCCACCGGTGGAGGCGACATCGCCTTGCTTCTCTGCCTCGGTCTCGTGTTCGTTCACGGGGTCGTCGGTCACGGGAGGCCCTCCGTCTCAGGTGATGTTGTAGCGGTAGACCGAAACGCTGGGATCGAACGCGGGTCGCACCATCGTGGGTTCCTTGAGGGGAACCTGGGCGACGACGTTGCCGTCTGCATCCCAACCGGTCGCGGTCTCGCCCTCGACCTTGAACTTGGTGATGATCCGGTCCGAGGCCACGTTCAGGACGAGGACACCCAGCAGTTCCGGATCGTTGCCCTCCATGGCCTGCCTGTACGTGTCGATGGCGGCGGGAGCGCCCGGTCCGAAGAGCATCTTGAGGAAGCGCTCGTTGCCGACATGGATCGGTGGGATGTAGTACACGTTCGGTTCCGTCCCCATCTGGGGGAGAAGGGGAAGGGCGACCTTGCGCACGTGCACGAGGAAGTCGACGGGGTTCTCGGGGTCGGCCTTGTCGGGTGGGTTCACGTAGCCGAACGTGCGGATCTTGCCGATGCAGGTCCGCATGCAGCGTGTGAGGAAGCCCTTTTCGACGGCGGGGAAGCACAGGACGCACTTCTCCGAGATGCGCGTGACGTGGTTGTACATCACCTTCTTGTACGGGCAGGCCTGCACACACTCCCGGTATCCACGGCAACGCTGCTGATCGAGGAGGACGATGCCGTCTTCCGGCCGCTTGAACACCGCCGTGCGCGGGCAGGCACCCAGGCACGCCGGGTAGGTGCAGTGGTTGCAGATGCGGGGCAGGTAGAAGAACCAGGCGTCGTGGGGGAGACGCAGGAGGTACTTCTCCGAGTCGATCGTCACGTTCGTCTCGTCCTCACCCTTGTTCGGGTACGCGTAGTCGAGGTCGGTGGGGAGGTAGCCGAGCACTCGGTCACCCTTGGGTGCGGCCTCGAAGATGGTCTTGCCGGCGTACGTGTCGCCGTCCCAGTTCTGGGCGCCGAGCTTCTCGAGGATCTTCGCGTCGTAGGCGAGGGGATAGGAACCCCACGGCTTGGACTCGACGTTGTTCCAGAACATGTACTCCTGGCCCTTGCCGGACGTCCATGTCGTCTTGCAGGCGACCGTGCACGTCTGGCAGGCGATGCACTTGTTCGTGTCGAAGACCGCGCCTGCCTGTCGCTGCGGTCTCGCCTCGGGGTAGAGGTAGGTCATCTTCCTACCGAGTTGCCAGTTGTAGACCTCAGGCATCCTGCTGCTCCTTCCCGAAGTACTCGCCGTCGAGGTACTTGGCGAAGCCCTCGTTCGTGTTGCTCGGCCGGTAACCCTGGGCGAGCGGGTACCACTCGCCTTGGCCGTCCTCACCGCCCGGCTCGGCGTCCTCCATCTTCACGAACGACTCGCGGGGCGCGCCGTTCGTGCAGTAGACGTCCGCTTCGAAGCCCTCGCCGATGAGCTGGCCGCTCGCGTCCTTGCGTACGAAGTCGTCGAGTTGCAGGGTGGGACGCAGCCACGCCCGCGTGATGGACTGGTGGGATCCGTACCGGTAGGCAGCCTGGTAGTTCGTGCGGGGGTTCTTGGCGAGACCGTTCTCGTTCGTCTCGTGACCCTCGACGCTTCCGTGTGTGGCGACATAGAAGTGGAACCACGCGCGGGCGATACCGCGCACGATCGAGGGGTAGTAGCGGGCCCGCACGAGCCAGCTCGCCACCTTCTTGTCCTCTTCCGAGGCATCCTCCCAACCCACGAAGGGCCGGTCGGCCGGGTCGCCCTGCACGCGGATGTAGTCGCCGTCCTCGATTCCGAGCTCGGCGGCGTCTTCGGGATTGATGTCCACGTAGCCTTCCGCCACCCACGGCTTGCGTTTGTCGTGGCGGTAGAAGTCCCCGTACGGCCCCCAGATCACGACATCGGTGTCGGTGGACGCGCCGATCGTGTGGCAGGCATGCCGGTACTTGGGTGTGAAGAGCACGTGCGTGAATCCGTCCACGCGGAGGGGGTGTTTGCTGTCGGCGATCTCGTCCGGCGTGAGCACGACGTTGCGGACCTGGCGCACCTCGTCATCGAGGTCGTCGACCGACAGGCCGTACTTCTCGGGAGGAGTGGGGCGGAGGTACGGGTGCTTCTTCGCCATGATGACGTTCGGCTCGTAGGGGGTGCCGTCCACCGGCTCGCGATGCACCGGCAGGTTCTCGCCGTACTCGATGAAGCCGTCCTCGTCCCGGTAGAACTCGAGGCGCCCCGTCTTGTTGTACCAGGGCTTGGATTCCTGACGCTGCTCCCAACCGATGATGCGGGGACTCGTCCGTGTCATCGAGTAATACGGGCGGCCCTCGGCACAAGACGCCTCGAGCTCGGCGAACGTGAGGCCCTTCGTCGTGTTCCCGGCCTTCATGCCCCGGTTCAGATACACCTCGGCCTGGCCGGTGTTGATGAAGTGCCAGTAGTCGCGAAAACGCGAGTCGCCGGTGACGGCGGCGAGGGCGTTGCCGAAGCCCGCCCAGACCTGCGTGTCGTCCCGTGTGTCGTGGAGGCGGGCGAGAGGACCGCGCGGCCATGCCTGGAGGAAGGGATTCGTGACTGCCCCGTAGATGTCGGGGACCTTGCGTTCGAACCACGAGTCGACGCCGAAGACGATGTCGGCGTACTCGCATGAGGCCGTCCAGAACCACTCGTTCACGACGACCATGTCGATCTTGGGGATCGTGTTCATGAACACGTTGTGAGCCCACTTCGCGTTCCCGAGGATCGAGTTGGCGTTGGCGACCCACATCGACTTCGTCGGGCTCGGCATGTGCGTCTTGCCCGTGAAGTTCTTGTTCCCGACACGCAAGGGACGGTCGTCGTAGTTGTAGTAGTGCGCCGACTCGTACAGGAGGTACTTGCCCTTGTGGGGCGGTTGGCTCGGATCGAGCTCGATCGCGAAGGGATCCTCGATCGCGTAGACCCCGGCCATGCCGTTGAGGAGGGGGAGGCGGTAGTTGCCGGCGTAGCTGCCGACCGTGCCGCCGAAGTGGCCGACGTTGTCGGTCAGGCCCGCGACGAGGATGATCGCCCGGTCCTTCACGTCACCGTTGAAGAACTGGTTCGGTCCCATACCGCACGTGAACAGGGTCTTGGTCTTGTTCGCGGCGATGTCACGGGCGAGGCCCTCGATCGCCTCGACCGGCGCCCACGTGACCTTCGAGATGCTCGCGGGATCGCACGAATCCATGAGGTACTGCTTCACCACGTCGAAGGCGGGCCGCACGGTGACGGTCTCACCGTCGACGAGGGTGACCTCGAACTCGCCTGTGAGCTCGGGGTCGATGCCCGTCTGCGCGAAGAAGTCGCCGACCTGATCGCGTGTGACCGCCTTGGGAGAGCCAGACGTGCTGTCCCAGACCACGAAGTCGCCCCACGCTTCGCGCAGCTCGGCCGGGATGTACATGGTGCTCTGCTCGGCGAAGGACGGCAGCTTGGCATGGCTGTCCGGGATCACCTCCGTCTGGTTCGTGAGCGGAGCGTTCGCGTATCCGGGGAAGACGTCCTTTGCGCGGAGGAACTTGAGGGTGTCGGACCGGACGAGGAAGGGCAGATCGGTCGAGTTCTTCACGGCGGCCGCGTCGTAGAGCTCCTCTTTCACGATCACGTGGGCGAGGCCGAGCGCGAAAGCCGGATCCGATCCGGGCCGGATCATGACGACTTCGTCGGCCTTGCAGCTGGACGACTGGTATTCGGGCGCGATCGTGACGACCTTGGCGCCGTGGAGGCGGGCCTCGGTGAGCCAGTGGCCGTCGGGCATCTTCGTCGCGATCCAGTTCATGCCGAAGAGGAGGATGAGATTGGCGTTCTCGGCGGTGTAGAGGTCGAAGTCGAGGGTCTGCTGGCCGGACACCATCGGATGGCCGGGTGGCAGGTCGGTGTGCCAGGTGTAGCTGTCCCAGTTGCGTCCGCCCTTGGCCTCCTCGGGCCCGACCTTGCGGACGTAGGCGTCGAGCAGGGCGAGCATGTTCGCGGTGCGGTTCGAACCGACGAGGCGGAGGGGCGCGTTGTAGGGCATGCCGCCCCTGAACTTGAGGGTGCGGGTGCCGGCACCCTCGAGGCGTTCGATCATGTCCGGGTCGTAGCCCTGCGCCTCGAGCTTCCGGGCGCCCTCCTCGCCGCTGAACGTCGTCGCAATGTCAAGGCTCGCGCGGGCGGCGATGTCGAAGGCCTCGTCCCACGAGAGCTGGATGAAGTCCTCTTTGCCGCGACCCTGGATGTACTCGGGCGGCGGTTTTCCTGTCTCGTTGTCGCGGGGGAATCCCGCGTCCACCCAGGCCTTGAAGCCCTTGCGGATCATGGGCCCTTTCACACGCCGGTCGGAGTACTGGCGGCGCACGTAGGAGAGTCCGCTGATGCACGCGCGGGGGTTCCATCGTGCCGAGGCGACGTTCCCGTAGAGGTCCGTCGCCCCGTTGTACTTGAAGCTGGGGTCGGAGTAGATGACGACGCCGTTCTTGACGTTGGCCTTGAGGAGGCAGCCGTGCGTGTCGTTGGGGGCGCAGAGGTAGTGGTATGTCGAGTCCGGCGTGTAGAGGTCGCGGTAGACCTGTTCCCATGTCCGGTTCGGGTAGCCGGAGAGGGGGTCGGTCCCGAGCGGGAACACCTGGAGGTAGGTGAAGTCGGCGATCGCCTCCTCGACGGTGAGAAAAGCCGTCGCGCCGGCGGCGGCGCCCGAGATCGCGGCCAGGAACCTTCGTCTGCTCAGGCCTTTGCGCTCGTCATCCTGTGGATGCGTCACCGTTGGAACCTCCGTGCCACGTCCGCGGTCTGCCTGGTGCGTCCCGTGACCCGAGCTTCCCGTGTTTGTGAAAGCGTTCACAGGTGCAAAGGTCCCGGGGCGCGGTTACCTATGACTCGTCCTCACCGGGACGTATGTGTGGTCCGACCGCGTCGCCGGCATGCCGCGGGGTCGCGGACAGCGGGGCAAGGCTCGGGCGGGAGGACTCAGATCCGTCCCGCGCGTTCGAGCATGCGGTAGACGGGGATACTCGGCACGGTGGGCAGCCAGTAGGTGAAGAGTCGGAACGTGAGCACGGCCGCCACGGCAGTGCCCGAATCGACGCCAACGCGGGTGAGGCCGGCGATGAGGAGGGCCTCGACGCCACCTACCGCGCCGGGCGTCGGTACGAGCTGGCCGAGAGCCGACCCACCGAGGTAGATCGCCGTGGCGGTGAAGACGGAGAGGTGGGACCCGAACGCGTAGAGGCATGCCAGGAAGCAGAGAACGTAGGCCGTCATCTGACCGACGGAGCCTCCAAGGAGCATGACCGCACCGCGAGGCCTGGTCGCGATCTGGCGCAGGGCGGTGCCCGCCTCGCGGATCCGTTCGAGGATGGCGACCCGCACGCGCCGGATGGAGAGCGTGACCGCAGCCGCGACGACAGCGAAAAGGGCGAGGAGGACGAACGCGGTCGGGGACACGTCGGGCGGGGCGATGTTCGCGGCCGCGTCCGCGTCCCGGGCAAGGAACACCATGATGAGGAGTGTGGGGATGTTGACGAGGAACGCGAACAGGAATGTGAGGGTCACGCCCAATGCCGACTCTGTCGGCGAGTGTCCCGCCTTGCGCAGATACGCGCCCGTGACCGCCATGCCGCCGACTCCGCCCGGCGTGACACGGTTCGCGAACTCCGCCGCGATGGGCACGAGGCACGTCCAACCGAACGGGAGGTGACCCGGCACGCTTCCCATGAGCTGAAGGGCGTTCATGGGGTAGGTGCCGAGGGAGAACACAAAGGCGGCGGTGAGATACAGCGCGCTCGCCCGCTCCCATTGCCCCACCGTGTTCCAGAAGTTCGTGAGTTGGGGGAGGAGCAGGTACATGACGAGCCCGAGGCCGATGACCTGGACCAAAGTCCTGATCTCGACACGGCTCAGGCGCGTGCGCTCGTTCGGATCGGCGTCGACGGAGGCCGCCAGGACTTCACGCAGGGTGTCGATGAGGTCGCCCTTCTCCTTGAGGTGGCGTCTCGTCGTCCCCGTGAGACCCCGCGGCACGAGCACGCGTAGGGCCTCGTGGCGGATGTCGCGCGCGACGAACGGTTCGCACGCGGCTACGGCACGTGCCGGCCCGACGCGGATCGCAGTCGAGGTGAGCAATTCGGCGACGTCGAATGCCTGCTTCTGCGTCGGGACACCGAACTCTGCCGTACCCATGTCGAGGAGCCAGGCGCGACCTGCGCCGTCCACCAGGAAGTTGTCGATGCGCAGCTCACGGTGAGCGAGTCCGGCGGCGTGGAGGGCGGCCGTCTGGCGCCACATGTCGCTCATGAGCTCGTCGGTGACATCCGTATCCGCCAGGTTGTCGAGTGTCTCGCCGTGCACGTAGTCGTGCATGAAGACGGCCTCGCCGGTCACGACCACCGTTGCGCCTGCCACCTCGGGTGTGCGCACACCCGACATGCGGGCCAGGTCGGTCACGAAGCCCTCGTGCGCCACGCGCAGCCGGGAAGTCGTGAACACGGGATCGTCCTCGGCACCTCGGATGAGGAGCCGTCTGCGCATCTTCGTGACCCAGTCGAGATCGCGCTCCACGGCGCCGTGCACCTTGACGAAGACCTCGCTCCCGTCCGGCGTCAGAGCGAGGTAGGGCCGCGTGCGTGTTGCCGGAACGTCGAGGGCCTCGACCGACCGCACCTTGACACCGATGCGGTCGAGGGCATCGCGCAGGCCACGCTCGTTGATCGTGAGCTGACGCACACCCATGACGAGGGCGACGAGGTTTCCGCAGAAGTAGCCGATCGAGACCTGGCCGACGGCGACGAGCACGGGTGGACCGAGGATGGCGAGCCAGCAGAGAAGGATGATCACCGTGTAGGTGCTGATGAGTCGCCTCCCGCGCCGCTGGAAGTACGGGTAGGCGACGATCGCGAGGGCGACGAGGAGGGGAGGGCCGAAATCGGCCTCCCAACTCCACAGGTTCAGGAGGTACACGACACCCGATGTGACGAGACCGGCGACGAGCAGATCGAGGGCGAGACGGAACCTGAAGCCGATGAGCGCTGTGGCCACGGACGCGATCGCGACGACGAACGGGGAGATGAGGGCAGTGGCGATGAAGGCGATCTGCACGCCGAGCAACTTCGCGGCCGAGGTCTCCTTCGCCGCCTGCAGGGTCGTCTGGCTGTTGAACACGAACAGCGTCACGGCCACGTAGGCGGCCGCACCCAGAATCATGCGAACGAGCGGGCCGAGTGGCCTCGCCCGGGTGACGTCGTAGCCGCGATCCGGATCGCGGCGGCGCCGCCCGCGCGACGGGGCTTTCGCCATGCGTGAACGGTACATCGTTGTGAGGGCTGCGCCCTCGGACCCCCGAGCCTGCGGCTCGGTCTGCGGGCATGGCCTCGCAGGAAAGGGGGTGCCCGCACCCCCTTTGGAACCCCCTGGGCTCGCTTCGCTCGCGTGTGAGGGCTGCGCCCTCGGGCCCCCGAGCCTGCGGCTCGGTCTGGTCAGGTCTCGGCCACGACCTCGATCGTGAGCTTGAACTCGACATCGGGGTGGGGTCGCACCGTGACCTCGTGTAGACCGACGGACTTGATCGTGTCCGGGATGTGGATGCGGCGCTTGTCGAGCTCCTCGTTGGTCTGCTTCTCCGCCGCTCGGCCCACGTCGGCGGCCGTGATGGAACCGAAGAGCTTGCCGTCGATGCCCGCCTTCGCCTTGACCCGGAGGCGGGCGGCAGAGAGCTTGCGGGCGAGCAGCTCAGCCGCCTCGCGCTCGCGCGTGTCGCGTTGCTGGCGGGCGCGCTGCATGTCGCCGGCCTGCTTCACGGCACCGGGGTTGGCGGTGATGGCGAGGCCCTTGGGGACGAGGTAGTTGCGGGCATACCCGTCGGTCACGGTGACGACGTCACCCTTGTGGCCGAGGGACCCGACATCTTCTCGCAGGATGACCTTCATGCTTGGACTCCTCCGGGGCTAGCGCTCCCTCGCGTGCCTAACGGTTCGTGTACGGGAGCAGGGCCATCTCGCGGGCGTTCTTGATGGCGACGGCGATCTCACGTTGTTTCTGGGTGGAGAGTCCCGTGACGCGGCGCGCGCGGATCTTGCCACGTTCGCTCATGAACTCACGCAGGAGGGCGACATCTTTGTAGTCGATGTACTCCATCTCCTCGATCCCCGGCACGCGGGGTCGTTTGCGTGAGCGCCGCTCCGGCTTCTCCATTGGCTTGCGGCGCTTCTTCACTTTCGGCATGTCACTCCTTCGCCACCAGTTCGCCTGCTGTCAGAACTGCACGTCTCCCTGGCTTCCCCAGTCGTCCCCGATCGGCTCGGGCGCGTTCTGGGGGCCGGTGTCACCCATGCCTCCGTCTGCCTCACGGCGCGCCTTGCGCGTCACGTCGGCCGTCGCGAAGCGCAGGCTCGGTCCGATCTCGTCTGCCGTGATCTCGACGGTCGAGCGCTTCTCGCCCTGCTGCGTCTCCCACGACCGCTGCTGAAGTCGGCCCGTCACGATGACGCGGTCTCCCTTGTGGAGTGACGCCGACACGTTCTCGGCGATGTCGCGCCACGTGACCACGTTGAAGAAGCTCGCGTCCTCCTTCCATTCACCCGTGCTCCGGTCCTGCCACCGCCGGTTGTGGGCGATGCTGAATCGGCACATCGCCTGACCGGCGGGTGTGAAGCGCAGGTCAGGCTCGTCCGTGAGGTTTCCAACAACCGTTACCTGGTTTTCCGACGCCATGTCAGCTCCCTCTGCCGCCCCTGTCGGGGTTCCTTCCCGATCGGGCGATCCCGATCAGTCTGCACCGAGCCTCTCAGGCACGTGGTCGGTTGCGGTCACGTGCTTTCCCGCTCTTTGTCGGGGCGGCGAACGGTCTTGTGCCGGAACACAGGGTCGGCGATCGCGAGCTGCCGGCCGAGTTCATCCATGGCCGCAGGCTCGGCGTCTGCGGTCACGATCACGTAGTAGCCCGCCCGCTTGTGGCGGATCTCATACGCGAGATCACGTTTCCCCCAGTGGTCCACGTCTCGGACGCCGGCACCCAGCTTCTCGAGGGCGTCGACCACTCTGTCCTTGGTGAAGCTGCGCGCCTCGTCCTCGTCCAAGTCGGGATCGAGGATGATCATCGTCTCGTAGACCCGCATGGGCCGTACCTCCTCTGGTCTCGGGTACGTGTGACACGGGCTGTCACACGAGGACTCCGAGGCCCTCCGAGCGGTCCCGGAGAGCAGGATGGAATTGTGCGAACACTACCAGTGCCACCGCCTCCTTCTCTTCTCACGCGGTCTCGTGGCTCCGCGTGTTCACACCGTAACAGGGGGGTGTGACATCCGAAGGTGGGGCACGGGTGGAGGCTTACCAGCCGCCACCGCGGCGGCGGTCCTGGCGCTCCTTGGCGGAGTCGACGCGGACCTCGCGTCCGTCGATCGACTTCCCGTTGAGCTTCTCGATCGCCTGTGTGGCCTCGTCGTCCGAGCCGACCGTGACGAACCCGAACCCGCGTGAACGGCCCGTCTCGCGGTCGGAGATGACGACGGCATCTTCGACGTTGAAGCCCTCCGACTCGAAGGCGCTTCTGAGCGACTCGTCGGTCGTCGCGAAGTTGAGGTTGCCGACGAAGACTTTGGATCCCATGTGGACGATACTCCTCTTGCTGAATGTGGCTCGGTCCCTACACCACTAATTCAGATCGCCTGACCGGGAGGGCAGGCACGAAGAGCGGTCTCACAGAACACCGAGGCTCCCGCAACACTATGCGAGTTGGGTGTGCGACGCTAGTCGCGGAGGCTCCAACGTGTGTCTTCGGTGTTGGCGATGCGCAGACCGACGAAGATCGCGGCGACGCCCGCCGCCGCGGGATCGGACACTTCGGGGGGAAGGGCGAAGCTCAGAGTCATGCTCGAATCGACGGCACGGGACAGGAGCGTCTTGTCGGGGATGCCGAGGTCGCAGGTGACGGTCACGTCCAGTTCGGCGGTGACGGCGAGCTCGATGCCGGGCGGTGCGACAGGCGCGTTCGGGATCTGGAGCTGCTGTGTGAGCAAGGCTGCGTCGATGCGCAGCGTCACGGGTTCGTCGAGGCGGGCCATCACACGTGCCGCCTCCACTCCGCGGACGTCGCGCAGCTCGAGCGAGCTCGCGGTCGTCGCCGTGGCCGTCCCGCCGCCGGCGACGGGCAGTTCGACCTCGGCTTCCCACCGTTCACCGCTCGTGGCCCCACCCTCGGGGAGTGGAGGGCAACTGAACGCACGGCCGAGGTCGATGCCGGGGAGGCCGGCGTTCGCACCACCCTTGCCGGACGTGACATCCCCCGACGGCGTGAACGTGAAGCTCTGCGGGGTGAGGTCATCCGCCCCGATCGGGGACGTTCCCAAGGCGCCGCTCAGCTCACCGTCTGCCTCGCTGAAGCGGACGCCGGCTGTGCGGTTCGCACCGTCGGCGGTGACCTCGACCGTGGCGACCCCCGTGATGTTCGTCTTGCTCCGGGTCGGGCCGGCGTCCGCGAGCTGCTCGACACCTTCGGCACCGGGCAGATTGGCGGCGATGGCGCTCAGGTCGTACACGACTTCGACCGTGGATCGTGCGTCGAACTCGAACGTGCCGGTCGCCAGCGCGTAGTCGTCGAGGACGTAGGCGTCGCGGTTCCCCTCCCCGCACGCGCCGAGGACGATGTTGCAGGTCACGGCAATCGCGAGTGCGAGCCCCGCGCCCCGGCGTCTGTTTCCCCGTCCGGCCGGCACGCTCCGGAACCTACCCGGCGTGTCGTCTGACGCGGGGCATGGGCCGGGCACGTTACGCCTCGGGTCCTTCCCGCCCAGGTGTCTCGGCCTGACAGGTCTCGCCGGAACGCGTGATCTCGAGATCCGACGTTTCGGGTTCGAAACCCCAGGCTGCAAGGTCGCCTTGAGGCAACTCGAGAGCGAGGCCGTACGGCTTTCGAGGGGAATAGGTGGGGCAGTCTCCGCCGCCGGCGCACGGCTCCATCGGGATGACGTCGATCACCCGGCCTTCGTCGTCCACGGGAACGAGATCCAGGGGAATATGGGTGTCTCGCATCCAGAAACGGTGGTCCGACTCGTCTTCGAAGACGAAGAGCATGCCGTCGAAGCCGTCGAGGTCCCGTCGTGCCGAGAGGCCGATGTGGCGTTGATCGGGTGTGTCGGCGACGAGGAGGCAGATTCGCCGGGGCGCGCCCGGTCCGCCATGTGCGGTCAGGTCGACGGCTTCCGTCCCGAACGAAGCCACGTCTCCGGTCGGTCCGGACGACGGGGTCACGCTCGAGCCGGTCGCGCACGCCGTGACTACGAGGAGCAGCGATCCGGCCACGAGAGCACAGCGGGTAGCCGTGGTCGCGTGCAGGTGCTTCTCAGTCCGAGACGAGTGTGCCGAGTGCCGCGGCGACATCGTCGGGGATCGCATATGACTCCTCGCGTGACGGGAAGTCCCCCGACCGCACGTCCTCGGCAAAGGCAGACATGGCCGCGACGGCCTGCGCTCCGAGGTCGGCGTACTGGCGGACGAACTTGGGAACGTGGCCGCTCGTGAGGCCGAGCAGGTCGTGGATCACGAGGACCTGTCCGTCGCACGCGGGCCCTGCCCCGATTCCAATCGTGGGAACGTCGACATCGTCGGTGATGATCCGGGCGAGCTCGGCGGGCACGCCTTCGAGGACGATGGCGAAGACCCCGGCCTCGGCGAGGGCGGCGGCATCACCGAGGAGCCCCTCGGCCTGTTCGAGAACCTTGCCCTGCACCTTGAAGCCACCCATCGCGTTCACGCTCTGGGGTGTGAGTCCGATATGCCCCATGACAGGGATCTCCGCATCGAGAAGTGCCCCGATCATACGGAGACGCTTGCGGCCTCCTTCGATCTTGACGCACTCGGCGCCGCCTTCCTGCACGAGACGACCCGCGTTGCGCACGGTCTCCTCTCGTGACACGTGATAGCTGAGGAACGGCATGTCTCCGACCACGAGGGCGCTCGGGTGTTGACTCGTCACGGCCCGCGTGTGGTGCACCATCTCGTCGACCGTGACCCGGAGCGTGTCGTTCCGTCCGAGGACGACCATGCCGAGGGAGTCTCCGACGAGGATCATGTCGGCGCCACCGAGATCAGCGATGCGCGCCGTGGCCGCGTCGTACGCCGTGGTCATCACGAGCGGCAGCTTGGCGTGCTTCGCCGCCCGTACGTCCGGGACCGTCACCTTGGGGCGCCCGACGCGCGCGCCGTCGGGAGCAGGAGTGGGGTGTGCGCTCATCGCTGCATTGCCTCCTTGCGTCCAGCGCCCTGTGGGGCTGCCGGCGCGTATACGGCTTCTTGGAGCTACGTCACAGTCTACGCCGACACCGCCCGCGATCCCTTGTTCCTAATCGGTATCGCGTGAGGGTTCGGCCGCCTTGAGGATGCGCGTGACCGCGCCGGCGTCGTGCGTGAGGGTCACAGCTCCGTGCGAACGCAGGAGATGGTTCCACGAGCAATCCGTGCAGACCTCGACGGTGTAGCAACTCACGCCGGGGACGGCTACGTATGCCTCGATCTCCTGTGGTGGGATCATGCGTCCGTTGCGGCGGGCGAGGCGGTCGCCGAAGGCGAACGTGACCGTCACGTTGGCGTCGCTGTGGCAGACCGGGCACTCCGTCTCGGCAGGCTCGCCCTGGTAGCGGGCGACACGCATCAGCTCGGGGTGACAGTCGCACACCTCTGTCCGGGAGACGCGCCCGCATGCGAGATCACCCAGCACAGAGCGCCGTGCCATCGTGTAGTCGATCCAACCGAGACCGTCGGGTGCGTCACTCTGCATGACATCATCATCATACGGAGGTAGGCCGCTTCCGCCAGAGCCGTTCGGGCGGTGGGACGTGAGATCTCAGGGCCGGTGGAAGCTGGAGTAGCGACCCGCAGACGCGTACTTGACCACGTCGCCCGTCTGGGGAGCCGAGATGACCGTCCCGCCTCCCACGTAGAGGGCGACGTGCCCGGGCCGCCAGGCGATGTCGCCCGGAGCCGGATCCGACACGCGGGGCAGCCCGGCCTGAGCCGAGGAGGTACGAGGGATCGACTTGCCGCCGTAGCGCCACGCAGCGCTCGTGAGACCGGAGCAGTCGTATGCGTCCGGACCCGACGCGCCCCAGCGGTATGGCTTGCCGAGTTGCGCCTGGGCGAACGAGACGGCCGAGGCCGCTCCCTGCGAGGGCGGTCCGGCGTCACCGCCTCCACCCCCGCCGCCACTGCCGCCACTGCCGGAGGAACCCGAACCGCCACCGGAGCCCGAACCCCCGCCGTCGCGGGACGCCTGTTCGGCGGCCGCTCGCGCCCGGGCCTCAGCCGCGGCCCGCTCGGCGTCGAGCTTCTCCTTGAACTGTGTGGTGATGCGCTCCTGCTCGGCGACGCTCGCCTCGATCCGCTGTCGTTTCGCCTCGAGGTCGGCTACGACGTTCTGCTGTTCGGTCTTGGCCGCCTCGAGATTCGCCTTCTCCGTGTCGGCGTCGGTCTTGGCGGCGACGTAGGCCTCGAGAGCGGCCTTCGTGTCGGCCTGGAGCTCACCGAGGTACTTCTGCGCCGTCGGGAACTCTTCGAAGTCCCCGATCTCGAACATGCCGGCAAGGCTGGCCGCAGCCTGTGAAGAGCCGTACTTGTAGACGGCGACAGCCTGCGAGTTCAGTGTTCCCCGCTGCTCGTCGACCTGGCCTTGGAGCTGGCCTACACGTTCCTGCGCGGCTTCGACCTCCTTGTTCAGGGAGTCGAGTTTCTCAGCGCCCGCGTTGTAGGCGTCGACCAGTTGGTCTGACTGCGACGTGAGAGAGGCAAGGCGGGCTTTGGCCGCCTCGTAGTCGGACTGCGTGTCCGCGCGCGCCGTGGGTGAGGCAACGAGAGCGGCGATGAGGAGTCCGAGCGCTGTTACGTAGGCTGCCGTCGCCTGGAGACGCACGAAGCGCCTGCGTGGTCGACGGAGGTGCCTGCGTTGCATGCGGTTTCCTTTGGTCGCGTGCATTGTCATGGCCGGGAGAGCGCGGCGTGCGTCGCCACACTCGAGTCCCTCCGAGGTTCCCGAGGCAGGGTCCCGCCTCGGGAGGTTGCGGGGGGATCGATCCGGCCGGATCGGGGTCGGGGTGCGACCGACCTCGATCAAGTCGAGCAAGTTAGCAGCCGACCTCCTGCCTGCCAAGCCATGAATTGGATTGCCCTGGTCAGAAGGCAGGTCAGAGGTTCGAACGGATGCGGCTGCGCAGTTCTACGAGTTCAGGATAGTCCCAGAAGAAGGCGATCTTCTCAGCTCGGACAGATGAGCCGTGCGGTCTTGGCCGGAGGACGAACGCGGCGAACGACTCGGCAACGTCCTCACCGGGGTGGGATGCCGCGTACTCGGACACGAACTCCCCGCGGTGATCGTCGGCGAAGTCGCTCACCGCCTCCTCCCATTCCGCTTCATCCTCGATGGACGCGATGCGCTCGGCCGCGTCACGCATCTCGAGCGGCCAGAACTGCTCCACGAACTCGTCGACGTAGGAGCCGTTCGGCGCGCAGCCCTCACCCGTGTAGTAGTGCGGCGCGCACGTGGCTTCCCTGCGCTTGTAGGCGACCTCGGTTTCGGGCGGGTTGGGGTCGGGCGGCACCTGGTCGGCGTTGAGCGTGAGGAGGTGGCCGAACTCGTGGACGAGGGTGTCTTCGAGATCGGCCGCATTCGCCTGGTCGATGTTCGCGTACAGGCCCCACTTGTCGAGGTCGGTCTCGTCCTGGCTGACAGCAGCCGCCACCGATTCGTCCTCGAAGATCTCGAACGTGACGAGCATGTCGCGCTGATCGGCCGGGACGAGCTCCACGAAGCGGTCCCAGATCTTCTCACCCTTGCGCTCGACCTGCGGGTCGATGTCGCCGACAGGTGTGATCTCGTCTCCGTCAACGGTCCAGGTGCCGAGCGGCTCCATCTCGTCGGTCGCCTCGGGCTCCTTCGGCTCGTCGGCGATGTCCGGGTCCTCGGGCACGTCACCCGCGGTGGTCTCGGCTGACCTACTGCCGAGGAGGGAGAGCTCGTAGGCCCAGGCACTGGCGCTGATATACGCGCCGGCCAAGACGAACGCGAGGACAGGCACCGCGAGAAGTGCGGTGAGGATGCATGTGCGTCGTCGCATCGGCTGTCCTCCGCCGGGGACCGAGGTCCTGTCTCAGGAGTTCGGCACGGGACCCATGCCGATTACCCGTCAACCTATGCCCGGTTGTGAGG
>JADZDR010000069.1 GCA_020850945.1 Acidimicrobiia bacterium | reverse complement strand
GAACCGCGCCCACATCCACTGATACTGACCCCCAGACGCACCCCACACCGGCCCGTGTAGGGACAACGCGCACTCCGTCCACCCCCGTTGACCCGCACCAACGCGACAACCCTGTCAAAGTCGGGTCTGCCTCGAGGCCCTGGAGCAAGGGCGCGATGTCGGTCCCGCTGCCGAGGCTGAAGTACTCCGCGGCGAGGTCCCCACCGAAGGGCATCTGGCGTGCGGTTGCGCCGGGGACGGCCATCACAATCGGGATCTCGTTCTTGTCGATACGCATCTGTCTCTTCCTCTCATCCGGGGCGGCGACGCGCCGCCGCGGAGAAGGCGTGACAACTAGTGTCACAACGTGACGCTGGACACCGAGGCGGTCCGGGCTGCGCTGGAGAAGGGCCGTTTCGACGAGGCATCCGTCTTGCTCGGCACGGACCCGCCGGGGGATGAGGACATCGTGCCGTGGCTCGAGCTCAGAGCCGAGGTGAGCTACGGAGCCGGCGACTACGACGTCGCGGTCATCTCATGGGAACGCCTGTACGCACATCATCTCGAGCACGGCCGACGTGTCGGCGCGGCCAGGGCGGCGGCGATGGGCGCTCTGCTACTCCTCTGCGACAGCGGGCTGATGTCGGCAGTCCGTGGGTGGGTGCGGCGGGCTGAACACCTACTCGACGACGAACAGGGTCCGGTCCAGGCACTTCTCGCCGCGGTGTCGGCGTACGAACGATTCATGTGCGGCGACATGACGACGGCTGCGGTGCTCGCAGACCGAGCGACAGACCTCGGTGAGCGCTTCGGTGTGGAACCGGCCCGGCTGGTCGGCCTCACGGCGACCGGTCGCCTCACGATCCTCGATGGCGACATCGACGGCGGTCTCGCAATGCTCGACGAGGTCGCGGCGCTGCTCCTCTCACCCCTCGCCGACCCGTTCACGAGGGGAATGATGTACTGCGAGCTGATCTGTGCCGCACAGGGCATCGCCCGGCCCGATCGCGCGAGGGAGTGGACCGATCAGATGCGACGCTGGGCCGTCAACGGCCCGGGCAGCATCCGTGGACGCTGTCGGGTCCATCACGCCGAGCTGCTCCGTGCCAGCGGCCCCGTGGACGAGGCGGAACACGTGGCACTCATCGCGTGCGAAGAGCTCCGTCCCTGGATGCGACGCGAGTTCGGCTGGCCACTCGTGGAGCTCGGGACGATCCGGCTGCGACGAGGTGACCTCGAAGGCGCAGAACAGACCTTCGAGGCGGCGATGGACCACGGATGGCCGCCGCACCCGGGGCTCGCTCTCGTGCGACTGGAACAGGGAGATGTGTCGCGTGCGGCAGAGCTCATCTCGGCTGCCGTCACCCATCCTGTGGATGCTCCCTCGAAGGAGATTCCACCCTGGGGCGAGCTCCGCTTGGTGCCGTCGCTCGATGCCCAGAGCGAGATCGCCCTGGCCGATGACGACGCCGCGACGGCTGCCGCAGCCGCGACCGGCCTCCGGGACATTGCCACGCGTTACCCGGGTCCGATGCTCCGCGCGATCCTGGACCTGGCAACCGCCCGCGCGTGCCTCCTGGGCGACGATGCCGCCGGTGCTCTCGCCCTCGCGCAATCCGCGGCGGGTGAGTTCGCAGGGCTCGACGCGGCCTTCGATGCCGCTCGGGCGTGGGAGGTGGCGGCCCGGGCGGCCGCGATGGCAGAAGGCCCCGAGCTCGAGCGGATTCAGCTCGCGGCCGCTGAACGCACATACCGTGGCTACGGGGCGCTCCGACGTGCCGATGCGCTCGCAGCACGCCTCGGGGAGCCGGATCCGACCCGGCCGCCGGCACGTGACGGGGGTTTCAACGGAGTGCAGGGAGTCTTCCGACGCGAAGGCGACGTTTGGTTCGTCGACTTCGCGGGCGCTTCCGTGCGCGTCAAGGACCTCAAAGGGCTCCGATACGTGCATCGACTGCTCGCCTCACCGGGTCGGGAGTTCCATGTCCTGGACCTCGTAGCCGCCGAGGGCGGTGCGCCTCGAAACGTCTCGGAGACGCCGGCCGACCTCACCGCACAACGTGGGGAGGCCGGCCTCGAGGTCCTCGACGACACAGCCCGGGACGCCTACCGGCAACGCCTCGTCGACGTGGAGGACGACATCGATGACGCCACCCGCTGCAACGACCTGGGCCGGGTCGCCAAGGCCGAAGCCGATCGCGATTTCCTGATCGCCGAGCTCACCACAGCCGTTGGGTTCGGAGGCCGAACGAGGCGGACGGGTGGTTCCTCGGAGCGCGCCCGCACCAGTGTCGCCAAGGCCCTGCGCTACGCGCTGGGCGAACTGGAGGCCCGACACCGACTGTTGGCGGCTCACCTCCGGTCGAGCTTGCGAACCGGCACGTACTGCAGCTACAAGCCCGACCCCCTGTCGCCGGTCGACTGGGATCTCTGACGACGCCGGTGGTCTCATCGGCGCGGTGAGACGATTCGTGCCGAACGCGACGTGGGGTCGCACCCGCAGTGGTGCGACCCCACGTGCCAAGGAAGGCCCCTACTGCCCTCCCCACGCGCGGCCGGAGGTCTACCGGCCCCGCTTGGGATCTTTCAGGCTATCGACACCCCGCTGTCGAGGTAGACGTCCTGGATCGCGTTCAGGAGCTCGATGCCCTCGTCCATCGGCTTCTGGAACGCCTTGCGACCCGAGATGAGACCCATGCCGCCGGCCCGCTTGTTCACGACGGCCGTCATCACCGCCTGTTTCAGATCGTTCTCACCCGACGCGCCACCGCTGTTGATGAGGCCTGCCCGCCCCATATAGCAGTTCGCGACCTGGTATCGGGTCATGTCGATCGGGTTGTCGGTCATGAGCGAGTACATCTTGTCCGAGGATTGCCCGAAGCCGATGTCGACGAATCCCGGCTTTGCCGTCTCGGGCAGCTTCTGCTTCACGATGTCGGCCTCTAGCGTCACGCCGAGGTGGTTCGCCTGCCCGGTCAGGTCCGTCGCCGCGTGGTAGTCGACTCCGTCCTTCTTGAAGGCGTTGTTGCGCAGGTAGCACCAGAGGACGGTGACGAGTCCGAGCTCGTGGGCGAGGGAGAATGCCTCGCTCACCTCTTGGAGCTCACGACGTGACACGTCGGCGCCCCAGTAGATCGTGGCACCGACGGCGACAGCGCCCATCTCGAATGCCTGCTGCACCGACGCGAACATCGTCTGGTCGTACTCGTTCGGGTACGTGAGGAGCTCGTTGTGGTTGATCTTGAGGATGAACGGGATCCTGTGGGCGTACTTGCGGGAGATCGCGCCGAGCACACCGAGAGTCGAGGCAACCGCGTTGCAGCCGCCCTCGATCGCGAGGCGGATGATGTTCTCGGGGTCGAAGTAGATCGGGTTCGGGGCGAAGGACTTGCCTGCCGAGTGCTCGATCCCCTGGTCGACGGGGAGGATCGACACGTAACCCGTGCCGCCGAGGCGACCTGTCGAGAAGATCTGCTGCATGTTGCGCAGGACGGCGG
>JADZDR010000068.1 GCA_020850945.1 Acidimicrobiia bacterium | reverse complement strand
TATTCCGCGGTGTCGCCTAGCCATCCGCCTCCGAGAGGGGGCGGCCTCATTGCAGCGCAGGCATCCCAACATTGGGCGAGTTCGGTCCAGTCGCCATCCGCCTCCGAGAGGGGGCGGCCTCATTGCAGCACGAATTCCCGGACTGGCCGGAACGCAAATGACATCCATCCGCCTCCGAGAGGGGGCGGCCTCATTGCAGCGATCCCCTCGCCCGCAACTGGGCGGTCGAAGAAGCTTTCGCCATCCGCCTCCGAGAGGGGGCGGCCTCATTGCAGCACCTTTCTTGCGGGGTTCTGACTGGCCGTCGTAGCGGACCATCCGCCTCCGAGAGGGGGCGGCCTCATTGCAGCGATACGACCGCAGCTCTGTTGGGCAAGTTCGAGAACCCATCCGCCTCCGAGAGGGGGCGGCCTCATTGCAGCGCCTGCGGCTCGCAACGTGGATTCGGCAGCTCTGCCCATCCGCCTCCGAGAGGGGGCGGCCTCATTGCAGCGAATCGGCCGTCGCACACTGGCTCAACACCCACGGATTCCATCCGCCTCCGAGAGGGGGCGGCCTCATTGCAGCGAATGTGACTCGGATCCGGAAGGGTTTGCCGACGTTCCATCCGCCTCCGAGAGGGGGCGGCCTCATTGCAGCGCCTCCGATATGTCGTCGATCCCGTTGCAGTGCCTGCCATCCGCCTCCGAGAGGGGGCGGCCTCATTGCAGCCCCCACGTCGAGATCCGCACAACCGGAGTCGACGGCCATCCGCCTCCGAGAGGGGGCGGCCTCATTGCAGCACCGTGCAGGCGGAGACGAGCCTGCAGGATGAGGACGTGAGGCCACGCCCTCAACGGTAGTAACGGTCATCTTCTCCTTCTCGCTTCTCGCCCTACTTCACTTATCTATCAGTAGGGATTCGCAAGAGCTTTTCTGTCAGAGAGGGGTTTGTCGGCACCCATGCCCTTGTCACGGTGGGACCGCTCTTGGGGGTGTGTCGGCCGCTTCGAGGTCGGCGAGGATGTCGAGGAGTCCGTCTGCTTCCCATGCGCGGTTGCGGCGACCGCTCGAGAGGGGGCGCAGAACGCCGGCTTGTTCAAGATGGTCTACGGCGACGTTCACGGCTGACTTGCTGCGTCCCGTGGCGGCGACGGCGACTGGAACCGTGATGACGGGGTGGCCGGGCAAGACCTCGATGATCGCCCATGCCGCCGCATCGGCACGGAGATCGAGGATCGCGTCGACCCTGTCTCGCCAGGACTGCTGGAGTTGGCTGATCTGAGCGAGATAATCCTCGGCGAGGATGGCTGAGCGTGCTGTGGCAGCCGCGAACTTGGCGATCCAGCCATCCATGTTGTCGTTGCGGAACTGTGTGAGGCCGTCGATATAGCTGTTTCGGTCCCTGGCCAGTACCACGCTGATGGGCGGTACGTAGTCGGGGGCGAGCCCGCGGCGTCTCAGGATGACATGGATCAACGCCCGTCCCGTGCGGCCGTTGCCGTCGACGAAGGGGTGGATCGTCTCGAACTGGGCGTGCGCGATCGCCGCTTGGACGAGCGGGGGGAGCTCCTCGGTGTCACCGAACTCGCAGAGATCCTTCAGGAGACCGCCGACTTCGCTCGGTGGCGGAGGTACGAAGTCTGCGTCGCAGGGGTTGTAGTCGTTCCCGCCGATCCAGTTCTGCACGGTCCGCACCCGCCCCGCGAGGTGAGGCTGGGTTGACTCCATGAGGGCAGCATGGATGGCCACGATGTCCTCGGGCCCGATCCGACCGACCAAGCTCGTCTTCTCGATGGCCAGCTCCATCGCATCGACATTCGCCAGGACTTCTTGCACGTCTCGACCCGCCCTGCGTCCGGCCTCGGCGCGGGCCTCTGCCTTCGCCAATGTCCGTGTATCGACCTGTAGGCCCTCCACCTTCGACGACGCTATCGACTCGGTACGCAACAGAAGCCTGGCAAAAGGCCGCAATGCCGGACGTGCACGATCATTCAGCGACCGCACGACAGACTCGGCATCAGAGACAACTCCAGCCACGTCGCCCGACATCACCACCTCGATACCCGTAACCCTCTCCGGCACGAATGCCTCGTACCGACACGCCCTGCGGTACCTCGCAGGCGCATACACCGACGGGTCATGTGTCCAAGTGCTCACAACGAGACGACCCCGCATCCCGCACCTACGATCCCTCATAGTCCAGGTTGCCCTTTATCCTGGATTATAGGGTAGTCCAAGTGCGGGTCCCGACCCACGGCATCCCCCGGCGGACCCATCCAAGCAGCCAGGGCATACCCCCGGACGTCCCCCAACCGCCCGGACCTGAGCACAAGGCATCACTTCCGCTGCTCGCGGTAGCGCTCGAGGGACTCCTGCATCTGGTGGCGGTACCAGTTCGCCAGCATCGTCCTGCTGAACCGCCACCGCGCCCGCGGGCCCGTGCCCAACTTGAACGCCCCCGGGATCTGTCCCGCCCGTGAGGTCCGTGGTTCGAGTCCACGTAGCCCCACCGCTTGCCGCCCTGGTCACGCGCCGTTTCTCACGTTGGGGCTGACTCGGGCCAGTTCTTCGCAGTCCGGCTTGTACTGAGAGACACTCAGGTGCACTCGGGCCGCTGCCGGAAGAGTGCCGCGACGCCTGTGAGTGCCGAAGCCCTTGTTGCCCCGCGACATGTGTGAGGAATCCGCTGCAACACGACAACCCGGTATCACGATGTCAAGTCCTCACAACCCCGGGCCGTCGCCTAGGCGAGAGAGTCCCGACGTGCACCGGCCGAAAGTCCCTTGTGCGCCAGGCGGGCGTGAATCACAAATGATTGTGTGAGAAAACCGCAGAGGGCAGACGACGTCGTGCAGGTGCAGGCGCGGGCTCTGGGCGATCCCACGCGCTTTGCGATCTTCAGCTTCATCGCCGAGCGTGACGGCCTCGTCGATGTGGCCGGTCTCGTCGACGAGCTCGGCATCACGCACAACGCGATCCGGCATCATCTCGCCAAGCTCGAGGACGCGCATCTCGTCGTGCACTCGACCGAGGAGGATCGTGCCGTCGCCGGTCGCCCGCGGCTCCAGTACCGGGTGCATCCGGCCGCGGTCGGAGCGTGGGGCACCAGGTGTGGCTTCGAAACGCTGGCCCTGCTGCTCATCGACATGCTCAAGAGCGGTGAATCACCCCGGGCGGTCGGGAGGCAGTCCGGCCTGCGCCTGCGTCTCGGCGGCCAGCCCTCGAGCGAACCGCTCCGGGACCTCCTCGCCCAGCTCGAAGTGGACGGCCTCGACCCCATGATCGACAGTTGCTTCACCCGTACGGACATCGTGATGCGGCGTTGCGCGTACGAGTCGGCCGCCATTGCTGCGCCCGACATCGTGTGTGAGGCCCACCTCGGGCGGATCCAGGGGATGGTCGAGGCATTCGGGGGATTCGATGTCGATGGCCTCGTGGTCAGGGACCCGCGCGCTGGTGGCTGCATCCTCCAGTGCAGGGTGCAGGACGGCGTGAACGCGTCGGGACACGCGGCCGCGAAGGGTCTCACGCCCGAAGCCAAGGGTCGAAAGTCACATCAAGAGTAGAAATTCATCCGGCCCAAAGTCCTACACCCGTCCCTGTCCCCGACGGCGAAAATCGGCCAATCTCAGGCTCGACATCCCGCGTCCGGGGTCAAAGGAGCAACCCACGTGGACCGTGACGACCAGAATGCCCAGCCCGAGAAGGCGCCGAACGAGATGCAGCGCCGTACGTTCCTGCGCTGGACGGGCACAGGTGCCGCTCTCGCCGCGGCCGCGTACGCCGAATCGTCCTCCGGCTGGACCTACCTCCAGGTCGCCGAGGGAATAGACAACCCGCTTGTCGCTTATCCCGACCACGGGTGGGAGCGCGTCTACCGGGACCAGTACGCCTACGACAGCAGCTTCCTCTTCATCTGTGCCCCCAACGACACGCACATGTGCCGCCTCCGTGCCATGGTGCGCAACGGTGTCATCACGCGGGTGGAGCAGGCCTACGACGGGGGCATGTACGGCGACCCGCAGGGGAACCGCACGGGAATCGCCTGGAACCCGCGTGCCTGCCCGAAGGGGTTCACGATGGCGCGGCGCGTCTACGGCCCCTACAGGGGCAAGTACCCGTCGCTGCGTGCCGGATGGAAGGAGTGGGCGGACGACGGCTTCCCGTCGCTCTCGGACAGTCCGAGCCTGCGGACCAAGTACCGCTTCGACCGGCGCGGAGAGGACACATTCGTCCGCGTGTCCTGGAAGGAGGCGACCCGCTACACGGCCAAGGGTCTGCGTGCCATCGCCGAGGCCTACTCGGGCGAGCAGGGCAAGCGGCGTCTCGTCGAGGAGGACGGGTACGACCCCGAGATGCTCGAGTTCTGGGAGGAGTCCGGCGTCCGGACCATGAAGTTCGGCTCCGCCCTACCGGTCCACGGTGTCGCCGGCAAGTTCTCCCTCACGCGTTTCGCCACGATGCTCGCCCTCCTCGACGCCAAGGTCCGCAAGGTCGGCGAGAAGGAGGCACGAGGAGGGAGGGAGTGGTCCGAGTACACGTGGCGTGGCGATCAGGCACCGGGCTTTCCCTTCGTGCACGGGCTGCAGTCGACCGAAGTCGACTTCAGCGACCTGAGGCACTCCAAGCTGCTCATCGGCCTCGGCAAGAACCTCGTCGAGAACAAGATGCCGGAGTCGCACTGGATGATCGAGGTCATGGAGCGCGACGGCAAGATCGTCTCGATCTCCCCGGAGTACGGTCCGCCGGCGACGAAGGCGAACTACTGGATCCCCGTCCGCGCCGGCCTGCCCGACACAGCGCTCCTCCTCGGCGTTGCCAAGCAACTCATCGACCGCAACCTCTACGACGCCGACTTCCTCCTCCGTTTCACAGACTTCCCCCTGCTCGTCCGCCTCGACACCCTCGAGCGGCTCCGCCCCCAGGACGTCTTCGACGGTTACACGAACCAACTCCCCAAGGACAGCCCCAGCTTCACCCTCTACGGGATGACCGACGACCAGTACGAGAAGACGGGCGACCGGGTCGTATGGGACTCGGGCACGCAGGCGCTCAGGGCCATCACCCGTGACGACGTCGGCGACAAGCTCGCGGCCCGAGGCATCGCCCCCACGCTCGACTGGCAAGGCGAGGTCACGCTCACCAACGGCGAGAAGGTCGAGGTCGCCACGGCGTTCGCCATGTACCGCCGGCACCTCGAGGACTACGACCTCGAGACCGTCGAGGAGATCACGGGCTCACCCGCCCACCTCATCGAGCAGCTCACCGTGGACCTCGCCACGATCAAGCCGGCTGCCATCCACATCGGTGAAGGCATCAACCACTGGTTCCACGCGACCCTCGCCAACCGGGCGGCGTACCTCCTCCTCATGCTCACGGGGAACATAGGCAGCCTCGGCTCCGGTGTGAGCACGTGGGCGGGCAACTACAAGGGCCCGATCTTCCAGGCGGCCGACTGGTTCGGGCCGGGTGTGGGCGGATACGTCAACGAGAACCCCTTCAAGCCGCTCACCGACCCCACCGCCAAGTACACCTTCGACGACGTCCACCACTACATGCACGGGGAGGACACGAGCTACTGGGGCTTCGGCGACCGGCCACTCGTCGTCGACACGCCGGACGAGGGCCGCAAGGTCTTCACCGGCAAGACCCACATGCCCACACCCACGAAGGTCATGTGGTACAACAACGCGAACCTGATCAACCAGGCGAAGTGGGCCTACGAGCTCGTCCACAACGTCAATCCCAAGATCGACATGATCGTCGACCAGCAGATCGAATGGACGGGCTCGGCCGAGTTCGCGGACGTGATCCTGCCTGTGAACAGTTGGGTGGAGTTCACCAGTCTCGAGATGGCGGGGTCGTGCTCGAACCCCTTCCTCCAGATCTGGAAGGGTGGGATCGAACCACTCCACGACACGATCGACGACATCGAGGTGTTCGCGTCAGTGGGCAACGCCCTGGCCGAGGAGATCGACGAGCCCCGCTGTGCCGAGTACTGGATGTTCTCGAAGCAGCCCGAGGTCTACCTGGACCGGGTGCTGGCCGCATGCTGGACGACCGAGGGGTACACGGTCGGCGACATCATGGCCGGCAAGTACGGGATCGAGGGAGGTGCCCTCTTCCAGTACCTGTCCTATCCCCGCATCCCGTTCATGGAGCAGATCGAGCAGAGCCTCCCCTTCTACACCGACACCGGCCGCATGAACTCCTACGTCGACATCCCGGAGGCCATCGAATACGGCGAGAACCTCATCGTCCACCGCGAGGCGGTCGAAGCGACCCCCTACATGCCCAACGTGATCGTCTCGACGAGCCCGTACGTCAAACCCGTCGACTACGGGATCCCGCCGGACGCGAGGGGGGCCGACGAACGGTCGGTCCGCAACATCAAGATGTCGTGGGCGGACGCCAAGAAGACGAAGAATCCACTCTGGGAGGACGGGTATCGCTTCACGTTCCTCACACCCAAGTCACGTCACAGCACCCACTCCTCCTGGGCGGTCGTCGACTGGCACTGGATCTGGAACTCCAACTTCTCGGACGTCTACCGGGAGGACAAGCGCCTGCCGGGTGTCGGCGACGCCCAACTCCACATCAACCCCGCGGATGCCAAGGAGCTCGGTATCGCCAACGGCGACTACATCTGGATCGACGCGAACCCGGACGACCGGCCGTACATAGGGGCAGCGGACGACGACTCCTTCATGGACACGGCACGGCTCCTCGCCCGCGCGAACTACAACCCCGCCTTTCCGAGAGGCGTGACGATGATGAAGCACGCCTACTGGATGGCCACCCCCCGGACCGTCGCCGCGGCCCGGGAACGGGCCGACGGGCGGGCCCTCGCCAAGGACACGGGCTACCAGTCGAGCTTCCGCCACGGCAGCCAGCAGTCGGTCACGCGGGGTTGGGCTCCGCCGATCCACCAGACGGACACGCTGTTCCACAAGCAGGCCGGCAAGATGGCCTTCGTGTTCGGATTCGATGTCGACAACCACGCGGTCAACACGACACCGAAGGAGACACTCGTCAAGATCACCAAGGCCGAAGACGGCGGGATCAACGGTGACGGTCCCTGGAAGCCGGGTACGAAGGGCACCGCCCCCGGAGACGAGGACCGCGACATGAAGGCGTACATCGCCGGCGGCTTCCTGAAGTTGAAGGGGTCCTGACCGTGGCCGAGAAGCAGTTCGAAGCCGAGGACCCGATGGAGCTGGTCGGGACACGTATCGAATACCCCCCCGGCACGGATGCCGATGCGGTGATCGGCCGCGCCCTCGTCGAGGAGTACGCGCTGATCGGCACGACGCCCGACGGCATCTGGAGGCTCTTCGAGGATTCGGAGTACCAGGGGACGCACGACATCTATGCCCGCCGTGGTCCCGACTTCTGCCGCGATCTCATCGTGGAGGTCTTCGGGCCCGATGCAGCCAAACGCCTGACACGTCGACGGATCCCCGTTCGACCCGCGCACGGAGGAGGCAGCCTCGATGGCTGACGTCTACAACTGGCACCTGGGGCGCACGATGTCGTACCCCTATCCGGCAGGGCCGGGTGGTGGCCGTCAGTTCGCGGCGGTCTTCAACATCAACCGCTGCATCTCGTGCCAGACGTGCTCGATGGCCTGCAAGTCCACATGGACGTTCTCGCCCGGCCAGGAGCTCATGTGGTGGAACAACGTCGAGAGCAAGCCGTTCGGCGGCTACCCGCTCAACTGGGACGTGAACCTGCTCGAGATGCAGGCTGACAGAGACCCCGACGGACAGGTGTGGAACCCCGAGGCGAGACGTGAGGTGGAGGCCCCGTACGGGCAGTTCGAAGGGAAGACGATCTTCGAGACCGCCAACGGCAAGGACCAGGTGGTCACGGGCTACATCCCCTCCAACGACGACTGGAAGGCGCCGAACATCTACGAGGACGCCGCCACGAAATGGGCCAAGGAGGGTGTCGAGCTACCCGCCCACTCGGGCTGGTTCTTCTACCTGCAGCGGATCTGCAACCACTGCACCTACCCGGCCTGCCTCGCCGCATGCCCCCGCAAGGCGATCTACAAGCGTGAGCAGGACGGGGTCGTGCTCATAGACCAGGAGCGCTGCCGCGGATACCGCAAGTGCGTCGAGGCCTGCCCGTACAAGAAGGCGATGTACAGGCCGACGACACGTACATCCGAGAAGTGCATCGCGTGCTATCCGCGACTCGAAGGTCAGGATCCCCTCAGCGACGGGCTCCCGATGGAGACGAGGTGCATGGTCGCGTGCGTGGGCAAGATCCGGCTGCAGGGACTGGTTCAGGTCGGCAGCGACGGTCTCTGGGTGGACGACCCGCGCAACCCCATGTACTACCTCGTGCACGTCGCGAAGGTGGCCCTGCCTCTCTACCCGCAGTTCGGCACTCAGCCCAACGTCTACTACATCCCGCCACGCTGGGTCCCGCGCGAGTACCTGCATCAGATGTTCGGGCCCGGCACCGACGCGGCGATCGACGCCTACACGAATCCCTCGCGTGAGCTGCTGGCCGTGCTGCAGCTCTTCCGGGTCACACAGAAGATCATCTTCGCCTTCGACATCATCCCCGGTCCGAAGGTCGCGGATCTCAACATCGGAGGCCAGAAGCAGGAGATCTACGACGACACAGTCGTCGGGCTCGACAGCCAGGGCCGCGAGATCGTGAGGGTTCCGGTCATGGAACCGACCTTCCAGCGGCCCGGCAAGCTCAACTCGATCTGAGAGGGATCCGCATGACGCACAGCACCAAGCAGAGGACATGGTCGAAGACCCCCGACTGGCACGTGGCGACCGGACGGGCGGCGGTCTACGACCTGTGTGTGAACGCGCTCGGCTGGCCATCCCAGGACCGGCTCGACAGCCTCGTGAGGCTCGCAGACATGCTGCGTGAGATCGAGCTCGACGAACCGGCTCTGGCCGCGGACATCGCCGCGGTCATCGAGATCATCGACTCACGCCCACCTGTCGAGGAGCTACAGGCGGCACACGGCCTCCTCTTCACACAGATCGACTCACAGGACTGCCCTCCCTATGAGACCGCCTTCAACGGCCGGGACGTGTTCCGCCAGACCGAGGTGATGGCAGATGTCGCCGGGTTCTACCTCGCGCACGGCCTGCGCTTCGGCGGCCTCGAGCGAGAGCGCCCGGACCACATCCTGACCGAGCTCGAGTTCATGGCCTTCATGACCCACAAAGAGGCGTGGGCCCTCGAGCACCTCGGCGAGGCCGAGGTCACGGAATGCCGCCGCACCCAGGACAGGTTCCTCGCCGATCATCTCGGCTGCTGGGGGCCGGAGTTCGGACAGCGGGCCGAGGCAGTCGGAGCGCACCAACTCCACGTCCGGGCGGGGAGGCTCGTGCACGACTGGATCCTCGCCGACATGGCCGCCACCGGCGTCGAACCCGCGCAGACCTTCGACGAGCCGCTGCCGATGCCCGAACCCGACGACGGTGAATGTGGACCCTCGTGCGAGACGGCTGACTCCCGGTCCACACCCGTGACGCTGCGCAGGAAGGCGGAATCATCATGAGGTTCCCGAGAGGTCTTGGTCGCAGGTGGGAAGGAGGGAGGCGTAGAACCCTCGCCGCCGCGGGTGCGGTCACACTCGTCGCCGCCTCGGCGCTCTTCGCGGCGGGTGTGAATCCGGCTGTACCCCAGGCTGCCGGGGTCACGTCCTTCCAGACGGAGAAGGCGCCGGCCCTCGACCCGACCGACGGGGTCTGGAGCAGCGTGCCGGGTGTCGAGGTCCCCCTCTCCGCGCAGAAGACGACCTACCCGTTCGGGGGCGGGCAGATCCCGGCTGCGACGGTTCGATCTGTGCACACGGACGACAAGCTCTACGTCCACCTCACCTACCGGGATCCGACGTTGAACGACGAATCGGACGGGTTCACCCGCTTCGCGGACGCAGCCGCCGTCCAGTTCCCGGCGACCGCCGGGTCGACCGTTCCCTTCTTCTGCATGGGCCAGGTCGACATCGGTGTGAACATCTGGCAGTGGCGCGCCGACACCCAACGCGGCATCCCCGAGAACGTGGAGGAGATCAGCGAGCGGGGGTACGTCGACATGTACCCGTCCACGGAACCCCTCTGGTATTCGGCTCGGGACGTCGGGAACATCATGGCTATCCAGGCCAAGACGCCTGTCCAGAACCTCGTTGCCCTCGGCTTCGGCACCCTGACGCAGGCCGACTCGCAAGTCGTCTCCGGCAAGGCTGCTCACACGGGAGACGAGTGGCAGGTCGTGTTCAGGCGCGACTTCGCCTCACCTGGAGAGGGGCAGCCGACCTTCAGTGCCGGCACCGAGACAGACGTCGCAGTCGCGGTCTGGAACGGCGCCGAGAGGGAGCGAAACGGGCTGAAGTCGGTGTCCCAGTTCACGACCCTCACGATCGGTGCGGAGCCCATTCCACCGAACAGGACCTCCCTCATGTTCCTGCTCCTCGCCGCCCCGTTCGTCGTGATGGGCGGAATCGCCCTCGTCTTCTGGAGGCTCCCGTGATCGCCGCCTCGGCAGGCGGCCCCCGTGCAGGGACAGTGGCAGACCTCCCGTCCACCGTCGACGCGTCACCTGTGTCGGCGCGGCTGCGTCTCGCGGGCCTGTGGCGTGATGCTTTCGGGGCGCTGGCAGTTGTCGTCCTCGTCGAGTTGCTCGTGCTGCGTCTCGGCACGCGGACGTTCATCCACATCCCCGGTCTCGACGCCGCAGCCGGACCCCTGTCCGCGGTCTCGGACTTCGGCAGGTTCGCCTACTACCTGTCGGTCGCACTCCTTCTCGCCGCCCTCCTCGTCGCGGGCTCGGCTCTGGCGGGGTCGCGCAATACGGCGTCTCGCATGGGCCTGGCCGGCATCGTGCTTCTCGTCGTAGGTGGCTGCGCCGGTCTCGCCGGGATGCCGATCTTCTCGACCATCGCGACCCTCACGGCGGTGATGCTGTGCGCGCCGGCCGCGGCCTGCGTCTCCCGTGCACGGCTCTACGTGGTCGGGGCATTCGTCGTCGGCTTCATGGCGTTCGGGCTGCACGCGCTGACACAGATAGCGAGTCAGGCCGGCCTGGGTTCGCTGCGAGTCACGTGGCTGCTCGGGTTCGGGGAGATCGCCACGACGGTCTTCGCCGTCGCTACTCCCTTGCTGGTCAGGTCAACCAAGACGGCTTCATCCGGCCGACTGCGCAGCCACGGCGCCGACTTGTGGGCGATCGGTGCCGGTGTCGGCCTTGCCGTATTGGTGGCTGCCCTCCGGCTTTCGGGAACGGCGACAGGACAGATCCTGTCCCTCTGGAACTTCGGCCTCGCCGGTTTCCTCCCGGGTGTCCTCTACGTCGCCGCGGCCGGGTCCCTCGCATACAGCGGCGTGGCCCTGTTCCGGGCCGGTCGGAGGGGTGAGGCGGCGGCTCTCGCCCTGCTCGTCGCCGGGGGTGCCGGGATGCACAGCACCTACCAGAGTGGACTCGTCGTCGCAGGCCTCGTCCTGTTCGCGCTCGTGGACAGGACACCGGTCCAGGACCACACGGAACGTCCCGAGGTCGAGTCTGCTTCACCCGCCTGACGACAGGCCCCGCACCCGTGGCCGCGTCAGGTACCCACCGTATGGAGGTGGTCGCAGAGCACCCGTGCGCCGGAGTGGTCGACGTCCCGTGTCGCCGTGAGGAGGGTGACATGCCGGCTCGACCCGATCTCGAGCAGGCCGTCGACGGCCTCCCGTGCAGGTGGCTGTGAGAGCTCCTCCCGGTAGCGGCGGGAGAACTCGGCGAAGCGGTCGACATCGTGTGAGTACCAGCGGCGCAGGTCAGAGCTCGGCGCGACGTCCTTGAGCCACGCGTCGAGGGCCAAGTCGGCCTTCTTCACCCCCCGGGGCCAGAGCCGATCGACGAGGACTCGGTATGTCGCACGATCGGATTCGTCCTCCTCGTACACGCGTCTCACGCCGAATCGTTGCGCACCGGCCGCTTTCATCGATCCATCCTCCTGCATCTCACGCCCCAGGACCAATTATTCTACGATTCACCGGAAAAACTCCGAAGGAGTGGGAGTCGTGTGTGACCACTGCGGCTGTAGGAACTTCGCACCGATCGCCGAGTTGACCGCCGAACACGAGGAGATACTGCGGCTCGCCTGGGAGGTGGCCGAGAGCGGCGACGAGAGCTCCTCCCACTCGCTCCCGCCCCTCCTGGCCGCTCTCGACATGCACGTCCGCAAGGAGGAGGCCGGTCTCTACCCGCTGCTCACCCAGGTCGGGCGCCTGCCGGCGGCGCAGCTCGGCTCCCTCGAGGCGGACCACGCCGACACGCGAACTGCCCTGGCGCGCGGGGAGTTCGGCCGCAACGAGTACTACGCCTTGGCGGCCCACATCGAGGAAGAGGAGATCGAGCTCTTCTCGGCCGCACGCTTCACATTCGAGGAGGACGAATGGGAGCACCTCGAAGAAGCCCACCGCTCTCAAGACCCGTCTCCAGGGCTTCGCGAAGTGAAAGACCGGTGAAAGCCGCCTCCGCTGTGATGGAACCGTCCCGTGCATCCGTGGGCGGGACGCGCAACCGTCGATCGAGTGGGGGACGAAGTGAAGGCAGCGGCATCCAAGGTCGTGAGGTTCGCCTCGCGTCTGCTCCTGCGGCCGGCACCGCTGGTGGGGCTCGTTCTGGTCGTCAATGCATGGTTCTTCGTGCAGGCCGAAGCGGCAGATGCGTACGGGCTCGACTTCACGTGCTCTGCCTCCGACGGCGGCGGCGCCCCTGTCGACGTCCGCCCTTCGGGTTTGCGTGACGCACGCATCACGTTCCGGGGCATCTCGGCGGATCCCGATGCCACCCCCCTCGAAGCAGACTTCAACCCTTCCCTGAACGCGTGGCGACTGATCCAGGTCGAGCCGGGGGGCAATCCCGAGTTCTCGTTCAAGTTCTCTCCGGCGCTGTCAACCCAGACCGGGGAGGACATGGGTCTGCGCGCGGTGTTCGCCGACCACTTCCGCTTGCGGCCCGACCTCCTCAACCTGGACACACTCCGCATGACGGAGTTCGGGGGGGCTGGTCTTGTGCTCACGGTCGCCACGGCACCCGAGTGGGCCGCCGGGCGTCGCTACCACGCCGAGTTCGGCGTCGCCCTCGACTTCGTGCTGGAGAACGGCGAAGTGGCAACTACGAACGTGAGGATCGGACTCGACACCCGCGGGGATGGCGCAGCCTTTCCACGGCAGTTCGACATCGGCCTGCTCATGAAGAACAGAGGCGGAGATGTCGGGACGAACTACTTCGCCGTCGGCATGAAGCCGACCCTGCAGGCCGGGCAGGTCCCGGCAGGTCTAGGTGTCACGGTCCGCGTGGACGAGGTCACCGAGGCCGACCTCACACCGATGACGGACATCGCCCTCGACTGGGACACCCTGCCCGAGCGCGTCGGCCTCGGCCTCAGCCAGCGCTGCCATCCGTGGGACCCGCAGTTCGAATCGACGGCACAGATCGGCTGGGAACTCACGGCACCCGTCCCACCCGCCGTCGACCTCGCAGTGCGTCACGGTGTCGGGAGCGGACGATCCGGCGCGGACGAGTTGCACCTCGCAGGGCGGGTCTCGGACATGCCCCGGTCACTCGACTGGGTGATGCATCCGGACCGCCTCGACATCGTCCACGCCCCGGAATCCCAACCGGACCTGAACCTCACGAGACTCGCGGTCTCGACCGAGCCCGACCCGGAAGCAGCGGTGCAGGAAGACGACCTCTATGCGACGGGCAGGATCGAAGATCTCCCACCCCACCTCCGAGTGGAAGCGGAACGGGGGCCGGGCGACTCCTTCGATGCCGCCGACATCCGCTTCTGTCCCAACCTGCCCGCCGAAGACCGCCCCGTCCTGAACGGGGAGAACGGGGCGGACCTACCCGAAGTCCGTCCCGGCTGCATGGATCAGCCGCGGCCCGAGGCCGTTGACGTCACCTTCCAGAACTGGCTCCCCGAGGACGGCCCCGCAGTCGAGGCGACAGCAGAGCTCCCGGAGGTCCCCGAAGGGGACGGCGCACCGCGGCCTCCGCACATCCTCTGGGCCTCCCGATCGGCGGCGCTCGCCGCTCTACCCGGCCCACTCCGGCCCGACCTCTACAGGTTCTCAGCCTCGGTCTCGGGCGCCGAGCGGATCGCCTACGACACGCGGAGCGACGATCCGGATGCGACGCGTTTTGTCGCCGACCTCGTCGCCGACCGAGACCAGCCCGCGTCCCGCATCCTCTACTTCGACGCGGACGGCGTCACGACGGACGGCATAACGTCACCTGACGACCGCCTTTCCTTCGACGCCGTGGCAGATCCCCTGCCCGCAACCACGCACATCGAGATCCGCAGCTCCGAGAACGAACCGGTCTTCGCGGACGTGAATGCCTCGAGCAGTGTCGTCGTCACAGGCACGGTCGACGCGACCGTCGACGACCGCCGCTCTGTGAAGGGTGCGTTCGAGCTCGGCGCGCGTGGCGCCGCGACCCGCGATCTCACTTTCCGTCTCACCAAGCAGATCGATGCCGGCCGGGTGGCCTACGCAGCCGGGTACGAGGCGATCGCATCAACCCGTGTGAGAGCGGGAGTCGAGCTGCGCGACCTGCGCGCGCGGGACGGGAAGGCACTCCGCGTCAGAGCCGATGCCCTCGTCGCGGCGGGAACGACCAGCGCCCGGTGGCGGAGTGCCAACGGGTCGGTCACTGATGCCGAGATCAGTTCGTGCCCCGCCCCGAACCCCGCTGCGGCGGGCTGTGCCGTGGACGCAGACGTCGTGGTGCTCGACGGTCGACTCGCGGCACCGGAACAGCTCGGCGACCTCCTCACCGTACCCCAACTGCCGGAAGGGTTCGACCGGCCGCCCGCCGACCGACACGTGCTCTACGCACTGCAGGATCCGCGGCCGGCGGACGGCCTCGACCTCGAGACTCTGCGCATCGCCGTGAAACTCCCTCGCGTCTCGCAGATCTCGTACAGGGACAACCCGCTCGGGGTGAGCTCCACCGAGATCGCGGCGACGAGCCGCGGCATTCCCGACGCACAGGTCCGCATCCGTCTCGACCGCCGGGACCGGGTCGACGAGGTCTCGAACAGGGGGACACTCACGCAGGTCGAAGGGACGGTGAGGCCGTGGCCGGACAGCCTCCGGTTCAGCACCCTGACGCAGGCAACGACGACACGTGTCAGCTACGCGGCCGGTGCCCGCCTCGCCTTCGACGGCACTGCGCAGATCAGGTTCCCCGGCCCCGTGGCGCGCGCGGTCGACGCCGACGTCGAGATCGGTGTCAACGGCGCAGGCCTCGCCTGCACGGGCCTCGTCCAGATCCAGTCGTCCGAGACGTCTCGGGGGAATCCAGTCAGACCCGGCACCCTTACGACCGTCAAGTACAGCGCCGATGCCGCGTCCGACGTCCGCGTCGGTGCCGTCACCACGACACGCGCCGACCGCGCCAGCGGATTCCTGGTGCCGCGAGACTGGATCCATGTGGCGGGTCAAGTGCCGCGCACGCTGACAGCGCAGGTCTTCCAGGACAAGGCGGGGGGACGGGTCTCGTGGGCCGATGTGACGACGTGCACCTCCGTTCTCGGCTGTCCTGCCAACGTCGACGTGGTTGTCGTCTCGGATGCGGTGGGTGCATGGAACCGGGCGGGCAGCCCTGCTCTCCCCCCGGAGCTCACCCGCCCGCCCGCACGGCCGGATGCACACCTGCGTTTCCTCCGGACAGACCGCGCCTCCGCCGAGTCGGGATTCGGGATCCCGACCCGGGTGAGCCTCGTGTCCCCCGCGCTCTACCGCACCACCTACGAGGTGACGGGCCGGGGAACGGAGACGACGACTGTCACGGCAAGGTCAGGCAACATCCCGTTCTTCGACGTCGAGTACCTCGGAGACGGCAGGACTTCGGAAGACGAGGTGCAGAACCGCGGTACCTACGTGCAGGCGGCCGCGACCATCGAGGGGCTCCCCAGCACCATCAGCGTGCGTTACACAGGGGACGAGGCGATGTTCCGTGCCGGATACGAGGCGTCGGCGGGATTACGGGTGCAGGGTACGGCTCGCGTGGACGGGGCCGGTCCCGACGTCGACCGGATCGACGCAGCCTTCCGCATCGGCTACCCGGTTCCCGGCAGTGGACTGAGCGTTGCACCACTCCCGAAGAAGGCGAGTGTCGAGTGGCGGCGCGAGAACGCCGCGACGGAGACGGTCTCGTACCACGCGGATACCCAGACACACGTCCTCGCAGGCGCGCTCTTCACCGACCGGTCCGATCGGAGCCGGGGGTTCGGGACACGCGTGTGGGCCAAGGCGATCCTCCCGCAGACGATGTGGGCTGCCTGGTACCGGGATCGGGACGGGGACCTGAGTCGCGTCGACGTTGCAGGTTGTGACGCCGCCCAGCGGGCGGGTTGCGCCAACGACCTCGACCTCGCCGTAGTGCGCGGCCGCGTGACGGTGGGTGTCGATCTTCTCACCCGACCCGAGCTGCCCGGCATGAACGGACAGCCGGTGTTCCGGCCCCGCATGGACGCCGACGGTCTGGCCGTCGTGCATCACGGCAAGGACGACTGGGGTGTGTCTGCGCGACGGCGCAACATCGTCGATCTCCGCTGGGAGCGCAGCACCTATTGGCTCGGCTCGGACGAGAGACGCCCCGGTCCACCACAGGACTTCTGCATGCGGACGAGGCGGGGAGGCCGGCCGTTCGTCGTGGGCCTGCTGGACGACTCGGCAGCCACGGTCGTGTGGGCCGACGCCACCATCAGCCTCGGAACCGACGATGTGGGCGGGATGCTCGATCCCGAGGCGGGCGGCGGACAGCCCTGGCTCTGGCTGAACACGGAGTCCTGTGACATCAGCCTGCCGCCGGACGTGTCGCCCGACGCCGACGGCGGTGCCGGATCGATCGAGGGGACGGTCCGTGTCGGCGACGCCCAGTCCCTCGCGACGATTCCGCTCGCGTTCCGGCCGATTCCCGGGTTCTTCGTCACCGCACGGGTGAACACGCCGGCTGGGACGAGTGCCGTCCAGGCAGCACTGCGGACGGTGCTGCCGCGCCACCTGAAGGTGTACGAGCCGGTCGCGGACGAGCGTTGCCTGCAGGCCTGCGACCAGGTGCCGTACGAACCCGACGAGCACCAGTACTACCGAATCGAGTTCGAGTCGACGCTACAGAGGCTCGGCCCGGCCTCGGTCTCCCTCGATCTGGACGACGGCACGTCCGTGAAACACCTCGGCGTCTACGTCGACGACCTCCCGGGGAGCCTCGACGCGAGTCTCGCCCTCACCGAGAACCGCCGCCTGCCGTGGACGGATGCCGACTTCGACCTCGATGCCGCTGCCGACGTCGGGGAGCTGCATCTGACCTATGAGGACCTCGGGGATCCCCGCACGAAAGGCGGGACCGAGGCGGAGAGAGCCCTGGCCGCGAACCGCGTTCCCATGTACGACCTCACCGTGCGCAACATCCCGCGCCGCCTGGATCTCGACGTGCGCCTCCACGACGGGGAAGCCCCCGACGCGCCGCTCACCCGGTCGCAGCGCTGCAGCGGGACGACGCTCGCGCCTTCCCCCCAACTCGAATACCTGCACGCGAGTGTGGACCTGCGAGGCGAGGCATCGGAGGTGAGCATCCGCACCGGGGGCGGGAGCTTCGAGACAGGCGGTGTGGCGACGTACGAGGGTTTCATGTCGGCCGTGGTGGACGCGAACGCGCCGATCGACGTGTCCGTGCAGGCGAGGTTGAACAACGTCGCGCAGAAGATGCGGGTCCGGGACTCGGCGCTCGTCTTCTTCACATCCGACCTCGACGCGTGTCTCGACTTCGACCTCCCCCTCGACCTCCGCGCGACGGACGTCTCCTCCCTCCGTCTCGCCCAGAACGGTTCCAGGCTGCGGATCGACGTCCCCGAGGCCGAGATCGACGCGGGCGCCGACGTCGACATCTACGCGCGCGAGTGGGTCGCCCAACCCGGCGGGGGGCCGGCGTGGCGCAACGGCGCCTACTACGAGATCCGTGACGTCCACTACGACCCGGTGGGCATCGGCGACTACGAGGAGGACAGTGAGGGCTGGCAGCCCATCTACTTCCTCACGAACAAGAAGGCGTGCCAGGCGGCATGGGGTCAGGACCACCACATGTGCTACGCGAACGCCGCTCACGATCACATCGCCTTCGAGGACTTCGTGGACGACACCGACGGGCGGTACAGCGTGGCCAAGATCGTCATCGACCCGCTCTTCGACGAAGCCCGCCACGACATGTGGGACGACGACGACGACGGTGGCTGGGCCAAGGGTGGTGGCCTCTACGACGCGCTGCGGGACGGCTTCACGTTCCCCGACAGCGTCGTCTTCGAGGATGCGGCCGGCCCCGCACCCGGCTACGACGTGAGCAACGGCTCTGTTGACATCGTGATGCCCGCGTGTGACACGGACCCGTGGATGCCCATGGGTCAGTCCGAGCACATCCTTGCCGAGTCACAGGGCAGCGACGGCACCCGCCACCGGCTCGTGGCGACAGACATGTGCCGCTACGACGGGTCACAGGAGCACCACACGACCACTCTGCTCCTCGTCGCGCTCTTCCCGACGGGTGAGGTGCGGTGGGTGAAACCGCTGCGAGCGGCACCACTCGTGTACGCGAACAAGGTCGGGGTGGAACACCGGTTCGAAGGTGCCCTCCTTCCGGACAAGCTGACAGGTGCGGTCACCGTCGACCTCTTCCTGATGAAGGATCGCGTCTTCTTCGGCTCGGACATCGTGGCGCACGAACGGGCGATCGCCGACGCGAGCGGCTACGGAGCGGGACTGGCGCCACCGCCCGATCCTCTGGCCTTGCCCCGCCTCGACGCCCAGACCGGCGTGGAGGCGGCCCTCGCCGCACGACCCCAGCCGGTGGGGACGCAGCGACTCTGGATCCTGGGGGACGGGACGGTTGTGGAGGGGGCAGCCCCACCCCGCCACACCTATGTCGTCCCCGGCGTCCTCCTCGGCATGACAGTCGACTCCGACGACGGGGAGCTCATGCAGGTCGACCATCTACCGGTGACGGTGCATTGAGGACCGAGCACCGGCGGAGGAGTCCGACCGCATAGCAGCCGGTCTCGGAGCGGGACAGTACCGCCTACGATCGTGCCCGCCCTCAGGATCCGCGGAGCAGTATGAGAGCCAGGCCGATTCCCCGTGTGCTCGTCCCCCTCGTGGGAGTGCTCCTCCTCACGCGGCTCCTCCTCGACCGAGTTCTGCCGCGTGGCCTGCACCCGCCTGTTCACCTGCTCACCGCGGCGGTGTGCCTCGGCCTCGCCCGTGCGGCCGGCACGGACGGGGAGGACACGGGTCTCGCCTGCGGCTCGCATCTGCGGTCGCTGGGGGTCGGAACCGCGGTCGGAGGAGCACTCGCGGCGGGCATCGCCCTCTCGTCGGGCCACGCGAGGGTGCGCGAGCTGCTCGTCGATCCCGCCCTCGAAGACGTGCCGGTCCCCACGGCCGGGTCGGAGATGCTCCTGCGAATCCCACTGAACACCGCCCTCTACGAGGAGCTCGTGTTCCGAGGCGCCCTGCTCGGCTTGGGACTCCGCCACACACGCCGCACGTGGGCCGTCCTCGTGTCGTCCCTCCTGTTCGGGCTCTGGCACGCCCTGCCCGCGGACGACGCGGCCCACGCGGCGACGGCCGAGATCGATGGTCCACGCACGGCCGCGATCGTCGGCGCGACATCTGCGGCCGGCATCCTCTTCGCCGGCCTGCGCCTCTGGACGGGCAGCGTCGTCGCTCCGGTCGTCGTGCACGCCGCGGTGAACAGCGCCGCATATGCCACAGCCGTCATGGCGAGCAGGCGGGAATCGGCAGGGCGGGACGATCCTCAGGGCTCCGCGGCCTGATCCGCAGCCGCGCCTGCCGCGAGGTCGGCCGGGAGATCCTGGCCGCGGGTGTGCGCAGGCAGCCAGCGGGCGGCGATGGCCGCCGCGACAACGGCGATCAGGGCCGCGACCACGAATGCCGTCCGCATACCGCCGACATACGCCTCTTTGGCCACGCGGGCGATCTCCGCCGCGATCGCCCCCGGGTCGAGGGGGCCGGTCGGTCCCGGCACCGCGCCCGTGAGTCGCTCGGGCAGGGTCCGCGCCACCTCGAGGGCGACACCGAGGCCCTCGTCGAGGGCCGCTCTCACCTGTTCGGGTACGGCAGGTGGGATGCTCTCGGCGATGCCGGCCCTGTAGCCGGAGTTCAGGATCGAGCCGAGCACGGCGATGCCGATCGCGCCGCCGATCTCGCGGGACGTGTCGTTCACGGCCGAACCGACGCCCGCCTTCGCGAGGGGAAGGGAGTTCATGATCGACCCCGTCGAGGGTGCCATCGCCCCGCCCATGCCCAAGCCGATCACGAGAAAGGCGAGGCCGATGTTCCAGTAGGCCGAGCCGACGTTCAAGAACGCGAGTGTCACGAAGCCGCACGCGACGAGGACGAGTCCGGAGGCGACCACCCGGTTCGCTCCGAAACGTCCCGCGAACCGGTCGCTGTTCGGTGACGAGAGCACGAGACCGAAGGCCATCGGGAGCGTGCGGACACCGGCCGCGAGGGGCGAGTACCCCTGCACGAACTGCAGGTACTGCGTCATGAGGAAGAACATGCCGAACATGGCGAAGAAGGTCATCGAGATCGAGGAGACGCCGACCGACATGCCTGGCTTGCGGAAGAGGCGGACGTCGAGCATCGGATGAGGAGTGCGCAGCTCCCACCAGACGAAGGCGCCGGCACTTGCCGCGAACACGGCGAATCCGCCGAGGATGAGGGGATCCGTCCAGCCTGACTCCGGACCCTCGATGATCGCGTAGAGGAGGGAGCCCAGGGCGACGATCGAGAGGGCCGCCCCGCGCAGGTCGAGCGCCGTGTGTGTGGGGTCCTTCGAGTTGGGGACGAGCCAGATCCCGAGGAGGAGGGCGATGAGGATCACGGGGACGTTGAGGAAGAAGATCGATCCCCACCAGAAGTGCTCGAGGAGCCATCCCCCCACGATCGGGCCGATTGCCCCGCCGAGACCGGCGAAGGCCGCCCAGATCCCGATCGCCTTCCCGCGCTCCTGGGGCGGGAAGACGTTCGTGAGGATCGAGAGGGTGGCGGGCATGACAAAGGCCGCACCCACGCCCATGAGCGCCCGGGTCGCGACGAGCTGGCCCGGCTCGGTCGCGAAGGCGGAGAGGCCGCTGAACACGCCGATGACGACAAGGCCGATTTGGAGGGCGGGCTTGCGCCCGTAACGGTCGCCGAGTGTCCCTGCGGTGAGGAGGAGGCCGCCGAACACGAGGGCGTAGGCGTCGACGATCCATTGCATCTGCGAGAACGGTGCCCGCAGGGATCGGACCATCGTCGGGATCGCCACGTTCAGGACCGAGTTGTTGATGACGACGAGGACGAGGCTGAGGCAGAGGACGCCAAGGATCACCCAGCGGCGATGATGGATCTTCTCGGGTGACATCTGCATGGCAGGACGCTCAAGCTACCCGTGCACCCCCGCCCGATCCGCAATCCGCGTCGGCATGGACGAGGTCGGACAGAGGTCAGATCGGGCTGTCGTATCCTCGCGGTGTCGACGATGAGCGGCGACGCGTTGGAGGTGAGGGCGATGACCCGAATGGTGGAGCGACCGGAGTGGAAGGCCCTCCGACACCACTACGAGCAGATACGTCACGTGCATCTGCGCGACCTCTTCCGGGAGGACCCACGCCGGGGCGAGCGGCTCGTCGTCGACGATGCCGGCGTGTACTTCGACTACTCCAAGCACAGGGTCACGGACGAGACCGTTGCGCTCCTCCTCCGCCTCTGCGACGTCTCCGGTCTGCGACGCGGCATCGAAGCCATGTTCGCGGGCGAGCACCTCAACGTGACGGAGGATCGGCCCGTTCTGCACGTGGCACTGCGGACCCCGCAGGGAACGAAGATCGTCGTAGACGGCGTCGACGTGGTCGAGGAGGTCCACACGTGTCTCGCCCGCATGGAGGCCTTCTCCGAGCGTATCCGCGGACGCGAATGGCAGGGGGCGACCGGCCTCGCGATCCGCAACGTCGTCAACATCGGGATCGGCGGTTCCGACCTCGGGCCCGAGATGGCCCACGCCGCCCTCGCGTGGTACGGCGATCGGGGCATCACGTGCCGTTTCGTCTCGAACGTAGACGGCATGGACTTCTACGAGAAGACACGTGACCTCGACCCCACCGAGACCCTGTTCATCGTGTGCTCGAAGTCCTTCGGGACGTTGGAGACACTCACGAACGCGCGTACGGCCCGCACGTGGGTGCTCGACGCGGTCGGCGGCGGTGAGGACGCCGTCGCCAAGCACTTCGTCGCCGTCTCGGCCAATCCCGACAGGGTCGCAGAGTTCGGGATCGACACCGCGAACATGTTCCCCATGTGGGACTGGGTCGGGGGGCGCTACTCGTACGACTCGGCGATCGGCCTCTCCCTCATGGTCTTCGTCGGCGCGGATGCATTCCGCGAGATGCTCGCCGGGTTCCACGCCGTCGACGAGCACTTCCGCACGGCGCCCTTCGAGCGGAACATCCCCGTGCTCATGGGACTCATCGGCATCTGGTACAACGACTTCTTCGGTGCCGAGACCCACGCCGTCCTCCCCTACAGCCAGTACCTCTGGAAGCTCACGGCCTACCTGCAGCAACTCGACATGGAGTCGAACGGCAAGCACGTGACGCGCGACGGGCAGCCGGTCGGGCTCCAGACCGGCCCGATCGTGTGGGGCCAGGCGGGAACCAACGGCCAGCACGCCTACTACCAACTGATCCACCAGGGTACGAAGCTGATCCCGAGCGACTTCATCGGTTTCGCCGACGCCCTCGAGGCCGTCGGCGACCACCAGGATCTCCTCATGTCCAACTTCTTCGCCCAACCCGAGGCGCTCGCTTTCGGCAAGACAGCCGACGAGGTACGCGCCGACGGGGTCCCCGCAGGGCAGGTGTCCGCACGCACGTTCGAGGGGAACCGGCCCACGAGCTCTCTCCTGTTCCCGCGCCTCACACCCGACACGCTCGGGCGCCTCGTCGCCCTCTACGAGCACAAGGTCTTCACGCAAGGCTGGATCTGGGGCATCGACAGCTTCGACCAGTGGGGCGTCGAGCTCGGCAAGACCCTGGCCAACGACATCATCCCCGAGCTCGAGGCGGACACGGATCCCGGCCTCGGACACGATTCGTCCACGAACGCCCTCATTCGCAGGTACCGGGCGCTCAGAGGTCGGTGAGGACGAGCGATTCACGCATCGACTCGACGACCTTCGACGGGCACGCGTACACGTCCACGTTGGGGTCGAGGAAGAGATCGAGGGCAGCCCGTTTGCCCTCCCCGAGGAAGTAGACGACACCGCAGGGGGCGCGGGCGAGGAGACGTCGTGACGCCGAGATGCGCAGCGGAGGTGGCTTGGGGGAGTTCGCCACGAGGAGGTAGCCGTCGCCGTCATCGCGGACGGACGCATGGTTCGGGAAGAGGGATGCGCAGTGGCCGTCCTCGCCGGCACTCAGGATCACGATGTCGAAGCCACCGCCTGCTGCGGCGAAGGTCGCCGTGTACGTGCCGAGTCCGTGGTCCGGGGCGGCGGGGTCGATGCGGAAGGGGTGTGCGTTCGCGGCGGGGAGACGCCCCGACTCGACGAGGGGGTCGACGAGGCCCTCACCCACGATCCGCCAGTTGCTGTCCCCGCTCGTCACCGGTACGACACGTTCGTCCGCCATGTAGAGCTCGACGCGGTCCCACGGCAGGTCTTCGGTGGTGAGGCGGCGGTAGAGGCCCCCGACGCTGCGGCCCCCGACGAGGCCGACGACGGCTCGTTGCCGTGTCTCGACGGCATCTCTCACGGCCAGGGACACGAGCTCGGCGGCGCGGGCGTCCAGGTCGTCGGGCGGCTTTCGCATGATCTCCATGGGGACCCAGGCTATTCCCCGGCCGAGGGGTCTCTGTCACGGCCTTCTGTGGCCCGCCCTAGGATGCCGTCGACGTCACCCGCAGGTGAGGAGAGCACTATGCAACTCGGCATGATCGGTCTGGGCAGGATGGGCGCGAACATGGTGCGCCGCCTCATGCGGGACGGCCACGACTGTGTCGTCTACGACGTGAACGCCGACGCCGTCGACGCCCTCGAGAAGGAAGGCGCGGACGGCGCGCGGTCGATGGAGACGTTCGCGCAGAAGCTCACGCCACCGCGGGCGGCCTGGGTCATGGTCCCCGCCGCCGTGACCGAGCAGACGGTGATGGAGTACGCGAAGTACGCCGCAGCCGGCGACATCGTCGTGAACGGCGGCAACTCGTACTTCCACGACGACATCGCCCTCGCCAAGGAGTTGGACCCACTCGGTATCCACTACGTCGACGCGGGTACGAGCGGGGGCGTGTGGGGTCTCGATCGTGGGTACTGCCTCATGGTCGGCGGCGAGGCGGACGTCGTCGGGCATCTCGCCCCGATCTTCGAGTCGATCGCACCCGGCGTCGATTCGGCTGCGAGGACGCCGGGCCGGACCGGTGCCCCGTCCCCGTCCGAGCAGGGTTGGTACCGCTGCGGCCCGGTCGGCGCGGGCCACTTCGTGAAGATGGTCCACAACGGCATCGAGTACGGCATCATGGCCGCCTACGCCGAGGGCTTGAACATCCTGAAGAACGCGAACCAGGTGGACCGCCACCGGGACACCGACGCCGAGACGGCACCCTTGATCGACGCCAACCTGCGTTTCGACATCGACGTGTCCGAGGTCGCCGAGCTGTGGCGGCGCGGCAGCGTGATCGGCTCGTGGCTCCTCGATCTCACGGCGCAGGCCCTCCTCGGCGACGCCGATCTCTCGGACTTCGAGGGCCGCGTGAGCGATTCGGGCGAAGGTCGCTGGACTGCTCTCGCCGCGATCGCCGCGGGAGTGCCGGCTCCGGTCCTCACGGCCGCTCTCTACGGGCGCTTCGCGTCACGGGGCAACGACCTCTATGCGAACAAGGTCGAGTCGGCCCAACGCTTCGAGTTCGGTGGGCACCACGAGAAGCCCGGCGGGGACGCCTGAACCTCTTTAGCGGGGAACGTGCGTGGGGCCGAAGACGCGGGCGCGAAGCCGGTCCCCGAGACCCACGTGCTCGCGCTCGCGGCGTCCCTTGAGCGTGTCGGCGATCGTGGTCTCGAGGACGGATCGCACCTCGTCCCGCAGAGCTGTCGCCGCATCTTCCTCGTCGAGGTCCGCGAATGCCGACGGACGTACCGGTGGCGCGATCGCGAACTCCAGAGGGAAGGGACGGGGGACGAGCGTGGGGCCGATGCCGCGAATCAGGGAGGGAAGGTACGCGTCCACGGACATGCCGGCGCGGGCGAACGCGGCGTCGAGAGGCCGGCCGACGGGTGTGGCGAGGAGGTGGCGGGTGTCGAAGACGACCTTGTACCAGTCGTCACCGCCCACGCACGCGAAGGGGATGATCGGAACCCCGGCCCGGATCGCGAGACGGGCGAAGCCGAGCCTGTCACCCCACAGGAGCTGATACGCCTGCCCGGGGCGCTTCGTCACCTCCCTTGCCCCACCGGGGAAGATCACGATGTTGCCATCCCGCGCGAAGACCTTCAGGCAGTTCTCGATCGTGCCCGGGAACGTCCCGTTGGCCTCGAGGAGGTCACGCCAGACCGGCACCTTGAAGTGGAAGTGGTCTCCGAGAGACCAGAACGTGACGCCCTTCGCCCGGTAGATCTCGAGCATGAACACCGCGTAGTCGAGCATGCCGATCATCGTGTGGTTGCCGATCCAGAGGGCGCCTGTGTCCTCCGGCACGTTCTCGAGGCCCTCGATGTGCGGATCGAACACGCGCAGGAAGGGGTGGAGGAGTCGTGCGGCACGGTCGAGTCGCGCCTCGCTCGGGCCCGGTCCGAGCTCGAAGGCGGGGTCTCCGTCGGGTTCGGAGTTCACGGCCCGACCCTACCCCACGCGTGCTCGGCCCCGGACCAGGCACCGGTCCGGGTTCAGGAGACGTAGAACGAGGCCTCCGCCGAGTCCACGGGTTCACCGTCGGCGTCGTACACCGTGACCGTGACCGCGTACCACCCCGGTGTCGTGTAGCAGAGGGGCGCGTCGAGTGAGCCGGGACACAGCGCCTCCGAACCCGAGAACGACCCGGACGACACCCCGGCTCCCGTCACCTCGACCGAGCCCTCTCCGTCGGAGACGCTCCAGCTCAGCACGGGTGGATTCGCGGCAACCTTGCCCGTGTCGACGTCGGTGTAGCTCTCCATCGCGTAGGGGGTCGAGACCTTCCCCGGCCGGATGCGCACGTACTCGATCTCGGGCGGGGGTGCGGGGGTGGCGGAACCCGTCGTCCGGGGCGGACCGGACGTTCCGCCCGCCTCGGCGCCCTCCGAATCCTCGGTCTCCACCGGCTCTGTGGTCGGGACTTGCGCAGGAGGCGGCACCGTCACGACCGGAGACGGATCCGTCGTCACGAGGGAAGATGGCGCACTCGTGTTGTCCCGAAGGATCAGGAACGAGACCACCCCGAGGATCGCGACAGCCGCGACGCCGGCTACGACGGTGAGCCTGGCCGTGAGGCTCGATCCTGACGCGGGTTCGAGCCGGGCGTGGCGTCCCCCCCCTCGCCCGCCGGCCCCTGCTTCGCCACTGTCGCCGCCGCTGCCCCCTGTCACAGTGCTCTTACCCGTCACAGAGGCCGACCCCTGCAGCGGGACACCGGCACTCTCGAGGGCGGCGGCCGCCTTCGCCTTGAGGAGGAACGGGATCGCGACCGCCGGAACCAACGAGAAGAGAGCGCTCGGCGCGAGGCGTGTCTGCTGGCGTTCGCTGCACTCCTCACATGCGGCCGCGTGAGCCGTGATCGCCTTCACGGCCTCGGGGCCGAACTCGCCGACATCACCTTCCCGCAGTGCGCGGGCGAGATCGTGGCAGAGGGGCTCGCCGTGCCTCCACAGGACGCGTGCGCGGATCGCGTCTCCGAGCCGGGCCCGCACGCGGTGAAGCATCTGGTTCGCGTTGTTCCGGGTTACCCCCATCTGCGTCGCGATGTCGGCCGGTTCGTATCCGTGGCGGAGGTGAAGGTCGAGCACGACGGCGTCACGCTCGGACAAACCCGTGGCGGCATCCCACACGAGGTCGACGAGCTCGCCGTCCTCGGCCGCGACCTCGGGGTCGTCGACCGTCCCGACACGGTCCTCGATCGCGAACCCCGCCGGCGCCGTGCGCGGGGACTTCGCAGTCGCCTCGATGAGTGCCATGCCTGCGGCGTCCACGGGTTGGGTGCGCTTCAGCACGCGCAGCCTGTTGAGCGCGCGGTTGCGGGCTATCTGCAACACCCAGCCGCCGAAGGCGGCACCGTCCCGCAACTCGTCGAGGCGGCGCCACGCCGTCAGGAAGGAGTCCTGCGCGATCTCCGCTGCCGTGTCCGGATTCCGAAGGATGTGAAAGGCATGGTCGTACGCGCGGTCGAACCACGCGTCGTAGAGACGGCCGAAGGCGAGGTCGTCCCCCTGTCTCGCGTCCTCCACGAGGTTGGCGTCGACCGTGAGGTCGCGCCGTGCGTCCCGAACTCCGGTGCCCATGTGCATCTCCAGTCTCGCATGCCACGCACGTGCGTGGACCGCAAAGCCCGCGACGGGCCGTCCGCCACCGGGAAGGACACGCGCGCCCGGCTCGCGCTTACGCGCCGGCTGGCCTGAGGCGTGCAGGCCGACGGGTGCGGTGCGATACTGTCCCCGGTTCCGTCGCTTCGGGCGGAACCGGGGAAGACGAATCGGGGGTATGACATGTATCTGTTCAGCCGTACCGGCCGCCTCGCCGGAGGACGCACGGCCGAGGCGATTGCCTGGGCCACGGGCATCACGCAGCATGTGAACGCGGTGACCGATATCGGTACGAGGCTCTACGCGAGTGTGCTCAGTCCCGAGGTGGGACGTCTCGCATGGGTCTGCTTCGTGCCGGATCTGGAGACGCTCGAGTCGGCCTTCGACGCTCTCGGGGCGGACCCGACGTTCGTTGCGGAGTCCGACCGGGGTGTCGACTTCACGTTGGGGGGCCCCGACGACCTCGTGGCACAGATCGTCCACGGCCAGCCCGACCCGAGCCGTGAGATCACGTACGTGTCGACCGTGCAGGCCGTCTGCGCGGGCGGCAACTTGGCGAAGGGGATGGGCGTGGGCGTCGAGATCGCCCGCCATGCCGAGAAGATCACGGGTGTCCCCGGGATGTTCCTCACGGCCGGGACGGGTTCCTACGGGTCGGTCATGTGGCTGACCGGCTTCGAGTCCATCGGAGAGCTCGAGGCGGGCCAGCAGGCGTTGGCAGCAGACATGGGCTGGCTCGAGCTCCTCGACAGGGAAGCGGGTTCCGCCTACCTCGAGGATGCGACGGTCACCGTGCAGCGGATCTGGCGGCGCATCGCCTGATCCCGCTCCCGATATCACCGTCCGGATCCTCCGCCCGCGACATTTCCTGATTCCCGTGTAAGCGCGGGCACTCCCCACGTGTCCCTCTCTCCGTCGGCGCACAGAGCCGGCGTCCCGAGTGAGAGAGGGAGAAGCCATGTCCAGGATGATCAGGATCGTGTTGATGGTGATGTGTCTGGGCCTCGTCGGCGCAGGCATCCAAGGTGGAATCGACGGTGCCCGAGCCGGTACGCCCGAGCCCGCTGACTCGCCCGTCGAGGAGGGGGTGTTCGTACCCCCCGCCGACGCGGGCTTCGACACCGGCTGTCTGGAGGAGGGGTGCGACGTACCCGAGGAGATGCCCGAGTGCGACTCCGGCCTCCCCGAGTGCGAGACGCCCGAGTACCCGGACTGCCCCGACTACCCGGAGTGCGAGACGCCCGAGTACCCGGACTGCCCCGACTACCCGGAGTGCGAGACGCCCGAGGACTACCCCGAGTGCCCGGACCACCCGGACTGTGACGACGACCGGCCCAGCTACCGGCCCCGCTTCACGGGCTGACCCGACCCGTCGGAATGCACCGAGAGTGGAGGCAGCGATGAGGTTCCTCAAGTACGTGGCACTGGTCGGAGTCGTCGTGGTGGCCGCTGCAGTCGCGGCGGTCACCACGGGCGGCGTGCAACTTCCCGAAGAGATCCCACTGGTCGGCTCCGCCGAGGCGAGCGCAACTCAGGTCGCCGCCGTGGCAGAGGGCGTGGACGAGGTCGTCGCGTTCGACGCACCTGACGGCGGAAGCGAGATCGAGACGTTCGCGGCCCGGACCGAGTACGGAACGCCCGTCGCCTTCGGCGTCGTCGCGGACCGTGGCAACCGGCTCGAGGTGAGACTCCCGGGACGTCCGAACGGACGCATCGGATTCGTTGACGAGGGTCTCGTGGCCGTCACCCCGGTTGCCGTCTCGATCGACGTGGACCTTGCAGGCCACAAGCTCACCGTCTCCCAGGATGGCGACACAGTTCTCGACGCGGACATCGCCATCGGGTCGGACGAGTACCCGACTCCGAGAGGCGAGTTCTACGTGACTGACGAGCTGAGGAGCGAGGATCCCGCATACGGTGATTGGGCCTTCGGGATCTCGGCCTGGTCCGACGTGCTCACCGAGTTCAACGGCGGGTCGGGCCAGATCGGCATCCACGGAACCGACGACACCTCCTCGATCGGCCAGGACGTCTCACACGGATGCGTGCGTGTGACGAACGATGTGGCGATCGCGCTCGCCGAGCTCGTCGAGGTCGGGACCCCGGTCACCATCCACTGACGGCGGCGCCATCGACCCGCGTGCGACTGCGCCCCCCGGAGTCCGCCCCGGGGGGCGCAGTCGCGTGCCGCCGCACGCGACTGAGGAAGGCGAGGCGTTCGACGGCGACCGCGCGTTGCGCGCACCAGTAGCAGAGATCTGTCAAGACATCCGGATGACTGCGCTGGAGATCCCGACCGCATCCCCTGCAGAGCGGGCGGGTATCGCGGGCCTGTTCGAGTCGTGCATTCATTCGGCAACCTCCTAACGTGATCGAACAAGTGTTCGGTCACGTTAGCACGGAGGTGCGACAACCCGGCTGCCGTCGCCGCGTCACCCTGCGGACCAGTCCTGCCCCGGCTCGCACGTCTCCCGAACAGGGCACCACGTACAGGCGGGACCGGGGCTGAGCTCGGGATCGCGCAGAGCCGTAGTCACCTCGTGCATGGCGCGGGCCCCTTCGGCGACCCAGTTGGTCGTGGCGAAGAGCATCTCCTCGGTGACCACCTCCGCATGGTGTCCGCCCGTCTCGAGCGAGTGGAGCGCCACGCGGTAGGGGGGCACTCCGTGGCGCAGGGTCTCGATGAGCGCATAGAAGCGCACCTCGCCCAGATGCGTGTACCCCGCCGTCCCCGTCTTGAGGTCGACTATGAGAGTGCGTGCCTGCATTCCGTGCGGCTTGCCGAGGGCGAGGTCGTAGCGGGCGGCCAGCTTGACCCTGTCTGCGCACAGCACCGCCGCGGCCCGGGACTCGACCCGCGGGAACCAGCCGGCATCGACAGGTGGCCACTGGGCGACGAAGTCGGTGGCGAGATTCGACACCTGCCCCGCGATCTCGGCGGTTTCCTCGGGGTCGAGGCCGTCCAACCACGTGCCGAGGGTGTCGTCGTCGGAGGTGGCGATCTCGATCACGTGGCGCGCGACGGATCGCGGATGGCGGTGTCGCCGCGGGTCGACCATGAGGCGTTCCACCGCCTTGTGCGTCAGGATCCCCACCGCCATGGGACGAGTCATCTCGAACACGTCGCGTGCGCGGCCGAGGAAGAGCCCCTCACACGTGGAGACGTGCGACAGGCGCGACTTGGAGATCACAAACGGCTGCCGTGCCGTGTACGAGTGTGCGAGGTCTACCAGGGCGTCTTCGAGCTCACGGCGCAGCCCTGCCGCGAGACCGGGATCGAAGACCTGGCGCTCGCCGCCGTAGTCGATCAGGTCCGACAGCACCGACTGCTGGCACGGATTGAGAGCGGCAACGTCCACGCGGGACAGCGTAGATCCCGTCTGCGACATGCGTGCGGAACCGGGGAGATCCAGGCATCACCCGTGGGCCTACCCGGCGGCGAGTGCCTCGGCCCGTCGCAGGAGGTCGGGTGTCCGCAGCCGCTCGCACACCGCGGCGAAGTCGTCCCCTGCCCCCGTCCAGCGCCAGTCGGGGACCGCACCCACCTCGGCACTCGACCGCAGCGTGGCGAGGTCGCGAAAGAGGAGGGCGGTGTCGAAGTTGTCCCGGAGGGCGAAGGACAGCTTCGCCGCACCGCGTACCTCCACGTCCCAGTCCCCGTGGTCGAGCGGGATGTCGTCGAGATGCACGTAGCGGGCGAGGAGCGCTGTCGCCGATTTCGCGCCCCACCCCGGGACACCCGGGAACCCGTCCGCGCTGTCGCCGCCGAGGGCCAGCCAGTCGGGGATCGAGGTGGGGGTGACACCGAACTTCTCGCGCACCCCGGCTGCGTCGCGGATCGTGCCGGATCTGACGTCGAACTGCACGATCCGGTCGCCTTGCACGCACTGGGCGAGGTCCTTGTCCGGTGTGCAGATGAACACGCGGTCGACTTGCGCATCGTCGGCTGCGATTGCGGCCGCGGCTCCGAGCGCATCGTCGGCCTCGAGGTCGACCATCGCCCACACGGTGAAGCCCGCCGCACGCAGCGTGTCCTCGAGTGGCTCGAACTGTGCCATGAGGGTGGGATCGATGCCTTCCCCCGTCTTGTAACCGGGCCAGAGCTCGTTGCGGAAGGACTCGATCACATGGTCCGTCGCCACGCCCACGTGCGTGGCGCCGTTCTCGAGGAGGCCGAGACAGAACGACGTGACCCCGCGCACACCCGTCATGTCCCGTCCTGTGGAGTCGAGATGGCGCGGCACCTTGGCGAAGAAGTGCCTGAAGAGCTCGTAGGTGCCGTCGACGAGGTGGACGTACATGGCCAGACGCTAGTGGCCGATCAGGTCACCGCCGACGGGGCGCGCAAGAATGGGCGCGAGGACACGTGGTCTCTGGGTACCTGAGCGGCGATATATCGCCGCTCAGGTACCCAGACGCCGGTACGTCGAGGCGAGGAGTGAGCCTGTGAGGTTGCCCGAGAACGGCTTGGACAGGGACGAGGTCTTCCGTCGGATCCGTGAGCGCAAGGCGGAGGACGCCGACTGGCACGGGGGGAGGACGTTCAGTCTCATCTACCCGGCGAGTGAAGAGGTCGATGCCGTGCTCGCAGAGGCCAACCGCCTGTACGTGTTCGAGAACGCGCTCAACCCGTTCAAGTTCCCGAGTCTGCGCATCATGGAGCAGGAAGTCGTGGCGATGACCGCCGCGCTCCTCAACGCGCCGAACGGAGCCGGTGGCACGATGACCTCGGGTGGGACGGAGAGCATCCTCATGGCGATGCTCGTCGCCCGCGAGAGGGCACGGGTCGAACGGGGTGTCACACAGGGCGTGCTCCTCGCTCCCTATTCCGCACACCCCGCGTTCGCGAAGGCGGCTCACTTCCTCGGCCTCGAACATCGTCAGATCCCCCTCGACGACGACTTCCGGGCCGACCTGGATGCCGCGGCCGAGCTCATCGACGACGACACGGTTGTCGTCGTCGGGTCCGCGCCCGGATATCCCCACGGTGTCGTGGATCCGATCCCCGAGCTCGCCGCTCTTGCTGCGGAGAGGGGGGCGGCCTTTCACACTGACGCCTGTGTCGGCGGTTTCCTCCTGCCGTTCGTGGAGCGCCTCGGTCGCCCCGTCCCCCCGTTCGACTTCAGGGTCGAGGGTGTCACGTCGATGTCCGCGGACGTGCACAAGTACGGGTACTGCACGAAGGGCGCGAGTGTCGTCCTGCATCGCAACGACGCCTGGCTCGAGCACCAGGTGTTCCTGTACGGGAAGTGGCCGGGTGGCCTCTACGGATCCCCGGCCGTGGCCGGCGCCCGGCCCGCCTCACCGATCGCCACGGCGTGGGCGGTGATGTCGTTCCTCGGTGAGAAGGGCTACGTCGACCTCGCCCGCACCGTTATGGAGACGACGGACCGGATCCAGGCCGAGATCGACGCCATGCCGCAGCTACACGTCTGGGGCGAGCCGGTCGCGAGCGTCTTCGCCTTCGGCTCGGAGGAGATCGACGTCATGGCCGTCAACGACGTGCTCGACGATCGTGGCTGGAACCTCGACCGCCAACTCGACCCGGCGGCCCTGCACATGATGATCTCGCCGAAGCACGCCGAGGTCGTCGAGGAGCTCGTTGCCGATCTGAGGGACGCCGTCGACAACCACGGGGAGTCGCGCGGTGCCGAGGCGCGCTACGCCTAGCCGGACTTCTCCTGCTGGAATGCGCCGGATCGCCGTCTTCGACTTCGACGGAACCCTCTCGCGGCGAGACGTACTCGTCGAATTCATGATCCGCGTCGCGGGCATCTCCACCTTCCTGAGGGCGGTCCTGGGGCACTGGCGGGTCGGAGTCGGGGTCGTGTTCGGACGCGTCTCGCGTGATCAGCTCAAGGCGGCACTCTTCGAGGATGTCTTCGCCGGACGTGCGGCCTCCGAAGTCGACCTCCGCGGAATCGAGTTCGCGAAGTTGATCCTGCGCAAGCGGCTGCGAACCGACATGCGGGAGCGCCTCATGTGGCATCACAGGTCGGGCCACGAGACCGTGATCGTGTCGGCGAGCCTGGAGGCATACCTCAGGCCCCTCGCCGGCACGCTCGGCATCGACCACGTGATCGCAGTGCGGCTCGCCTCGGACGCGTCGGGCATCCTCACGGGGAAGATGGTCGGTGGCAACGTGCGCGGTCCCCGCAAGGCCACCCTCCTCGCCGCCTGGCTCGGCACGGACGAGGCCGAGATCTGGGCATACGGCGATTCGAGCGGTGACAGCGAGCTGCTCGCCATGGCCGACCACCCCGTGTGGGTGGGCCGCGGTGCCCCCCGTCGGCCGACATCGCCCTGAGGGGACACCGGGCTGGAGAAGGCGCGATGACGAGTAGGGTGCGACCTCGAACACCCATGTCGCTCACGTGGACCGAGATCAGGTCTCTGCTCCGTGTCGCGCCCCGTCATCCGCGCGAGGCCCTTGCATACGCGCACCTCAAGACACGTCCCGGCGTCACGGTGGCGGGCTCCCCGTGGCTCGCCCGGCCGGCGGACATCTCGGTCGCGGGTCGGGGCAGGATCGAGATCGGCGAGGGTCTCTTCGCGCCCGGCCGTGTCGAGCTCCAGGCGCGGGACGACGGCCTGTTGCGCATCGGACCCGGTTGTTCGCTCGAGGTCGGCGCCCGACTCGCCGTCGCATGCGACGCCCACCTCACACTGGGTGCGTATGTCGCCATCGGGCCCTACGACATGATCAATGCGTTCGGCGGCGACCTCCACATCGGTGACTGGTCGATGCTCGGCCCCTACGTCTCGGTTCACACCGTGGACCACGGGATGGTCGACGACGGAACACCGATGCGCCTTCAGGCCGGGACGAGCGGTGACATCCACATCGGGGTCGACACCTGGATAGGTGCGGGTGCCGTGATCCTCAAGGGAGTCACCGTGGGGGATGGTGCCGTAGTGGCGGCGGGCGCCGTCGTGCGTGAGGACGTGCCGGCTCGTGCGATAGTGGGTGGGGTCCCCGCTGCCCGCATCGGTACGCGGCCGGGCCCGACCCTGCCGTCTCAGCCCGGCAACATGGCGCGCAGCAGCACGGAGTGCGAGTCGCCGTCCGACTCCGAGATCTGAAGCTCCCCGGAGGTCGCTGCCGTGTGCAGCGTGACAGTCGCTGTCCCGGCGGAGTCGACGACGAAGCCACCTGCCGGCAGAACGTTCACGCCGTCGTCGACGGTGACCTCGTAGACCCCGGCTTGCAGGGCCCGAACTTCGAGGAGGATCTCGGTGCCGGTCCCGGATCGTCCGAACGTAGCCCGCCCAACCGCGTCCGTACCCGACGGGGACAGTGTCACCGCGGGCAGCTTGTCGCTGTTCCCCGCGTGAAGGACCGCGGCCGCAACGACGGCTGCGATCACCATGACGGCCGAGGCGATGACCGCCGTGAGGCGACGCAGGCGGTGATGTCCGTTCGCGGAGCGGTCCCGTGCCGAGTCGTCGGCCGTGGAATCCTGCCGCGCGCCCGGCGGTGGTTGATCGGACCGACCGAGGGTAAACGCCTGGCCCGCACGGGGGAGTGTCGCGAGGATGTGGGGAGCGAGGCGGGGCGCCTCCTCGGGAACGAGACGGGCGGCCGCGAGCAACTCGCTGATCCCCTCCAGATCGTTGACGCGGACGCGGCACGCCTCGCAGTCCTCGAGATGCCGCCGCACGCCCGGTTCGTCACCGGCAGGCAGGACTCCGAGGAGGTAACCCCCCAGTGCCTCCGTCGGGTGGTCGCTCACGAGTCACCCCGCCGCACGATCCCCCGCGCCTGGAGTAGCTCCTGCAGTTCCTCCATCGCCTCGAGCAGGGTGACACCTGCACCCCGAGCTGCCTCGGAGCCCGGATCGAGGAGGGACTCCCGAACCTGCAGGGGCAGATGACCCATCGCCTCCCGAACGACGCCGCCGATCCAGAGAGCGTCGAGGTCCCGGTTCGACGCAGCTTCGGGTGCGCCCATCTCGGCCGCGATCTCGAATCCGATCTCGAGGAGCCATCGCGAGATGTTCGCCGGCGCGGCCGCCGCCCGCAGCCACGCGCGGCGGAAGAGCTCCTGCACGAGGAGATCGGCGGACTCCTGGCTCTCCAGGGCGCGACGGGCCCACACGACCGCCGCCGGTTCGTAGCGGCGCACGAGGATGGCGAACGCGTGCCGGCTTCCCGCCGCGCACGCTCGCACGAGTGAGGACGTGCCCGCGTTCGGGTCCCGGAAGGCATCGGCGACGAGGGGATCGTTCAGGCTGTCGGTCCCGTGATTCGCCTCGCTGCTGCCGGGTCCATCGTCTTGCACCCTTCCTTCTTCGGCTCACGCCGGACCGCGCATTACGACTTGGGTGGGGGCCGATCGAGCACGCGTGCCCCGGCAACCGGCTCGGTCAGCCAGGCGGGCCGCCCTGTGATGTCCGAGATCTCGTCCCGGATGTGGCCGGCTGCGGGTCTCTCGCACACGACGAGGACCGATCCGCCGAATCCGGCACCCATGATCCGGGCACCGCAGACACCGCCGAGGCCGGTGACCTGCTCCACGAGATCGTCGATTGCGGGCAGGGAGACCTCGAAGTCGTCGCGCAGCGAGGCGTGTGACGCGGTGACGAGGGCGCCGAGGGTGGGCGTCGACGCACCCACGGCGGCTTCGACCCGGGCGTTCTCGGTCACGACGTGACGTACGCGGCGGAACAGCATGTGCGGGAGGCGGCGCCGTGCCGCGTCGAGGTCGCCGGGGCCTACATCTCGCAGGCAGGCGACACCGAGACGGCGGGCGGCGTCCGTGCACTCCCGCACCCGGTCCTCGTAGCCGCTCTCGGACAGCCTGCGGTAGATGCCGGAGTCCGCGACGACCAGAGCGACGTCCTCGGGGAGCTCCACGGGCGCGAAGGCCCGTGTCCGGCAGTCGAGGAACAGCGCGCGGCCGGCCTCGGCGTGGACGATCGTGGTCTGGTCGAGGACACCGCAGGGGACGCCGAAGGCGTCACGCTCGGCGTGCTGGGCGGCGGAGATCACCGAATCCGGGCCGATGGCCCAGCCCGCCGTCTCGGCCAGAGCGAGGCAGAGGGCGATGACATACGCGGCCGACGAGGACATGCCGGCTGCCTGTGGGAGGTCGGCGTCGACACCGGCCACCATGCCTTTCTCCGGCCGTCCCTGCCGGCGGAGGTCGTGTACCAGAGCGAGGGCGAGCCTGCCCCAGCCGGGGGCATTGCCGTCGACGTCGTCCAGCGGTGTCTCGAGCGCGACCTCGAAGCGTTCGTCGCGTTCGGCGACGACGAGACCGCACTCCGCGCCAGCGGCAGCAACCATCACATGCAGGTCGGCAGCAGTGGGGAGACACAGGCCGCCGTTGTAGTCCGTGTGCTCGCCGAGGATGTTCACGCGGCCCGGTGCCGCCACGAGGACCGGATCGCCGTGCCCACCGGCTTGCTCCCAGGACTGGACGGCCTTGCGCGCCAGTTCCGGGTCGATCACGTGCCGCCGCTGCCCGGCTCGGTTGCCCGGGGCAGGTGGGGGAGCACCTCGTCCACGAGGAGGTCGAAGGCCTCGCGGTCGAAGGGGGGACGCATCGCGAACACGAGCCAGTCCGCACCGGCGTCTATGTAGGTCGAACAGCGCTCGACCGCCTCGTCAGGCGTGCAGACGAGGATCCCCGGTTCGAGGAACCCCGCGATCGGACCGTACTGGGCGGGAAGATCCCCCCGCTTGCGTTCGACCGCGGAGTCGTCGGGTCCGAGGGCGAGACCGAGGTTCACGGCTGCCGCGATCGTGTCCGGATCGCGGCCCGCGGCGGATGCATGCTCGCGGACCACATCCCATTGCTGAGCCCAGCTCTCGGGTGCCTGGAAGGGTGCGTTCCAGCCGTCGGCACGGCGGCCGACGAGAGGAAGCATCTTGGACTTGCCCGATCCCCCGATCCATATCCGGGCCGGTGACTGCACGGGCTTGGGCTCACACCGTGCCCCGCGGAGCGTGTAGAACTCGCCGTCGAAGTCCGTGGCGGGTTCGGTCCAGAGTGAGCGGATCACCTGCACGGCCTCGTCGAGGCGGCGGATGCGTGTGCCGGGCGACTCGAAGGGGATTCCGTAGGCGTCGTACTCGGTCTGCAGCCAGCCGGCACCGATGCCGAACTCGAGCCGTCCCTCCGAGATGTGGTCGATCGTGGCCGCGGCGTTCGCGAGAACCGCCGGATGACGATAACCGGCCGAGTAGACGAGACAGCCGACACGGGCCCGCGACGTCGAGGCTGCGAGAGCGGCGTGACAGGACACTGCCTCGAGGTTGGGGCCGTCGACGTCCCCGACCGCAGCCGGATAGAAGTGGTCCCACACCGAGATCCAGTCGATACCGGCGGCCTCCGCGTCACGCCACAGTGCCTGCACGTCGGCGAAGGACACGTGCTGGAGACCGGTGTGGATCCCGATCCGGACAGGTCCCATCACACCTCCGTCGGCAGCGGATCGCGGCTCGGATCCCTGCGAACCTACTCTGTGCCCGACGGCAGAGGCGGATCAGCCCCCGCGCCCCGCGTGTGACAGTTTCCTGTGCGGTCAGAACGTACCCGACTCCTCTCCACCTGCCTGCGGGCCGTCTCCGCGCCGTCCCCCCTCGGGCCGGCCCGTGATCACGACATCGGCGACCCAGGCATCGCCGTCCTTGGTCTCAGCGATGACCCGCACCTTCTTGCCGTCGAGCGCCGCGAGATCCTCGACCTCGGGTACGAACTTGGTCTCCTCGTCGAGACGGATCGCCGTCGCGACTCCGTCCGGGCCAGTCAGGGTGAATCCCGAGTCCGAGATGTCCCCGACCGTACCCGCCTCGACATGGACGGTCTTCGTCGCGCCGTCCTTGTCGATGACGACGAAGTCGCCGCGTACGACGCGACGCCAGAGTCCGTGCTTCCTGCCCTGCCCTTCCGGGCCGGCTTGACCACCGCTGCCCTCCGCCGCCTGCGGGGCGTTCTGGGCGGGATCGGGAGCGGACCCACCTTCGTCCTCCTGTGCGATGGCGAGGCCGGCAACGGTGAGCAGGACGGTGATGACGAGGCCCACGGCAAGACCTCTGGCGATTCGAATCATGGGGACTCCTCGGTGTGCTTGCACTCCAGCCCACACGTCACACGCGTGCGGAATCGGAGGTGCATGTGAGAAGTCCGTAAATTCGGACGGGTGTCGTCGCCCCCCGGACGTGACTCAGCGGCCACCTAGGCTGCCGACCATGTCCTCCGGCGACCGGCTGCTCACCCCGCGGTTCGCACTCGTCGTGGTTGTCGGACTCGCCTACTTCTTCTCGCTCGGCATGCTCCTGCCCGTGGTACCCCTCTTCGTGGAGGACGCCTTGGGCGGGGGAAGCGTCGCGGTGGGAGTGGCCGTGGGCGCGTTCAGCGTGGGGGCGGTGCTGCTGCGTCCCTTTGCCGGGCGCATCGGCGACCGCATGGGCCGCCGGATCCTCATCGTCGGCGGCGCCCTGACCGTCGGTGTCGCCGTAGCCTTGTATCCGCTCGCCCAGTCGGTGGCGGTCCTGCTCCCGGCGCGGGTGCTGGGCGGTATCGGCGAGGCTGCGTTCTTCGTGGGTGCCGGCACGATGGTGACCGACCTCGCACCCGAGGCCCGCCGGGGTGAAGCCATCAGCTACTGGTCCGTCGCCGTCTACGGCGGCCTTGCCTTCGGCCCCGCGCTCGGCGAGTGGCTGCTCGACCACGACCACTACTCGCGGGTCTGGGTGGTGAGCGCAGTCCTGGCCGTGTTCGCCGGTCTGCTCGCCCTCGCCACCCACGAGACGATGCATCCTCCCACGCCGGGCGCCGCAGCACCGCGCCAGCCTCTGTTGCACCGGGCCGCCCTGGCACCAGGCACGGTGCTGTTCCTGGGCATGGTCCCCCTGGCCGGGTTCGCCGGGTTCATCCCCCTCTACGTGACCGATGTCGGCCTGGAGGACTCGCGCGGCGTGTTCCTCCTCTACGGCTGCGTCGTGCTGGCGGTGCGGATCTTCGGCGCACGCGTGCCCGACCGCATCGGCGCGCTCCGTGCGGGCACGCTCGCCACGGGCGGCATTGCCGCCGGCATGGTGGCGCTGGCGGCCGTCCCCCGCCCGTGGGGCCTCTATGCCGGGACGGCGGTGCTGGCCCTGGGGATGTCGCAGCTCTACCCGTCCATGCTCATGCTCGCCCTCACGGGCGTACCCGGGACCGAGCGAGGTTCGGCCGTGGGCACCACGAGCAGCTTCTTCGACCTGTCCCAGGGCCTCGGTGCCGTCCTGCTGGGGGGTGTGGTGGCGGCGGTGGGATACCGGGGATCTTTCGTGGCCGCCGCCGTGCTTGCCGTGGCAGGCCTCGCACTCCTGCGCAGCGGTGTCGACCCCCGCGTCCGCCAGCCCGTCGATCCGGCGGCCGCCGAGGTGGCACTGGAGAATCTCGAACCCGATCCGCCCTGAACCTCCACGCGCCAGTGGGCGTCGTCGGTCCTCAGCGGTGGGCGTCGAGCCAGTCGACGATCTCGGTGATGACCTCGTCGCGCTCGGGTTCGTTCAGGACCTCGTGGAAGAGTCCGTCCCAGATGCGCAGCGTCTTGTCCTTGGACGTGGCCCGCTCGTGCACCTTGCGGCTCCCGGCGGGATCGGTGAGCTTGTCCGCGCTGCCGTGCACGACGAGGAGTGGAGTGCGGATGTCCTCGAGGTGGGTGTCGAGCCAGTCGACCGCCTGCGCGAGCTCGCCGCCAGTCCTCGCGTCCATCGCCCCCCGGTAGACGTAGGGATCCGTCTCGTAGGACTCGACGACCGCGGGATCCCGGGACACATGCCGGCCGTCGAGCTTCTGGACGGGCACGGCGGGGAGGACTCGTCCCAAACCCTTCACGAGGAGGACGAGGATCTTGGGGAAGTCGGCGCCGGCTGTGACTGCGGGTCCGGTCACGACGGCTCCGTCGACCGTCACGTCACCGCGGGCGAGGGCCGTGAGGACGACGAGGCCGCCCATGCTGTGGCCGAGGACGAACACCCCCTCGTCGGGGTGGGCGTCCTGCACGGCGGTCACGCGGCGTTCCATGTCGGCGACGAGGGCGTCGAAGGAGCCGACGCGGCCGAACTTGCCGGCCGACCGGCCGTGTCCGAGTTGGTCGTACCCGTGCACGTCGTAGCCGGCCGCGACGAGGCGTGCCGCCACGTGCGCGTAGCGACCGCAATGTTCGGCATACCCGTGCACGAGGACGACGTGCGCCGTGTTCCCACCATCCGTCCAGTCCACGAGATGCAGGGGCCGTCCCGTGACGCTCGTACCCGTGCCGACCTTCTCGTTCATGTGGGGGAGCTCCGAAGCCATGCGGGAACTCTAAAGCCTGAGCCCCACGTGGGCGTATTCACCCACGCTGGTTGTGGTTGGATGCGCCCAGGTCGGTGCGGGGGGAGTTGAGGCGCTCCTTGGCCCGGGCGACGAACTCCTCGATCATGTACACGAGGAGCATGTGGGCTTCGGAGTCGTCGGGGACCTCCACACCGGCCTCCCTCGCATACGGCAGGAACGCCAGCATCCGCGACGCCGAGTCGAGTCCGACGATGAGCCGGTTGGGGTCGAGGGACGTGCGGACGACAGCCGTCTGCTTGCCTGTCCGGATCGCGTCCCCCACGGACCGCCAGATGTCCTCGGTCATGCAGATCATCGTGTCCTCGACCTCGGCGGGGGGCGCGACGAAACGGCTCAGCCTGCCGTCGAGATGGGCTTCCCAGTAGGCCACGGTCATGCCGGTCACGTACCGGTAGACCCGGACGAGTGCCCGGGTGTCCATCCCGTCAAGTTCGATAGTGGGTGTCGAGGTCATCGGCTTGCCCCGAACCGGCGTTGGTGTTCTGCGGTGGCGCCTCCGGTTCGCGGGCCTGGTGCACTATAGGTGCGAGCCGCTGCCGGATGTCGGCCTCGAGTCTGTCGGGATCCGTCACCTTCGTGCCCTCGAGTGTCCGCACGGAGAATGAGTCGCGTGCCTCGCCCGCCTGCGTCGCGACCCGTGCGAAGTGCACGTCGAGTCCCAAACCGGAGAGAACCGCCGTGAGATCGTGGAGGAGCCCGATCCGGTCCGGAGCCCGAACCTCCACGACCGTGTACCACGCCGACGCCGCGTCGTCGACCACGACCGTGGTCGAGGCACCCGCCGGCACTGCCTCCCTGTACCTGTCGGCGCGGGCTGCAAGCGCAGCCCCGAGGTCGAGGTGGCCGTCGAGGGCGGCGTCGAGGTCCGTCCCGACCTTCTCCCACACGGCGGTGTCCACGTCGTGCCCGCCGGGTCCGATCACACCGAGCACGTCCACGGCGATTCCATCCGAGCGCGTGAACACCTCGGCTGTGTGGATCGCGATCCCCCGCACCGAGAGGACCCCGGCGATCGTGCTCAGGAGACCGGGACGGTCACGGGACACGATGCTGCAGCGTCGCGCACCCCCCGCGACACGGGGAGACGGCATGGTCGTGCCGTCCTCGCGCAGTTCGCGGATCATGTCGAGGTGCGCGACGGCGTCAGCCGGTGACTGCGCCAGCAGGTAGCGGCGCGGAAAGCCCGCGAGCTCGTCGGCGGCGTCTTCGCGGTCCGCAGCCGGAACGGACCGGAGCACCTCTGCCCGGGCCCGCTCCCACCTGTTGCGGGCATCCCGTCCCACGAGATCGCCGGCCTCGATCAGCGTTGCGAGGCGCACGAACAGCTCCATGAGGAGCTCGGCCTTCCAGGTCGACCACGCGGCGGGACCGGTCGCGCGCGCGTCGGCGAGGGCGAGCAGGTAGAGGAGGCGGAGCCGCTGCCCGTCGCCGATGCGTGTGGCGAGGTCGATCACGAGGTCCTCGTCGGAGAGGTCGCGGCCGGTCGCGAAGTCAGGCAGCGTGAGGTGCTGGTCGACGAGGAAGGCGACTGTTTCCTGCACGTCGGCGCCGAAACCCGCCCGTTCACAGAAGCGGCGCGCGAGGATCACTCCCTGGCGCGCGTGGTCCCCGGGCAGACCCTTCCCGGCGTCGTGGAGGAGCGCGGCGAGGAGAAGGAGTTCCGGCCTCTCGAGCTCGGCCCAGACGGCCGCGGCGAGCCAGGCATCGTCACGCTGCATGCGTAAGGTCTGCATCACCGTCTCCCAGCAGTGCGCATCCACTCCGAGCCTGTGGAGGGCGTTGTGCTGTGCCTTGTACCGGACGGGCTCCAACTCCGGGACATAGCGGGTCCAGAGGCCAGTGACATCGAGGAGCTCCCACCCCGCTGTCTGCCCGCTGCGGAGGAAGTCGAGGAACGCCGTGCGGGTGCCCTCCGTCCAGTGAAAGGGTCGTTCACCCTGGCGAGCCCATGTGGCGAGCTGTTCCGACGGGGCGATGCGGCCGGCGGCGGCAGCGGCGAGGAGGCCGGCTTCGGGGTCCGCCTCGGGTGGGCGCGCGTCGACTCGCACGAGGGTGTCGTCCTCGACGCCGAAACCGGTGGGGGTCTGGACCCGCTTCCCCGGCGGGTTGAGGCGGGTCTGGGCGAGCCAGCCGAGCCTGATTCCCGTGAGCCGGGTCTGGGACCAGACGGCGGCGAGGAGGGCATCGCGGGGGTCGTGAGCATCCGGCGTGAGGGTCTTCGCGGCCTCCTCGAGGAGCTCGCGTGTGATCCTGTCCTCACGCCGCCCGGACAACGTGTGCAACGTCTCGCGCACGGCCAGGAGACAGTCGAGGGCGCCGGTGAGGGCATCGTCGTCGTGTCCGAGCCAGCGCAGTGTGTGGAGGTCCCGCAGTCCCCCCCGGCCCTCCTTGATGTGCGGTTCGAGGTCGACCCCCGCGTCCCCGTAACGCACGTACCGATCCTCCAAACCCGCGAGCAGGGACTTCTCGAGGTCACGGGTGTGGCGTCTGCGCCACTTCTCGAGTGCCGTCCCGAGGTCGGCGAGGAGGGAGGCGTCACCGGCCACGATCCGCGTGTCGAAGAGGGTCGTGGCGATGACCGGATCGTCCCGCGCCCATCGCAGACACTCGGGAACCGTGCGCACGGCGTAGCCGAGCTCGAGGCCGAGATCCCAGAGCGGGTAGAGGGCAGTGCGGGTGATCGCGGTCACATCCTCTTTGCGGCGCAGATCGTGGAGCACGAGGATGTCGACATCGCTGTGCGGGGCGAGCTCACGTCTCCCGTAGCTGCCGACGGCCACGAGCGCGAGCCGCCCGGGCGCATCGGTCCAGAGATCGGCCACGGCTGCCCGTATGTCGGCATCCACCGCGTCGGTGCGACGACTGGCGTCCGCGAGGCCTCCGTGGGGTACGGTTTCGGGCGTCACCCGACCCAGCCTACGGAATGTCACCGCGAGAACTCGCTGCCCTCTGTCTCGGTGTGCTCGCCACGGCCACCCTTGTCGTGTTGAGTGTCGCGCGCTGGCTGGAGAAGCGACGCGTCTTCGGAGCCGGCGATCCGGTCGGGACCGGTGTTGTGCCCCCACCCCGCGCGTACCCACCGAGCATCGCCTACCTCGGCGCCCTCTGGCTCGTGCTCGTGGCGATCGGACTCGGGGCGTCGACCTTCGCGCTCGTCACCCTCGGTCTTCTCGGCGCAGCTGCGAGTTTCCGTCTCTGGATCCGTGGTGGGATGGCGCTGACCGACGACGCTCTCGTGCTCGGGCAGGGCGAGAAGACGGCGATCCCCTACGACGACATCGTCGGGGTCGTGTCCGCCCCGCGCGGGTCGCTCGGCAGGTCCCGGGGTACCTTCGGCATCGCGCATGCGGATGGGAGCTGGTGTGCGGCCATCCGCTACCAGACGATCTCGCACGGTGCCCGGGGTGTGGCCGAGCTCGTTCGCCGGGCTGGTCTGCGCCGGGTTCCGGACGCGCCGACCTGGACCCGGACGGGCCGTCCACTTCCCCTGCCGCCCTTTCCCTTCGTCGGGGCGCTGTGATCCCGGAGTCGACGTCGGAGAAGACGGAGTAGAGATGCTGGAGTTCCACTCGATCTTCGCCTGGGCGGTCGTGTTCCTCAACGCGATCGCCGGCGTCTGGGCGCTCGTCGCCGTCCGGGTCGAGAAGTGGCGCGTGCCCGCTCTGTGGTGGACCGTGATCGCTGCCGAAGCCGCCGTCTGCGTCCAGGTCGTTGCGGGGATCGTCCTCCAACTCGGCGCGCGTGAGGCCACGTCCTTCCACGTCTTCTACGGCGTCGCGTCCGTGATCGCGATCGGCCTCTTCTGGATCTACGCGCAGGGCAGCGATTGGGTGAAGGAGCGCCGCGAGATGTTCTACGGTCTGGTCAGCCTTTTCCTCATGGGAATGGCACTCCGCGCAATATCCCAGGCGAACGCACTCTGAGCAGGCAGAATCGACCTGTCCGCCCTGCTCGAGAAGGAGACGACCGTGCCGCCAGCCACGCGAATCGGCATCCTCTACGGAGGCCGCTCGGGCGAGCACGACGTGTCGTGCGCTTCCGCCGTCGCAGTGCTCCGGGCGCTCGATCCGGCCCGGTTCGACGCGATCGCCGTGGGGATCGATCGGGACGGGACGTTTCGCCTCCCATCGCACGACGCGATCGTGGAGGCGGTGAAGCGCGACGGTGGGGGAGGCACGGCGATCTCCGACGCGCTCGTCGTCGAGGGTCGGCGTGTGCACCTCGTCGCAGGTGAAGGGCGGGGCACGGCCGCGGTCGTCGGCGTGGACGGCACTGTCCTCGCCGTCTTCGATGTCGTCTTTCCCGTGCTGCACGGGCCGTTCGGCGAGGACGGCACCCTGCAGGGGCTCCTCGACGTGATCGGTGTCCCGTACGTCGGTTCCGGGGTCCTCGGCTCCGCCGTGGGCATGGACAAGGTCGCCATGAAGAGGGCATTCCGGGGAGAGGGCATCTCCCAGGTCCCGTACGTGTGGCGGTCGGAGGCCAAGTGGCGGCGGGATCCGGATGTCGCGGGCATCGTGGGCGAGCTCGGCCTACCTCTCTTCGTGAAGCCGGCGAACCTCGGATCGTCGGTGGGGATCACCCGCGTCGAGGTGGCCGGAGACGTGGCCGGCGCTGTGGAGGTGGCCCTGCAGTACGACCACCTCGTCGTGATCGAGGCGTCGGCGGAGGGTCGCGAGATCGAGTGCGGTGTCCTCGGAGGACTCGACCCCGTTGCATCCCTGCCCGGCGAGATCGTCGTGGCCGGTTCCGGCTTCTACGACTTCGAGGCGAAGTACCTCGACGGCACAGCGCAGACGGTCGTGCCTGCCGACCTGCCGCCTCACGTCGTGGCACGGACCCAGGCGACCGCGATCGCGGCTTTCGGTGCCGTCGGCGCATGGGGTCTCGCCCGCGTCGACTTCTTCTGGGATCCCCGCACGGACGACCTGCATGTGAACGAGATCAACACGATTCCTGGTTTCACGCCGATCTCGATGTTCTCCCAGATGTGGGAGGCGAGCGGCGTCCCCTATCCGGAACAGATCGAGCGTCTCGTGGAGCTCGCGTTCGAACGCCACACCCTGGAGGAGCGCCGCGGCCGCATGCCGTGATTCCCCCCCCGCACCATGTGGGCAGCATCAACCCTCATCGGTGAGGGGCATCCAAGCCCACGTCGCGATTTCGGCCACCCTGGGCAGGGTGAGCCCTCATATGTGAGGGCAGAAACTGCCCACATGTCAGTCCAGGTGGACGATCGGGCACGTGAGGGTGCGCGTGATGCCCTCGACGTTCTGGATCTGGGCCACAACGAGCTTGCCGAGCTCGTCCATCGTTCCCGCTTCCGCTTTCACGATGACGTCGTAAGGGCCGGTCACGTCCTCGGCAGACACGATCCCGGCAAGGCCGCGCACCTCCGCCGCAACGCTCGCCGCCTTCCCGACCTCGGACTGGATGAGCACATAAGCCTGAACCACGATCCGCGAAACCCCCTACTCGGCCTCGGATGCTCCCGCGACGATATCCGATGAGGCCCGACCCTGCCGCCGGTGTGGCAAGGAAGAACTGTAAGAATCGTCGAAGATCCTGGGATTCGAGGGAGGAGACAAAGGCCCCATGTATCAGTGCCCGGGCTGTGGGTCCGGGATCGATGACTGGAACAGCGTGTGCCGCGTGTGCACGGTCGTTCCCGCCCGTTACACCCCCGCCCCCCCACCCCCCCCC
>JADZDR010000067.1 GCA_020850945.1 Acidimicrobiia bacterium | reverse complement strand
GCAATGACCCTCAGTATGGATACGCCCGCTATGTGTACGCCGACATGCAGGCCGCCCTTCCGGACCGGTGGCGTGGAGGCGGATACTTCAACTACGCGCGCAGCGGCTTCTCCACCGCAAAGGTGATCTTCGGCGGCCGGGACGCCTGTGGAGGCTACTACCCGGATGGCACCTCGCCCGTCCTCGATGCCGGAGCGCGACTCGGGGAGCACCAGGGCTCATGGAACCGAGTCATCATCACCGCAGGCATCGATGACACTAACTGGGGCGATGTTCTGGCCGACATCGCTGTGTCCTCCTGGTCGTGGCTCGTTCCCGGTGGGCTCCCCACCTACAACGCGAACATGTGTGGTGCCAACGTGGCTGCTTGGGATGGTTGGGCCGAGAACATTGCATCGTCGATCAGTGACGGTGCCGGGATCATCGTATCTCAGCTCCAGGTGCCCGGGACCCGCGTCGTTTGGGTTGGCTACTTCAATCTTGCAGGCACAGGGCCAGCACCTGCCTCCTGCAGCAATGCCATACGCAATGCCACGACTGCCCTGCATACCGCGATTCGTGACGAGCTCAACAGCGCCACGTACACGTGGGTCGATGTCGGCACACCCATGGACAGCCGAAGCGACCGAATCCAACCCTGGTACTACCTAGAAGATCTCGTTGAGCAGCTTCGCTGCAGCGCAGAGTTCTCCGCTGACTGCACAAACCCGCCGGGCTGGCCACACCCCAACACCAACGGCGCTCAGGCGATCGCCGACGAGGTCGACCGCCAAGGCGGCCTCCGCTGATCGTCGCGACTTGCTGGATCGATAGGGTGTCCTTCCAACACGTGGGAGGATCAGTGCCCGAGTGGAGTCGTGAGGACGTCGATCGGTACTGGCAAGGTCGGGAGGGGCGCGAACGCGACGAGGACCGGCGGGCGGCGAGCTGGCGGGGGACGACGTGGCTCGGGGTGTGGTCGGAGGCACTGGCACTCCACAGGCCCGTCACGGTCCACTGCGGTGCGCTCGTCGCCCGGGGCGGGGTTGTCGCGCTCGATGACGCAGGCGGAGAAGCGCTCGTGTGCAGCGTGCCGGGCGAGCACGGAGGCCACGAGGACGCCACTGCCGTACATGCACGCGATGCCGCTCTCGAAGAGCTGATGATCGCGCAGAACGAGTTGGCGGAGACCCAGCGGAACCTGCAGGTGGCGATCTCGAGTCTTGACGAGCTCGCCAAGGACGGCTCCGAGGCAGCGCAAGCCGCGCGAATGAAAGCTCAAGCGCCTGTGGACGACTTGTGGACAAAGGCCGCAGCCGACGAGGCTCGCCTTCACGACCTCGAACGCGACGTCTACGAATCAGAAGCAGAGCGTGACACGTACGTGATCGCCGAGCCGGGAGAGCGAAGCGCCACAGCGATGCACACTTACGTCCGTCTCGACGGCGAAGGTCCCGCGCTGCTCGAAGAAGACGAGGGCCCGGCCGGCGGCATCCGCTCCGAGACGAGCCCCGCGCACACCCTCCGCGGTGGCATGGAGCGAGTGCTGCGCCAGCTCGCCAAGCGCGCTCTGGTCGGGGAGGAGGTCACTGCCCAGATCGTCTTGCGTGGCTTCCCGTCGGTCGTCACAGGAATCGTCGCCGGCGTGAATCGGGAGATCGTGCACATCCGGTCGACCCAGGGGACCGGCTGGACATGCCGGGTCGGATCCGTGCGCGGGGTGCAGGTGCCGGCGTGGAGACGGCCGTCCTGACCTGACTGGCGTGGCACCTCGGGCGCCGTCTACTCCGACGCCTTCTGGTGCTCCTGGAAGCGCTGGATGGATTCCTCCATCTGCTTGCGGTACCAGTGCGACAGCATCGTGCGGTTGAAGCGCCAGCGCGCCTTGGGGCCTGAACCGAGCTTGACGGCCCCGGGTATGCGGCCATCACGCGCCTGAGCGGTGACGGCCTTGTCGGTGAGGTTCAGCGCCTCGGCGACGTCGGCGACCGTCATCTGCTCGCCGTAGCTCTCGAAGGGGTCTGAATAGGGGAGGTCGGCAGGCACAAAGCCCAGTGTACTCGGTCGTGCCGTCAGGCACTACGCGTGGCAGGCTTGCCATAAAACGGACGGTAAGTCCACTATTGCTAGTTATAGCGTATTATGCTAACTATAGGTTCTCATGTAGGCAGCCGCCTTTGCCGGTTGCGGGAACCCGGGGCCAGCGCTAGAGTGCCTATTCCAAGCCATCTAGCGATGCCTAGTACTAGGAACGTAGGAGGCCGGGTGTGGATCGGGTAGGACCGAGTCTCGAGGACTCTGTGGCTCTGGGGGGGAACGGCTCGCGGGGAGTGGGGGGCGGGCTCGAACTCCAGGACGCGTCCCAGCGTGTGTCCCTGCCACCGCGCGCGCGGGCGCCGCGGCGGTTCTGGCTCTCGAGGAAGTGGTGGGGCGTGCTCTGCATCGGGGCTCTGGCGTTCGCTCTCAACTGGGCTGCGCTGCGGGCGATGGACCGAACGCAGCAGATCGCCATCGCCAGGGGCGATCTCGCCGGTGGCTCCACCGTGGGTCTGGACGCATTCGACTTCGCCGACGTGAGGCTCCCCGACGCGACGCTCGACCGGTTCCTGACGCCCCGTGACCTCGCGGACCGCGACGGGTGGGTCCTGTCCCGCCCACTCGACAGCGGCGAGCCGGTCTCACGATCGGCTGTCGTGCCTCCGGCGACGGCCGAGGGCCTGCGCGAGATGAGCGTCCCGATCGACCCGGCCTTTGCCGCGGCCGGGAGCCTGCGTCCCGGCGACAGGGTCGACGTGATCGAGGTGCGAGACGGCGTGGCGAGCCTGATCATGGCGAACGCGGAGGTCCTCGACGTGGGCGACACCGAGGACGGCGGGATCGTCGGGTCGACGACGGCGTACGCCGTGACTCTTGCTGTGCCCGACGAGCAGAGGATGCTGCGTCTCGGCGCGGCCAACGCCGAGCAGGGCGGCGTCCAGCTCGTCAAGGCGACCGGCGCGGCGCCTGCGGACGAGACCGCCACCTACGACACCGAGGCACCACAAGGCGGGGGCAACTGATGACCGCTCGGATCGTCCCCCAGCTCGCCCTCTGGCTCACCAACGCCGGGTACGCACACGACCTCCAGGAGGCCGTCGCCCAGTCAGGCGAGGCAAACATCTGCGTCGTCGCCGTCGACTGGCGCCAGCTCATGCGTGTCCCGTTCCACGCACTCGTCGTCCCGACTGACGAGTCCGCGCTCGACGCCCGCTTCGTCGCCTCTCTGCATGCGCGGGGCGCGCACGTGTATGCCGTCCACGACCCCGAGGGTCCCGACGCCACCCGGGATCTCGAGCGGGCGCAGGCGGCGCTCGTCGACGCGGTCTTCGAGCTCCCCCTCGACGGCGAGGAGCTCCTGCGCCGCATCGTCTACACGTTCGAGACGAGCGACTTCGACCCGAGCGTCGAGGACTTCCTCGCCGCGGACCCGGGGCCCGCCCCGGCGGGCACGCAGCCGCACGGACCGAGGGGGACGATCACCGCTGTGCTGGGCCCGAGTGCGTCGCAGCGGACCGAGGTCGCCCTCATGCTCGCTGCCGGTGCGGCCTGGCGCGGCGAGGCCGTGGTCGTCGCCGAGGCCGGGGAGACGGGCACGGGACTCGCCTACCGCCTGCGCCTCGACGCCGTCCCGAACATGGCGGGCGCCGTGGATGCGTTCCGGCGCTGCCAACCCGTCCGGGCCCAGCCGGTACAGGTTGACGCCGTCGCCTTCGATGCCGTCCCGGGGTTCCCGGCGACGACGTCCTGGCCCCAGGTCCATCCCGGAGACGTGTGGTCGACGCTCGAGGAGCTCGCCTCTCGCTACGACCATGTGATCGTGCTCGGCGGCTACCTCCTCGAGCACCTGCGCTTCGACGCCACGGCAGAGCGCTTCGGTGTCACGCGGGCGCTCGTCACGCATGCCGACGGGGTCGTCGCCGTGGCGCACCCGAACGGGCTGGACGAGTTCCACCACTGGATCGCCGACCTGCACGACCTGATCGACACGTCCACGGCCGTCGACGTCGTCGTGAACAACGTCCTCGATCGCTTCCTGGCTGCCGAGGCGGCGAACTGCCTCGTCGCCAATGTGCGCTTCGCCCAGTCGATCAGCGTGATCCCGCATCGCCCGGCGATCGCGTATGCGGCCTGGGAGGGCAAGATCGAAGCGGGCCGGCGGCACCGGCGCATGTGCGTGCGCCTCGCCGGCGTGATCCTGCCCTTGCACGCCAGCACGAAGCGACCCCTCGCATCGAGATCGGGTGACGGCACGGCAGGCCTCCCACGGCCAGGCACACCGAGCGGGCGGGGCCGCTTCGTCCTCTGGGGACGGCGCCGCAACGGCAGCCACGACGCCCCCGCCCACACGGAGCCCAGGTCGACGCCGTCGGCGTCTGGGAGGCGGCAGTGACGAGGTCCGGCGCCGTCTACGACACCCTCCTAGGTCGGGTCCACGACGAGATCGAGCGCCGCGACGACGTGTCGGTCTCCCAGAACCCGCATGCCGTCGCCGGGATGATCGCCGAGGTCGTCCACGCCTACCAGGCGGAGTGCACCGAAGGCGGGCAGCGCCCCCTGCGCAACCCCGAGATCTACATAGACCGCCTGCGCCGCTTCGTCCTCGAGCAGGGACCGCTCACGCCCTACCTGGCGGACAGCACGGTCTCGGAGATCCGCATCGAGGACGACTACATCGAGGTGCAGCGCGAGGACGGCGTCGAGATCTGCGACGAGCCGACCACGAGCGGGGAGCTGTTCCGGCTCATGGACCGCCTCGTCCAGGAGTCCACCGGCCAGACCGACCTGAGCCCCGAGTCGCCGATGATCCGCTGCTCGCATCCGGGATGGGGCGGGCTGCGCCTCAGCGTCACGGGCCCGCCCATCTCGACATCAGGCGTGATCGGCGTTATCCGCAAGCGGCGCCTGAAGCGCTTCACGCTCCTCGAGCTCGTCGAGCGGGGTTCCCTCACCCGGCCGGCGGCGGCGTTCCTCTGGGCGCTGATGCAGGAGCGCCCCCGCATCCTCATCACGGGCCAGCCCTACTCGGGCAAGACGTCGCTGCTCGCCGCGCTGCACGACGCCGTGCCGAGACGCCGCAAGATCCGCAGCATCGAGGCGCCCCAGGAGCTGCCGAGAGTCAACAAGAACGTCTCGTACCTCGAAGCGCAGGAGGGCGTCCCGGGCCAGGAGCTCATCGACGTCCTCGTCGACGTCCTCACGAAGAGCCCGTGGATCGTGAGCGTCGGCGAGATCAAGGGGGAGGAGGCGTTCTACGTGCGGCGCGCGGCCACGTCCGGGGCCGGGTTCCTGGCGACCCTGCACGCCCCGAGCGCCGTCGAGGCGATCGGCACGCTCGTGACAGCGGCGCTCCCCCATTCGGGCGCGAGGAACATCGGCGCCCGCGACCTCGCCTACATGTTCGCCACGAACCTGCACCTGGTCGTGCATCTCGACTGGCTCGACGCCGGCGGCCGCGATCCACGCGAGCTGCACCAGGTGACGGCAATCTCGGCCGTCGTCGCAGAGGACGGCGCCGGGGCGAACTGGCGTCTCGACCCGATCTTCGAGCGGGCCGTGATCGGCAAGCCCATGGAGGTGAACCTGGCGAACCCGGACCTCGGCTCGCTCACCGAGCTCGTCGAGCGCCAGCTGCCCGACGGTGTGTCGCTGTCCAGGATCATCGAGGGGGCGTGGGATCCGTGGGCGTGACAGGCGTCGTCGCCCCGGTCGCGGCCGCGGTCGCCGCCTACATGGCCGCGAGCCTGATCTTCCGACCCGGCGAGGGGAGGCGACCGCTCGAGGACACGGTCGGGCCGAGGCTGCGCAGGCTGGTGCGCCGCCAGCAGGAGTGGCTGACCCAGGCCGGCTACGCGTGGACGCCGACGCGGTTCTGGGTGGCGTGCACGGTCCTGGCCTTCGCCGGCTTCGCCGTCGCCTTCGTGTTCACGGGCGGCGCCGCCGTCGCCATGCCGTGGGCGCTGCTCGGCGCTGCCGTGCTGCCCTGGGCCTTCGGGATCCAGCGCCGCAAGCGGGCGAACCGGTTCAAGGAGGTCTGGCCGGACGGCGTCTTGAACCTGCTCGCGTCGCTGCGCAGCGGCGACTCGCCCCGCGAGGCGGTGATCAAGCTCGCCCGGACCGGTCCCCCGCTCCTGCGCGACGCCTTCCACCGCTACCCCGACCTGCAGGTGACACACGCCACGGAGGCGCTCGAGGTAATCAAGGCCGAGATCGCGGATGCGACGACCGACCGCGTCGTCGAGGTGCTGCTCCTCGCGATGGCGAGCGGGGACCGCACGCTCGCCGTCAACTTCCTCGAGGACCTCCTCGACACGCTCCAGGACGAGATCGACGAGGCCCGCAAGATCGAGGCTGCCAACACGGAGGCGAAGATCACAGCTGCTTTCGTGGTCGTCTTCCCGCCTCTCATGCTCGCCTTCGTGTCCACCTGGAACGAGCTCTACAGCGAGTACTGGAGCACGGCCGCGGGCGTGCGGACCATCGTCTACCTGACGATCTGGATCCTCGCCGGCCGCTGGGTCTTGAGCCGGTTCCAGCGGACCTACCTCGAACGCCGCGTCCTCACAGGCGGGCGGCGATGACGTCCCTCGCCGCCGTCCTCGGCTGGTGTGCCGTGGCCGCCACGGCTACCGCGGCCGGCGGCGCAGCGTGGGCGATGCTCCGCCCACCGCACCGCCTCGAAGCCCGGCTCGCGCCCTACATCCGCCAAGCCCAGGTCCGCCTCGGCGTCCCGCCCGATCCCGGGATCGAGACCACCTACGCGGCGACGCTGCGGGCCCGGATCGCCCGTCCTCTCTACCGGAGTCTCGCCCGGCTCAGCTCACGTGCCGGGCTCCCCGGGCTCGAACCGATCTTCGGCACCGAGTCCGAGGAGACCCTCGCCCTCCGTCTCGCCCAGGCGGGCATGGACATGAGCCCAGGCGAGTACCGGGCGCACCAGCTGCGCATGTTCGCGCTCGGATCCGTTGTCTCTCTGGTCGCCGGCGCTGTCCTGACCGCGAGCATCGTGCTCACGCTGGTCGTCGGGACGGCGGGAACAATGATCGCTCTCGTCTGGCTGCCCGAGAAGGTCAGCAACCGAGTCAAGCACCGCCGTGAGCGCATCGAGGATGAGGTCTACCCGATCTTCCTGCGCGTCTCCTTCCACGTGCGCGTCCCCGGCGCCTCGATCCGCGACGCCATCCGGGGGACGATCGCCCGCGGCGAGGGCGTGCTCATCGAGGAGTTCACCCGCATGGAGCGGATGCTCGCCGCCGGGCAGGAACCGAGACAGGTCTTCATGCGAGCGGCCGAGCGCACGCCCGGGTCCACGGCGGCACGGGCGTACCGCCGCCTCGCTCTCGGCAACCGGGCCGGGATCCCGTCGAGCCTCCTCGCTCTAGCCCGCGATGCACGCAGCCAGAAGACCACGCGGATCAGCGAGTCCGCCGTGCGCCGGCGCCTCGCCCTCATGGGCCTAGCCGTCGTGATCGTGCTTCCCGCCGTGTTCGTGGTCTTCATGGCGCCGCTCGACGCCGCCTTCTTCGGAAGCCTGTAGGGAAAGGAGAACAGCAAGATGACAAGACGCACCCGATCCGTGTTCTGGGCCGTGCAGGGCATGATCCTGACCGGCCTCTTCGCCGTCGCCGCCTGGGTCCGGGACGTCCGGGCCCGGAACGCGCGAGAGAGAACCGGCGGCTCACGCCCGAGCTTCGCCGAGCAGTGGAAGTCCGACAGCGGCGAGGGGATCCTGACCACGCTGCTCGTCGTGGCCGTCGGCGCGATCCTCGCCGCCGTCTTCTACGCGAAGGCGAGCGACGCCCAGGAGGGCGTCTTCGGCCTCATCAACAAGGTCCTCTCCCTCTGACGGGCGATGATGCGCCGCCTCGGGCTCGACCGGTCACGCTTCGACGCGGACGGTGGGAGTGCGCTCATCTCGACGGCCGTCGGTGTCGTCGTCCTGCTCGTCGCGGTGTCGTCGGTGTTCAACGTCGTCGTCCACCAGTACGGGCGTGGCGTAGTGCGCACAGGCCTCGACGAGGCCGTGCAGGCCGGGTCCGTCGTCTCTCCCGAGGGTGGGGAGCACCTGGCCGCGTGCCGTCAGCGGTACCACGAGGCGACCGACGTCCTCCTCGCAGGCTCGCTCGGCGACCAGGTCGGCGACGTGCGCTGCTGGGTCACGGACGGCCGCATCTACGCCGAGACCCGGGCCCGCTTCCCGAACTGGAGTCCCTGGGGCAGCGACGACGTCGAGACGCTGCAGGCCTCGGCGCATCTCGAGGTGGCGCCGTGACCCCGGCATCTCCGGCATCTGGGGTCGGGCCGAGAGCGGGAGCGCTGGGCGGTGACGGCGGAGCCCTTCTGATCGAGATCGCTCTCGGCCTGTCGTTCCTCTTCGTCGTGACGATCGCAATCCTGGGCGGGATCAACGCCAAGGAGCGCTTCTCGATCGCTCAGGAGATTGCACAGGAGACGTCCCGCACCTACGTGACCGCCGCCTCCGACACCGAAGGCCGAGCGGAGGCGACCCGCGTCGCGAACGAGATCGCCGCCAACCACGGCGTCACCCCGGGACACATGAACGTGCGCCTCGACGGCAGCCTGCGCCGCGGCGGCCAGATCACCGCGTGTGTCGAGGCGTACGTCCCGGTCGTGCCGGCGACGGCCGTGGGTGGCTTCACGCGGACGTTCTGCCACACCGAGACCGTCGACCCCTACCGGAGTCTCTGATGCGCCGGTCCGCCTTGCGCCGCGACGAAGGCGAGCTGATCATCTTCGTCGCGATCGTCGTGCTCGCCGGGATCGTGCTCGGGTCGATCGCGTTCAACCTCTGGCACGTCCACGACAGCCGCAAGGCGCTCAACCGCATTGCCGACACCGCAGCCAACGACTGCGCGGCAGGCGGAATCGACGAGGGGCGCTACGACGTGACCGGCGAAGTGGTGCTGGACATCCCCGAGGCCGAGCGCGTCGCCGCCGAGAGCCTGCGCCGGCAGGGCATCGACGTCGATGCCCGCATCCACGTGACACAGACGGAATGCGACGTGATCGTGACCAGGCAGGTCGACACGCTGCTTGCCCGGGCACGGCCGATCACGATCACGGTCCGCGGAACGGCCGATCCGAGGCGGTCGAACTGATGGGGGACCCCGTGCCTGTCGCGCGAGAGTCGAACGGTCCCTCCGTTGTCGGGCTCGACGAGGTCGCTCCCCCGCGGGGTCGGCACCGGAGGGTCGCCGTGGTTGCGGCGGCAGTCGTGGCCTCCGCAGTCCTTCTGGCCGCCGGGTTGCTGGGCTCGGGCTGGCTGGGACGAGACGGGTCGAATGGCGGCGCCCAGATGGAGGCGAGCACTCCGCCTGTGGCCGGGCCCGGAGACCGGGGCGCTGGCACCGGGGCGTCCACCGCTGACGCGGCGCCTGCGCTCGAGACGACGGGCGAGGACCTCGAGGCCGTCTTCCGCAGCACTCTGGCGTACGAGGACTGGCTCTTCTCCACCGGCGCCGACCCGGAACTGATCGCCGAGACGATCCTGCCCGAGTGCTCCTGCTACCGGGAGGACTACGAGAGCCTCCGCGTCCTCCACGAGAACGGCTGGCGGTCGATTGGCGATGGCGCAGGTACCGAGCTCGTTGCGTTCAAGGTGATGAGCCGCCCCGCGCCTGATCTCGCACGTGTGTGGACGGTCCAGCAGAACACCTCGACGGTGCGGATCGTCGATGCGGACGGCCAGGTCCTCGAGACGTCACCGCCGTGGGGTCCTGTCGTGGCCGTGTACACGCTCGCCCGGGGGGAGGACGGGCGGTGGCGCACGCAGACGGCCGAGATCCTGGGACCGTACGAGGAAGGGACTCCACCGTGAAGCGTTGGGCTGTCGCTGCCTCGGTCGCGCTCGCCGTCCTCGCCGTCGGTGTCGATCCGGTGCGTGCAGACAGGTCCGGCGGCCCGCGGGGCGGTGGGGGCATCACCCAACCGGGCCCGGGTGCGCCACCGGTGATCCACTCCGGGATCTCTGTCGTCACCCCCGGTGCGAGCAGCGCCGAGCCGGGCGGGTCTGCCTCGGACCGTCCCTCCAGCACGAACATCCTTCGTGCCGAGACCGTCGTGTCCGGTTGGTGTCTGCCGGACGGATCGATGACGTTGCGCCAGCCTCCGCCGGCCGGGACGGTCGAGCAGGACCTCCTCGGCCAGGACTACGTGTGGCCCGAGGTCACGCAGCGCTTCTACGTGCAGCAGATCTATCTGATCGACGGCACGCTTCTGCGCGAGGAATCGGGCTGCTTCGACCCCGCCGCCGGCGAGGCCCCGCCGCCCCCGCCGCCTCCTCCACCCACCGCCGAAGAGGTGTGGGCAGCGATCGAGGACCGCATGCCCGCAGCCGCCGTCGGGAAACTGCCCTACGCGGACCCGGTTACCGGTCTCGAAACCCTCCTCTGGGCCGAGGGCGTCGGAACCCAGACCTTCTCGGTTTCGGTGACCATCCGAGGCTGGACGGCCACGACGTCAGCCCGACCCGTGCGCTGGATCTGGCACATGGGCGACGGCAGCCGCTCACACGTCGCCACCTCCCCCGGCCGCCCCTGCACGGATCGCACGAGCTGCGCCGGTTCGGTCGCCGCCCGCCACACCTACGAACGCAAGGGCGACTACACCATCCAGCTCGACACCGTCTGGTCCGGCGACTTCACCCTCTTCGGCTACGGCCTCACGATCGGATCCCAAGCCCTCGGCTCCGTCACCGCCACCCAGCTCCTCCCCGTCCACGTCGTCGAGATCCGCGGCGTGCTTACGGAGTGATGGGCTTCATCCTTGGCCGGACAGGTGTTACAAGGTACCCGGGCAATGACAGGTGCCGGTCGAGCGGCTAGATTCCAGCAAGGACTGGGTCGGCATAGGTTTCGTGGGTCTCGCGATCAAGGACCTGTCCGCTTCAGCATGCCACGCGGAGAGGGGCACCGTTGGGGACGATACGGGGACGGACGTTTCGGGCGGCACTCGCGTTCTTGGTGTCGGTCATCGGTGTTGTGACGCCCTCGGCCCCCGCGGCCGCGGCAGGACCGTCAGGCACAACTACGAATCTAGCTCTGGCACTTTGGGGGCAACCAACTCCCCTTGCCGGAGGTGGCCTTGCGGTCATTGTTCCCGAAGCGACGAGACCCTTCGAACCATGGGCGGGGGGAGTCGATCTGAACGGCGACGGCGACATTGACGATGCCGTGATACACCTTGTTGAAGCAGACGGATCCGTATTGAACCTCGGTCTCGCGGATTCGGCATACCCCGGCGGCTACCCGGGAGTTGTCGCGCCAGACAGGGACGGCGGATTTGGTGCGGTGGTGTCAGAGGCCGGCCAAGGCAACACAGATCTGAACGGCGACGGCGACACTGACGATTCCGTTCTGCACCTCGTGACGCACACTGGTGCCGCCACGAATCTGGGTCTCGCCACCGTGTCTCACCTCGATGAGATGTGCAATTGCCGGTTCCCCTCGTTGGACGATGGTGGGCTCGCCTTCACGGTCTCGGAGCCCGAGCAGGGCGGGACCGACCTCAATGGCGACGGCGACTCATCCGACTTCAGCGTGCTGCACACGGTCGACCCTGGGGGGACCGTGACCGATCGGAGCAACGCCTTGCCCTGGGGTTTCGCGGGTGTCGGACTCGACGGAGGGGGCCTCGCGTTCGGGGTCTCGGAGTCAGGTCAGGGAGGAATCGATCTGAATGGCGACGGCGACTTGGCCGACTTCAGCGTGCTGCACATGATGGGATCGGACGGTTCTGTCACGAACGTCGGGCTGGAGACGGACGCTTGGATCGGCGGCCAACCCGACCCGATCGAATCCATCCCCGGACTGCGTCTGGATGGCGGAGGTCTGGCGTTCTGGGTTCCCGAGGCCGGTCAAGGATCGACTGATCTCTCCGGCGACGGCGACACGGATGACCCCTGGGTCCTGCATGTGATCGACGGGGCCGGGAGCGTCACAAATCTGGCGGGCCAAAATGCCGCCGCCCTGCTTGACGGAGGCCTCCTCTACGACGTGTACGAGTACCCTGGCGGGCCCGATCTCAACGGCGACGGCGACACCTCGGATCCTGTCTTGCACGTACGCGACTCGGCCGGTAACACCACGAACCTGGGACTTGCGGGCGAAGGCGGCCAAGGCGTCGATGCCGACCTGTCTTCGGACGGCCGGTTGGTCTTCGAGGTCTCCGAAGCCGGGCAGGGCAACTCAGACCTGAACGGAAACGGCTCACATGCTGACATGGTCCTCCACCTGAGGGGTATCTCTGGCACGGTCACGAACCTCGGCGTGGCAGGCAATGCCGCCCGGAGCCTCTACGGTCCGCCTGTCGAAACGCTCGTAGTAGGAGTGAGCGAGCAGGCCGAGGAATCCGACATGAACGGCGATGGCGACACGGACGACCATGTCGCACACCTTGTCGAACCCAACATGAGTCTTCTCAATCTCGGCCTCGCGGGCTTCCCGTGGGGCTGGAGTGGTCCGTACCTGGCGCTCGGGGTAAAGGAGAGCGATCAGGGTGCCGACCTGAACGGCGATGGCGACAGTGGCCCGTACAGTGACGAAGAAGTGCCCCATGTGATCGATGCTGCGGGGAACGTGACGAACATCGGGCTGGCTGGTGGTGCGTTCCCTCTCGAAGACGGCAGGTTTGCTCTAGTGGTCTCAGAGGCCAACCAAGGGGCAACGGATCTCAACGCCGACGGCGACGCCACAGACTGGATCCTGCACTTGTGGGAGCCCGACCTTCCCGAACCGCAGATCGGCCGCGTGTCGGTGCCCGCGTTCGGTATCGACGTTGGCAGCGCAGACCTGCTGAGCAGTGATGCCACGATAGTCCCGTCGCCCTTCGATGGCCAGCCCGCTTCCGTGAACGCCGACTTGGTCTTCGAAACCGAAGCAGGCCAGCTGCAGTTGACAGTCTCACTGACTCGCTTGTGGATCTTGCCGTTCTACCTGGGCCAAGTGCGCTTCTCCGGCCCGTCGATTCCGACATTGAACACTCTTCACCTCGGACCGATCGCTGCGGATGCAATGAAGATCGTGGGACGCTCCTCTTGGTTCACAGTCGTTCCACCCTTCACTCTCAAGCCGTACACGATCCTCTGGGAAATTCCAACAACCTAAGCTGGACGCAGCCGGCCCGAGACAGGACGGAAGCCTCCGGCAGCCGCTCGATCGGACAGTTGGATCGGCAAGAACCTGGGTGCCGCCCGGGAAAAGCACGATCGTCGCATGCCGTACGTGTACATGACGGGGTGGCCGGGAAACAGCATCGCCATCCGGGGTCGCAATCACAGGCACTGCGATCAGTCCTGCGGATTCTCGCGGGTGAGTGAGCGCCGGATTCCGGTTCGATCACACGCCCGGGGAGGGTGGCTGTCATCGAGGAGAGCGCCGCCGGCAAGTGCGGTGCGGACCACCCGCTCCGAACGTCCTCGAGCGCGGGAACGCGTAGGTGTATGGCTCGTGGAACACGGGTTGACCTCAAGGGAGCAGCTTGGCCGACTCGGTTCCACACCCTCGCTGGTCTC
>JADZDR010000066.1 GCA_020850945.1 Acidimicrobiia bacterium | reverse complement strand
GTGGGGGTGATGGTGGTGTGGTGGGGGGAGTGGGTGGTGGTGTGCCCGGTTCGGGTGGGGGTGGCCCCCCACCTCCGTCCCCGGGGTCGCCTGCAGCGGGACCGCGCTCCATGGATGCCCGGAGGCCGCCTTCGGGCCCGATCACGACCGTACGCAGGACCTTGCCTGCTGGTGAGGAAGCTGAGGGCCCGGCAGCGGGTCGGGGCGGGTGGCGAAGTGCCTGGTCCGCCTGCCGCCTTCCCGCCACGCCCACAGGCGTGAGGTCGAGCGTCGGATCCTCGTTCAGGTCGAGGTCGTCAGCGGTCATGACGGACGGAAGGAGATCCTCCACGGACACCTCGTCCGCGCTGACGTCGGATCCGATCTGGGGAGCTCGGATGGACCCGTTCCCGGGCGGAGGATCGCTGGCGCGCTCGGTCATGATCTCCACGTGATTCGGCGCTGACACGAGATCCGCATGGACCCCGTTTCCGCCCGCGGCCCCGCACATTTCTACCGGAACGAGACCCTTGCGCCAAACACCTGCCGCGCATGGCGCGACGACAGAGCCGCAGGCTCGTGGGTACGAGAGCACACTCCCGCTGCCCTCACCGGACGGTCAGGAGGGCCGTGCAATCCGGCCGAGCCACCACGACCACGGCCGGTGCACCCGCCGCGTCCACGCCGCTCACGAAGTAGACCTCGGCCCCCTGCCACGTGCCCGTGTCGACGCGTCGCGGCACGATCGAGGCCTCGGCAGCGTCGAGACACGACGCAAGGTCCTCGAAACCGTCGAGCCCGGCGGCCGCCCGCAGCAGACCCTCTTCAGGAGATGACGCGGGGTCCGTGGAAGCGGGTGCCCCGGCAGCATCGGATGTCGCGGCGAACGTCTGTGCTGCGAGCAACTGCGTGAGGTCCTCCTGCCCGGCGGCGGCGATCCCGGAGACGAAGAACCCACTCGCGCTCATGTCGGTGGCCGATCCCCCTTCACCCGACATCTCGGGGGCGCCGACCGCCTCCTCCTCCGGTCTCTCGTCTACGGCGGTGCCCGCAACCGAGTCCGCGGTCTGCTGAGACATCGAACGGGTGAGAACGACGATGCCGGTCATGAGGGCTATGGCGATGACGGCCGCGACGGCGAAGTACGGGGCAGGGGAACGACCCCGCTTCGAGGGGCTCGCCCGGTGCGGAAGGCGGTCACGGGTGGTTCCGAGGACCGCCCGGTCGAGACGCGCCACCTCGAGCTGCGTGGGGGACGACTCGTCGGCCCGCGCGAATCGTCGCATGGCATCCCGCCCCGCGGTCAGGGAGGCGAGGAGATCACGCGCGCGGGGTGTCGACGAGAGGATCTCGTCGACACGGTCCCGGGTCGGAGCTTCGAGCTCATCGTCAAGCCACGCAGACAGCAGGTCGACCAGGTCGTCGTCGCTCATATCGAGGGGTGAGTCGTCGGTCATGGCTTCGTCCTAGGAGTGCGACGTTCCCGTGGGGCCGGATTGTTCCCGACCTCCTCTTCGCGTGGCGGGTCGCGTAGCAGTTCGGCGAGGCGAAGTCGCGCGCGGGCGAGCCGCGACTTCACCGTCCCGAGCGGGATATCGAGGATGCCCGCGATCTCCTCGTATCGGTGGTCGTAGAGGTCGTGAAGCACGACGACCACGCGGAAGTCCTCGGAGAGGTCCGCGAGGGCGGCCACGACGGCGAGGCGGTCGTTCACCTCCGAGGTGCCCGACTCCACGGCTGCGATGTCCTCCAAGTCGTCGGGTATGGGGGTGGGCTTGCGCTTGCGCAGGGTGTCGTGGCAGGCATTCACGACGATGCGGTGCAACCAGGTTGTGAAGCGGGCGCGTCCCTCGAAAGCGGCGAGTCGGTCTTGCAACTTGAGGAAGACGTCCTGTGTGACGTCTGCCGCGACCTCCCGGTCGCCGGTGACCGAGAGCGCAAGGCGAAAGGTGCGGTCACGGTGGCGTCGGTACAGGGCGGCGAAGGCATCCCGATCACCGTCCACGCAGGCCGCGACCAGGGCCGTATCGTCCCGGGTCTCAGGGGCCGAAGGCAACGTCGAAGACCTCGGTCGAGCAGCAGGACGACGTGGAACCGAGTCGTGTGATCCAAAGGAGCCAATAGCGGGCAGACGTGCCACCGGTGTCGACGGCGACCACGGCCGGCTCGCCCGGTGCCGCCCGGTCGACCTCCGCACGCTCGGATCCGGGAACGACCTCCCATCCGTCCAACTCGGCGTCGGGGTCGGCGGAGGTCCTCAACTCGAAGCTCGTACCCGGGGTCACTGTGACGGTGACCTCGCGCGGAGCCATGCTCTGGCCGAGGTCGAAGCCGAGGCCGACCCCCTCCTTGAGCCCGCCGAAGTCCCGTGTGTTGTAGCGCTCCGTCTTCCAGGCGGTCGAGGTATCCCCGTCGGTCGCGTCGGCCATCGTCCGCGGATTCTCGGCTTCGTCCCCCTGTGGATCGAAGTCGAATGTCTCCACGACGCTCACAGGCGCAGCCGGCACGGTCGTGGGAGGTACTTCGTCTCGTCGCGCCGTGGGGAGGGCGAGGACGATCACGACGAGGACGAAACCCACGGCCACGGCCGCCAGAGTCACATGCCGGGCGCGTTGTCGTCGACGTGCCTGACGTGCCGCCCGCTCGCGTGAGATGGCACGCCGGCGCTGTGCAGGGTCGGGCTCCCGTGCCGGCGCAGCATGCCGCCTCGAAGGCGGGCGGCCAGGTGTGATCGAGGCGGGTGGTCCACCCGGCTCGGACGGTGTGCGCTGGGTGCGCCGCCCGGGATCAGCGCCCCGGGCTCGGGGAAGCTCGCCGATGTGCACTGCCTGCGCCCCCCGGCCCTCAGGAGGCGCCTCGGGCGGCGGCAGCGCCGAGACAGGGGGTGAAACCGGAGTCGCGCGGCCGGCCGAACGCGGAGTCGACCGCGAGTCGGCAGCCTCCGACGCGGACCGTCGCGTGACGGCGATGTGGGCGCCCCGCATGTTGCCGAGGGCCGCGGCCATCTCGGCTGCGCTCTGATAGCGGGCGGCAGGATCACGGGCCAGGGCGGCTTCGACGACGTGGATGAGGCGACGCGGCGCCTGGGGGCACAGCGGGCGGAGCGCCTCCGGTGGGCGCAGCGTGCGGGCAAGGGCCACGCCCACCTCGGTGTCGGCCGTCCACGGAAGACGTCCTGTGAGGCACCGGTATGCCACACAGGCGAGCGAATAGAGATCGGCGCGGTGATCCACCTTCTTCCCCTCGGCCTGCTCAGGCGAGAGATAGGACGCCGTACCGATGATCGCCCCGGTCGCGGTGAGCTCCTTGGCAGCGAGGGCGCGGGCGATGCCGAAGTCACCCACCTTCACGACGCCGGGCGCCGGTTTGGGTGCGATGAGGATGTTGGCCGGCTTCATGTCGCGGTGGATGACACCGCGCTCGTGCGAGTAGGCGAGAGCGGAGAGGACGGAGCGAAGGAGGGTCACGCATTCGGGTGGGGTCAGCGTGCCCTTCGGGCCCAGGAGTCGGGAGAGGCTCGGTCCCTCGACGAGCTCCATCACGATGTAATGGGTGTCGCCTTCCTCCCCGGTGTCGAAGACGGTGACGATGTTCGGATGGTTGAAGGACGCGGCAGCCACCGCTTCGCGGCGGAAGCGTTCTCGAAAGTTCTCGTCGGCTGCCAGACGCGTGTGGAGGACCTTGACGGCGACGGCCCTGTCGAGCCGCTCGTCTCTGGCCCGCCACACGACCGCCATGCCACCTTTGGCGATCGGATCCAGCAGCCGGTATCTGTTGCCGAGGAGCTGTGCCGTCTGCTCTGGCACGAGAGCGCCTCCACTTTCCGGCCGCGTCTGGACGAGTATCCAAGAGGGTACGCAAAGGGGATGGGATTGTCGTGGTCCCATCGGTCCGCGGCGGAGGAATCGTTCACCGCAAGGGGGTCTCGCCGCTCACCTCGACCGTGTAGTAGCTCTTCATGCTCTTGATGACGCGGGTCACGACGAGGCTTCTCGCCTCTTTCTCGAGCGTGATGCGGAGAACGCCGCGGGGGTTCTCCGGGCTGCTGGGCGTCACGCTGAACTCGGTCACGACGACACCGTTGTCGGCGAGCTCAGGCGAGATCCTCTCGTACGCGAGGTCGACGTTGTTCTCGCTTGCGGTGAGGGCTGCCCGGGCGTCGAGCAGCACATTCTGCAGGTCGTTGTCGAGGGTCATCTTCGTCACGATCGGCGCGCCGAGCTCGACGGCGAGAAAGCCGAGCAGAGCGACGCCGAGCACGATCTTCACCAGGAAGCCGATGGTCTGGCCGGAGTCGTCCCGCCAGGAACGTCTACTGCGTGTCGCCTTCGACTGTGTCTGCTGCCTGCGCACGGCGCCCGAATCTCCTCGCCAGGATGCGTGAAAGGAGGCGCATCTCGTCGATGTCGAGGGCCTTGGCCGTGACGAGGTATGCCGTCGCACCCAAGACCGTCCCCAGGAGAACTTCGACCAGTGCCCATGTCCAGCTTGAGCTTTCCGGCACGGTCCAGACGACGAGGCCGACGGCGAGCGCCATGGGCACGGTGGCGAGGGCCGAGCGGCCGGCCCCGGAGACGACACCCGAACCCCGCATCGAGCCGATCCGCCGCCGCAGGAGGAACCAGCCGAGACCGGCTGCCACGAAGTAGTTCAGCGCATAGCCGAGGGCGAGGCCCCAGATGCGCAGATGGGGATAGACGAGGATGTCGAACGCGATCGTGAGGGCGGTGGCGACGGTGTTCACGAGGAACGGCGTACGCGTGTCCTGCATCGCGTAGAAGCTGCGCAGGACGAGCATGAAGATCGTGAAGGGGACGAGGCCGATTGCGAAGAGCTGCAACACCTGTGCGGTGAGGACGGCCGCGTCCGCCGTGAAGTTCCGGTACTGGAGGAAGAGGCGGATGATGACGGGCGCGAGCATCAGATAGCCCACGGCTGCGGGCAGGATCAGGAAGAGCGTGAGACGCACGCCGTCAGCGAGCCTGTCCTTGAAGCCGATGCGGTCACCGACGGTGAGGCGTTCTGCGAGTGACGGCAGGAGGGCGGTGAGGACACTCACCGCGAAGACTCCGTTCGGGAGTTGGAAGAAGAGGAAGGCATTGGTCCACGCCGTGTAGTCACCGTCACGCGACCCGGGGCCGTTGGCGAGCACCTGAACCACGTAGAGGCCGACCTGGTTCGTCGCGACATACATGACGGTCCATGCCGAGAGGCGCAGGAGGCGGCGCACCATGGGGTCACGCACGTCGAAGCGGGGCCGTAGGGATCCGCCTTCGCGGCGGACGACTGCCCTGATCGCAGGCAGGTTCGCGAGCGCCATGACGGCAACCCCCGCGGTCGTGCCGAGGCCGAGAAGGAGGATCATCCACGTGTCGAGCTCCGTGGTGGGTCCGTCCTCGAGACCCATGCCGAAGGCGACGAGGACACCGATGACGATGAGGTTGTTGAGGGCAGGGACGAACGCGGGGACGGCGAAGTGCCGGCGCGAGTTGAGGAGAGCACCCGCGAGGGCGTTGAGGGCGTAGAAGAGGATCTGAGCCGAGAAGAGCCGGAGGAGGACGACGGCGAGGTCGGTCTGCTCCTGCGTGTAGCCCCGTGTCGCGAAGCCGATGACCCACGGTGCCACGAGGCAGAGGACAGCGGCTGCCATCGCGGCGGTGGCGAGCGCGACCCAGAAGAGGTTCGACACGGCTCGCCATGCGTCGCGGCGCCCCTTGCGTGTCAGCTCCTCCACGAAGAGTGGAACGAGAACCGAGGTGAGGATGCCGCCGAGGGCGAGCTCGTAGAACTGGTTCGGCGCCGTGTTGGCGAGGTTGTACGCATCGGCGAGCCGGCTCGTCGTGGCGCCGAGCACCCATGACGCGACCATCACCTTCACGAGGCCCGTGACCCGAGACGTGATCGTCCCCGCGGCGAGGACGGTGCTCGAGCGAACGAGACCCTCTTCCGTGTCTCTCGTGCCCACCCCGTTCAGGGACTCCGAAGGGACCGGGGCCTCTCGGCCCGCGTCAGCGTCCACCCGGAACCCCGACCCGGCCCGGTGCGGCGGTCACGTCGGCTTCACGCGCGGCGGACGGGGCCTCGGTGGTTGCGTCCCGTCCGTCCGGATCTCCGCCCTGCCCACGCCGGCTCGGCCCAACCCGCCGTGCCTCCTCGGATTCGTGTCTCGCCCAGACCTCCTGTGCACTCCCGATGTGGCGGCCCCTGCGCCCCTTCTCCTTGTCGCGCACGTTGTGCACGATCCACCAGAGGGCGAGGAAGGCAAGCGACCCGATCGTGAGGATGAGGGCGACGCTGTTCACCGCCGTGCTCCGCACCCGGATCCTGCTCTGGGCGAAGACCTGTGCTCCGTCCGGGGAGAGGACGCGCATGGTCACCACGTGCGGGCCGGGACCGGAGACCTCGACGGGGAACTCCTCGGTCACTATGCGGGGCGGGACGTCGATCTCGTGGGAGCTCCCCTCCGGGAACCGGACGGTCGGGCTCTCGAGGTTGATCACGAGGCGCAGCGTCATGCCGGAGCCGTTACGGATCGTCACGGGCAGGTCGGCCTCGCGTGCTGTGAGCCGCACATCTTCGATCGGTTCGACCTCGATCGCGGCCAGCGCGTCCGAGGTGTCGGCCACCACCGCTCCCGCGTAGGCGTCCTGGGTCGACGTGCCCACGAGATCCGTATCGGGCGACTCGAGGAGGGTGTTATGCCAGGTGGGGAGGTCCTCGCCTCCGTCCACGACGAGCGAGTCGAGAAGGGTGAGGTTGGCAGCGGCCGTGTCTACGAGGTCGTAGCCCGTGGCGCGAGCGGATGAGGGCGTGGCATCGGGATCCGTGAGCGGCAGGGCCACCGTCGCCCCGTCGGCCGTCACGGGCTCGACGGTGGTGATGGCGGAGAGACCGGAGAACGCGAGATGAGGTGCGGTGCCGACACGCGCGAAGATCTCCGTGACGAGCTCGCGGGGTGGATCCCAGTCCAGGGGGGCGAGGAGGACGGTGCCCCGCGCCGTGTCCGGTGCGTCGAAGTAGATCATCGACAGGTCTGCCGCGAAGAGCTGCGCGGTCTGCACGGACCCCGAGGAGTTCGCGAGGTCCTCGGCGAGGCCAGGGTCGCTGCGCAGACCCGCGATGCCGGTGACGCCCTCGATGGCGAAGGGTCGGGCGAGCGTGAAGCGGAGGTCCTCGACGGACACTGCTCCGGCATCGAGCAGCACGTGCGTGGCGCCGGTGTCGCGGGCGGCGGTCACGGCGCCGGCCGAGATCTTGCCGCCCCCGAGCACGCGGATCTCGCGTCGAATCGGGCGGGCGATGCCCGCCTCCAGGGCGGCCGTCGCCCCGGTGACCTGTGCCTGCAGGACACCGAGCCCGAGGCCCGTCCACGCGTCGCCGGCCAGGCCCGCGTAGCCGACGGGCACGAACTCGTTCGTCGTGGGCCGGCTCAGGGAGTCGACGATCGCCGCACCGGCATCCTCGGCCGAGCCGGCGAGACGCTCGACGGTCGCCGCCGCCGGGGCGAGGGTGAGAGTTCCCGGCACCTTGCCGGCGAGATCCGCGATCTCGGCCAGCCGGTCGAGCTCGGCTACGTCCTCGAAACGGGTGTCAGCGGCATTCGGATCCTCGGGTGGGGCGGTGTGGAACGGCCACACCCAGGCGAAGTCGAGTTGGCGGGCAGCCTCACCGATCCGGATCACGTAGGTCACGATGCGGGCGAGGCGCGTCGACGAACCGGCCTCGTGCAGCACGATCTCGAGCGGGTACACGCCGTCGGCCGGGAGAACGACCCGGTCCTCGGCGGGCCGACCCTTGCCGGCAACCGTCGGATCGATCGACGCCGTGAGGACTCCGGCCGAAGGGGTGGGCTCGACCGTGATCACCTGGTCCGAGCGGATCTTGGAGTCGGTCGACTCGCGGAACTCCGACCGCGTCTCGAGCCGAGAGCCGAAGCGGAAGGAGACCTCGACGTCCCCAGCCGGCGCATCCGTGATCTCGACCGTGAGGGAGAGCGTGTCGCCGCTCGCCACGGTGACAGGCACGGCAACGAGCCGTATGCCCGGCGCTGTCCCCTGGCCGGACACGCCCGGAACCGGTGCCCCGACCCAGGCGAGGGCCAGGACGAGCGAGAACAAGACGGCAGACATGCCGCCCCGTGCGTACCGCACCGGCATCATCTCATTGCATCCTCTTCGAGGCCACGCACGAGGACGTAGAGCCCCGACGGTGCCATCTGAAAGCCGCAATCCAGATAGAGACGAGCTGCCCGCTCGTTCGACTCCTGCGTGTTGACGACGCAACTACGGGAGCGGCGGCGTGAGAGCCAGGACAGGGCGTCGAGGGTGAGGGCACGTCCGAGCCCGAAACGCTGGGCGGGGGGGGTGACGGCGAGTCGCTGCAGGAAACCCTGGTGGCGTGATCTGCCAGTCACGCAATACGCGACGACCGTCCTCGGAGGCACGTGCCCCCCCTGGTCGGGTGAGGCCGGAATCGCGACGTCTGCGACCGCGACCCGGAATCGCGCCTGGGGTGTGGCAGCACACGCTTCCTCGAAGGCCGCCTCGTCGAAGCGCCAGAAGGCGTCGAAGGCGGCAGCGTCCACACTCAGAACCTCCTCGAGGTCGCTGGGCCGGCCGCGGCGCAGCATGAATCCACGCAGGCCCGGACTCGACGCGATGTCCCGCAGGTCGTGCACGAGCACGTGAAGCTGCTCACGTCCCACGAATCCCGCCTGAAGGAACGGCACGAGCTCGCTCGACTGGAGGGCGGGTGTCACAACCTGTTTGAAGCCGCGTTCCGCCAGAACACGGCAGCAGTGGTCGACGAACTCGACGCTCGGTGGGGCCTCGCCCGGCCGCGGGGCGATGACCGCGCACCCCTCCAGGTCGCGCCATTGGCCGACATTGGCTCTTTCGCCGTTCCAAACGTGCATTGGCATGCAGGCACTCCGCCCACAAATCTAGGTGAGGGGAACTGCAGGCTCGGGGGAGCGAGAGTGGCACCGTCGCGAAGCGAGCGCGGCCGAGCCGGGCTTCACAGCTCTCGGCGGCGCGGCACCTGCGTATCATCGACCCGATGCCGGGTGTTGCAGTCTTCCACGAGGCCTTCCTCGAGCACGATCCGGGTCCCGGGCACCCGGAACGGGCGGCACGCCTGAAGATTCTTGTGGACACGATCGAGGGTGACGGCGATCTGCGCGGGCTCGTCGCCTTCGAGGAGGCCACGCCGGCTCCGCGGGAACGTGTCCTCGCCGCTCATTCGGGAGCGCATCTGCGCCGCCTCGAGGATCTCGACAGTGCGGGTGGCGGGGCGATCGACCCCGACACGCACCTGTCCGCCCGTTCCCTCGAAGCGGCGCTGCTCGCGGCCGGTGCGGGCCTCGACGCGGCGGCGGCGGTCGAGGCGGGAGCGGACTTCGCGTTCGCGCTCGTGCGGCCTCCGGGCCACCATGCCGAACGTGGCCGCGCGATGGGATTCTGTCTGCTGAACAACGCCGCCGTCACGGCGCTCGCTCTCCGCGAGCGGGGTGACAGGGTTGCCGTCGTCGATTGGGATGCCCACCACGGCAACGGGACGCAGGCAATCCTCTGGGACGATCCGGGCTCCATGTTCGTGTCGCTGCACGAGTACCCCGCGTATCCGGGGACCGGCCGGCTCGACGAGACGGGTCCCCCTCATGCTGCCGGCACGACCGTGAACCTCGCCCTGCCACCCGGGACGGGGGAATCGACGTACTTGCGCGCGTTCGACGAGGTGATCGAGCCTGCCCTGCGTGCCTTCGGTCCCGACTGGGTGCTCCTGTCGGCGGGCTTCGACGCCCACCGGGCCGATCCGATCACGAACATGGGGCTGCGGGCCGCCTCCTTCGGCCACCTCGGCCTGCGTGTCCGCACGCTCGCGCGTGAGCTCACGGGCCGGGGAGTGACGGCCTTCCTCGAAGGCGGCTACGACCTCGAGGCGATCGCCGCTTCCTTCTCCGCGACGCTTCACGCCCTCGCGGGTGAGGCACCGCGCAGGGGAGGTGAAGAGCCGGCCCCGGACGTCTACGCCGTGGCGGACGACATCGTGACGGCACAGGCCGAGCACGTACGTCGCACATGGGGGACCTGACCCGGCCGCGGCACTCCACGCGCTTCAAGATCCGGCGGAATGAGCCGAAGGAAGGAGGAGCGGGAAGGAGGCGCGGCCGACACGTGGCGACAGGTGCTGTGTGCCGGCAGGTGATCCGCGAGCAACCGGGAGACGAGAAGTGCCGGCGATCGACGAGTACCTGCGAGTCGTCGTGGAGCAGCAGGCATCGGACCTGCACCTCAAGGCCGGGAGCCCCCCGCACATCCGAATCGACGGCGAGCTCGGCCCTCTGTCCGACGAGATGGTCGCACCGGCGGATCTCGAGCGCATGGTGTTCGAGATCATGCCCCGCGACCGGGCCGAGGAGTTCTCGAAGACGAGCGAGGCCGACTTCGCCTATTCGCTGCCGGGTCTCGGCCGCTTTCGCGTGAACGCGTTCCGCCAGCGGGGGAGTGTCGGCCTCGTGGCGAGGCGTGTGCAGTCGGGGATCCCGAGTTTCGAGCAGCTCGGCCTTCCTCCGGTCGTGGAGCAACTCGCGAACGAGCCGCGCGGACTCATCCTCGTGACCGGTCCCACGGGCTCGGGCAAGACGACGTCGCTGGCCGCGATGATCGACCACATCAACGGCACGCGCCGCTGCCACGTCGTGACGATCGAGGATCCGATCGAGGTCCTGCACACGGACAAGCTGTCGATCGTCAACCAGCGGGAGGTCGGTGTGGACACGGCCGACTTCCACCAGGCGATGAAGCGTGTGCTGCGCCAGGACCCGGACGTCATCCTCGTCGGTGAGATGCGGGATCCCGAGACGGTGTGGGCGGCCATGGCCGCGGCCGAGACCGGCCACCTCGTGCTCGCCACGTTGCACACGACGGACGCGACCGAGACTGTGAACCGCGTGATCGACTTCTTCCCCCCTCACCAGCAAAAGCAGATCAGGCTCTCGCTCGCGGGGTCGCTGCGTGGGATCATCAGCCAGCGACTCATCCCCAAGGCCGACGGGACGGGCCGTGTGCCTGCCGTCGAGGTGCTCGTGATGACGGGACGGATCTTCGACTGCATCGCCGACCCGGAGAAGACACACGAGATCGCCGAGATGATCAAGGAAGGGTCCTACTACGGGATGCAGACCTTCGACGACGCCATGTTCCACCTCTACTCGACGGGGCAGGTCACGATCCGGGACGCTCTCGCCGGCTCGTCCAACCCGCACGACCTGAAGGTGAAGCTGCAGCAGGCGGGGATCCTGCCGACGAGCGGCCTCCAGACGGAGGGTGTGCCCGTGGCGTGAGGGCACGGTCGCGACGGGGGTCGCAGACCCGCGTCTGGGGTATGAATAGGCGTCCGGATTCGCCTACGCTGCCCGCCCCGACAGGACCACCTTCCCATGGCCGAGACCGCCCCCATCGAACGAGTGCTGCACGACCCTCGGGTGCGAGGGCTGGGCGACCTCTTCACGCGGGCCGGCCACGAGTTGTGGATAGTCGGCGGTTCGGTGCGGGACCTCCTCCTGGATGTTGAATCGGACGACCTCGACTTCACGACCGACGCCCGGCCGCACGAGATCAAGGAGGCCATCGCCGCGGTCGCCGATCACGTCTGGACGGTGGGCGAGCGGTTCGGGACGATCGGTGCCGAGCTCACCGGCCGCAAGGTGGAGATCACGACCTTCCGCAGCGAGGTGTACGTCCCGGAGTCCCGCAAGCCCGAGGTGCGCTTCGGGAGCTCGATCCTCGACGACCTCGAACGGCGCGACTTCACGTGCAACGCGATGGCGATCTCGATTCCCGAGGGGAAGCTCATCGATCCGTTCGGGGGCGTGAAGGACCTCGCCGCGCACCGTCTTGTCACACCGGCGCTCCCGGAGGAGTCCTTCAGCGAGGACCCGCTACGCATGCTGCGCGCGGCCCGTTTCGTCGGCCAGCTCGGCCTCGAGCCGACCACGGCCGTGCGGGGGGCGATGGCGGCGCTCGCCGAGAGGCTCCGGATCGTGTCGGTGGAGCGGATACGTGACGAGTTCTCCAAGATCATGGTCCTCGGCGAGATCACGCCTGCGCTGTGGCTTCTCGTCGACACGCGCCTCTTCGAGGAGTTCATGCCGGAGATCCCGGCGATGCGAGTCGAACAGGATCCCGTACATCGCCACAAGGACGTCCTCACGCACTCGATCGCAGTCACGCAGAAGACGTCGCCGCGCCTCGTGTTGCGTCTCGCCGCCCTCATGCACGACATCGCGAAGCCGGCGACGCGCAGCGTGGGGCCGAGCGGGGTCCAGTTCCATCATCACGATGTCGTGGGGGCGAAGATGGTGCGCAAGCGCCTGAAGGCGCTCAAGTACCCGCGGGAGGTCGTGGACGACGTGGCGCACCTCGTGTGGATGCACTTGCGAGTCCACACGTACAAGATGGGGTGGAGCGATTCGGCGCTGCGGCGTTACGTGCGCGACGCCGGCGCCCAGCTCGAGGACCTGAACGAGCTGATCCGATGCGACTGCACGACGCGAAGCGAACGTCGCGCGCGGGAGCTGCAGGCGCGCATGGACGAGCTCGAGGCCCGCGTCGGCGAGCTGCGTGAGCGGGAAGAGCTCGCCAAGCTGCGGCCGGCACTCGACGGCAGGCAGGTGATGGTGCACCTCGACCTCGCCCCCGGCCCGGAGGTGGGCCGCGCCCTCGACTTCCTCATGGAGATCCGGCTCGAGGAGGGCGAGATCGAGGAGGAGGAGGCTTACCGCCGACTTGACGCATGGTGGGCGGGGCGGGGCGCTCACTGACACGCGAAACGGGGGTTGTGAGGAATTGACCCGCGTATTCGAGGATGTCCTGTTGCAGCGGATCCTCACAACCCGGGGGGTGAGGCGGGCCGAGTGTCGCTCCGGGCGCAGGGCATCCTGGCATACTCGGGATGCGCTCCCGTCTGGCGACCTGATCGGATCCGCATGAACGAACCGGACACCCAGAGTGTGCACTCGCAGACGCTCGGCCTCCTGAAGAAGTCGCGGACGATCGCCCTGATCGCCGGCATCGTCTTCATCGCGCTCGGTGTCGTCTTCGCGCTGCGGCCCACAGGTGCGATCCGCCTCTTTGCCGTCCTCGTCGCTCTCGCCGTCTTCTGCTTGGGCTTCTTCGAGATTGCCGATGCGGTGGCCGATCGTGGCAGTCCCCATTGGGGCTGGCGTCTCGTGCGGGGCCTCATCCACTTCGTCGTGGGTGGCATCCTCATCTTCTGGCCGGACGTGACGGCGACGGTGATCGCCATCCTCCTCGGCCTCGACTTCATCCTGGACGGCATCATGTCCTTCGTCGTGCGCGGGCGCATGCCGGACGACTGGCCCGGCCGCGGGCTCCTCGCCGTGCGCGGCGTCTTCGAGGTCGTGGTCGGGGTCGTCATCCTCGTGTGGCCGAAGCAGACCCTCGTCGTCATCACGTGGCTCCTCGCCGCCTACCTGATCGTGCTCGGCCTCGTCCTCCTCTTCGCGGCGAAGCGCCTGTCCGACGCCCGGAAGGCCGAGGCGGCCGCCTGAGGCGGGGGTTCGTATGGGCACATTCGTCGTGACGGGCAGCGCGTCGGGAATCGGGGCTGCGGTGAGCCGCCATCTAGGTGAGGCCGGGCACACAGTCGTGGGCGTCGACATCCGTGATGCCGACGTGACAGCGGACCTCGCATCCCCAGCGGGGCGGGAGGCGGCTGTGCACGCGGTGCAGGCGATGACGGACCGCCTCGACGGCGCGGTCCTGTGCGCGGGGGTCGGGCCGACGGCGCCGCTGGATGTGATCGTCGGCGTGAACCACTTCGGAACCGTCGCCGTCCTCGACGGCTTGGAGCCGCTTCTCGCCGCCGGCACCGATCCGGCTGTCGTCGTGATCGGTTCGCATGCCACGACCGTGACACCACTCGAAGACACGTCGCTCGCCGACACGATGCTCGCGGGAGACGAGGACGCCGCTCTGGCGGCCGCCGCTGCCTTGCCCGGCTTCGCGGTCTACGCCCTGTCCAAGCAGGCTGTGACGCGGGCCGTGCGGCATCGGGTCACGGCATGGGGCGACAAGGGGATCCGGATCAACGTCGTCGCGCCAGGCCCGGTCGCGACACCCCTTCTCGACGCGACTCGCGAAGACGCATTGCTGGGCGCGGCGGCCGACGCGCTGCCAAAGCCGCTCGGACGGGTCGGCGTTCCGGATGACATCGCTGCGGTCGCCTTGTTCCTCGTGAGCCGGGCAGCCGGCTACGTGCACGGGGCGGTCGTCGTGGTCGACGGGGGAACGGACTGCATCGCCCGTCCCGACGCGGTCTGCTGAGCTCAGCCGCGCGTGAAAGGCGCCGAGTAGACGCCGCCGACGCCGGGGTAGAGCACTTGGGCGCCGTTCGCGTCGGTCTCGCGGGCGGGCCACACGAACTTGACCTGGAACTCACCGGCTCCGACCGACGGCAGGCCCGCACAGTCCGTGCCGTTCACGGGGTCGAAGCAGCCGAGGGCGAGCGTCTCGTCCCAGTCGACGACGAGGAGCTCGCGGCACTCGCCGGGTGCGAGCGACAGGGTGCCTTGCGTGGCGGACCATTGCGTGTTCACGTACTTGACGACGGGCGACTCCGAACCGGTGGCCACGATGTAGAGGCCCTGCGCCGGGTTCTGCCAGTCGACGAGCTGCTGGCGGGCGAGGGTGTGGTCGTTGCAGGCCGTGACCCGGATCCGTCGCGTCGTGCCGATGGGTTCGGCGACCACGTCGAGACGGAATCCCTCGAAAGGCGGCGGTCCCGTCACGGGCGGAGACGTCGGGGACGGCGGGGACGGGTTCCCTCCTCCCCCGGTCGACTTCGAGGAGGACTTCGAAGTCGACTTCGAAGTCGGGGGTGGGAGAGTCGTCGTCGGGAAACTGACCGCTGCTCGGCCTGTCGCACTCGTGCCGAAGTCGGCGGAGCGCTCGCCCACCTCCCCGCCGGACGTTATCGCCGAGGCTGCCCGCTGGTCCGTCGTGAGGTCGCGGGACGTGTCGCCGTCGAAGCGGCCGTCCGCTTCGCGGGGGGCACCGCACGCCGCGACGAGGAGGAGCAGACCGATGGCGACCGCGAGCCGCCCCAGTGCGATCCGTCGTGGGGAGAGCTGTTGGCGGCCGGTGTGCGGGGGACGGTGCATCTTCACAGGATCCGAGGATGCCCGAGATTGCCGTGGGCGGCAACCGGGACCCTCATGCTTGGAGCCGGCATCCGTGTGTCGGGGCAGGGTTGCCGGCGGGCCGAGTGTGTCTGGGCAGGACTTCGGTCCCCGGAGTCAGGAACCCTGCTCGAGGAAGTGCCTTATGTCCGAGGCGCGAAACCGTCGGTGGCCGCCGAGCGTGCGGATCGCCTGGATCTTCCCCGATCGCGCCCACCGCGTCACGGTCTTGGGATTGACGCGGAAGAGGCGTGCGACTTCGGCAGGCGTGAGCAACTCGTCTTCCTCGAGCGGTACCGGCGATCGGTCCCGGGCTGTCTCTGACTGCGTCATTCCTCCCCCTGTCGAAGGGAATCCCCATTCTATCCGAATCACGTAACCTGAGCGGTTTGGCGGATTCTCCGGACATTCTCGCAGATCTCGGCGCCGAATTGTGGGATCCCCCTTCTCAGGCGTCGTGCGGCTTGCCCGGGGGGGGACCGAGCTCGGCCGGGGAGGCACCTTCCTGGCCGAGGACGGCTTCGTCGTACCAGCCTGTCCGCACGTGGAACCGAGGCGGCTGGGGGGTGTCGAACGCCGGCACCCACGGTTTGATGTCGAGCACCGGCGTGCCGTCCAGCAGATCCACGCCGCTGAAGTCGAACCCGCCGGCGGTGACGTCGATGACGCGCACGAGGCTGAGTCCGATCGGGTTGGGCCGGACCGGGTGTCTCGTGGCGAAGGTGCCCACGGCCCGCCGTGTGCTGCCGAGCAGGAACGGCACCACGCGCCATTCCCCGGGGTCTGCATACGGCCGAATCGGGTGATCCAGGTATGTGATGAGGAACACGTAGTCGAAACCGCTCAGGTCTTCGAGACCGCTGCGGTACGGCGCGTCCACGCGGACCCGGCCCCGGCTGTCGCGGTCGCGCTGGGCCTGGATCGGAGTGCGGGACGCGTCGGTGAACGCAGTGGTGACGCGGCCGATGGGCCGCATCTGGATCTCGGGCTCCGGTCCCTCGGTCACGGGGGTGGTCCATTCGTCGGGGACGTCAGGGGTCGTGTACACCGACCCGGCAACCTCGCTGCTACTAGGTGATACCGACAGATATCTTGCACTACAGAGGAAATTCAGATCAATGATTGGACAAATGCGAGGGACATATGCTGAGCTGAGTCGATGGCAACGGACTACCGGCCGGGACAGGTCGCAGAGCTCTGCGGCGTGAGCGTGGACACGGTACGTCGCTGGTGCGACGAGGGCCGCATCCAGACCACACGCAGCCCGGCGGGTCACCGGCTCGTCTCCGGCCCCGATCTCGCCCGCTACCTGCGCGAGGGAGCCGTCTCCTTCGAGCTCGAGGGCCTCCCCCTGCAGTCGGCCCGCAACCGTTTCACGGGGATCGTGACGCGCGTCGAGCGCGAGAAGCTCACCGCCGTCGTGGAGATGCAGGTCGGGCCGAACCGTGTCGTCTCCCTGATGACCAGTGAAGCTGCCGACGAGCTCGGCCTCGAGCCAGGAGACCTGGCCGTGGCTGCCGTGAAGTCGACGGCGGTCGTCATCGAGGTCCCTGCCAGGTGACCGAGCCCCTGACCGGATACGAGAGGAACGCCCCATGCAGAAGTTGACGAAGGCGCTCTTCGCCGTGCTGGCCGGGCTGTCGCTGGTCGCGTTGTCGCTGTTCAGCGCGGCATGCGGCAGCGACGACAACGCCGCGCCCACCACGTCCACGACGAGCGCGGGATCGACGCTCGAAGGTGGGATCACCGTGTCGGCGGCAGCGTCCCTGACCGACGCCTTCACCGAGATCGGCGACGACTTCCACGCCGCGAACCCGGACGTGGAGGTGACGTTCAACTTCGATTCGTCCGCGACGCTCGCCACCCAGATCATCGAGGGGGCGCCTGTGGATGTCTACGCATCGGCGGACGAGGCGAACATGACCAAGCTCACGGACCAGAACCTCGTCGCCGGTGAGGCGGAGGTGTTCGCCCGCAACGAGCTCGTGATCATCACCAAGCCCGGGAACCCCCAGGACATCAAGACCCTTGCCGATCTCGCCGACGCAGGCGTGATCTCGCTGTGTGGCCAGGACGTGCCGTGCGGCAAGTACTCCGCCCAGGCCCTCGAGAAGGCCGGGGTGAGCATTCCCGAGTCGAGCGTGACTCGCGGGCAGCACGTGGGCGCGACCCTCACCGCGGTGTCCGAGGGGGACGCCGTCGCGGGCATCGTCTACGTGAGTGACGCCAAGACGGCAGGTGACGCCGTCGCGTCGGTGTCGATCCCCACCGATGCAAACGTGATCGCCACCTACCCGATCGGGGCGATCGCCGCGTCGCAACATCTCGAGATTGCTGAAGCGTTCAAGGCGTATGTGCTGGGCGAGGACGGGCAGGCGGTCCTGGCCGAGTTCGGGTTCTTGCCACCGGCATGAACCGGGCGAGGCGGCGGCCCCCGGCGCTCGTAGTCGTCGTCGCGGTTGTCGCCGTCGCGTTCTTCGCGATCCCGCTTGTCGCGATCCTCCAGCGCGCCGACTGGGCGACGGTCGTCCACGATCTCACCACGCCCGAGGCGATCGCCGCCCTGCGTCTCTCGCTCGTGTGCTCGGTCGCGGCGGCCGCGTTCTCGGTGCTCCTCGGCACGCCGCTGGCATGGGTGCTGGCCCGTACGCACGTTCCGGGACGGCCTTTCGTGCGTGGTGTCGTGCTCCTGCCGATGGTGCTGCCACCTGTGGTGGGCGGTGTGGCCCTGCTCGCTGCCTTCAGCCTCCGCAGTCCCATCGGCGGGCTGCTCCACGACACGCTCGGTATCCAGTTCACGTTCTCGACCGCAGGGGCGATCATGGCCGAGACGTTCGTGGCGATGCCCTTCTACGTGATCACCGTGGAGGGGGCGCTGCGGTCGATGGATCTGCGCTTCGAGGAGGCAGCCGCCGTGCTGGGAGCGCGCCGCTTCACCGTGTTCAGCAGGGTCACGATGCCGCTGATCGCCCCGTCGGTCGTCGCCGGTGCCTTGCTCGCGTGGGCGCGGGCACTGGGAGAGTTCGGCGCCACGATCACCTTCGCGGGCAACATCGCCGGCCGTACCCGCACCTTGCCCCTCGCGGTCTACCTCGAGTTGGAGTCGGATCAGGAGGCCGCCATCGCCCTCAGCCTCGTGCTACTGGTGGTGTCCCTCGTCGTCCTCGTCTCCCTGCGGGACAGGTGGTTGAGGAGCACATGACACTGCGTGCGGCCTTCAGGCTCGGCCTCGGCGAGCTCGACCTCGATGTCGACGTGACCGTGCCGGCGGGGACCGTGACCGCGGTGTTGGGGCCCAACGGTGCCGGCAAGACCACACTGCTGCGGGCGGTCGCCGGCACGATCGCGATCGACTCCGGCTCGATCAGCCTCGACGGAGTCACCCTCGACGAGCCGCCAGCGGTGTTCGTCGAGCCCGAGGCGCGCCGCGTCGGCATGGTGCACCAGGACTACCTCCTCTTCCCGCACCTCTCGGCACTCGACAACGTGGCGTTCGGGCCCCGTTCCCGCGGTTCTTCGTCGCGGGCTGCGCGCACGCATGCCAGGCGACTGCTCGACCGCGTCGGCGTCGGCGGCCAGGCGGACGCGAAGCCCCGCGCCCTCTCGGGCGGTCAGGCACAGAGAGTCGCCCTGGCGCGGGCACTCGCCACCGACCCGGCGGCTCTCCTTCTCGACGAGCCGCTCTCCGCTCTCGATGCCGGCACGCGTGTCGAGGTCCGTCGGGACCTGCGCGGGTATCTCGCCGAGTTCGCCGGACCCACGATCATGGTCACCCACGACCCCGTCGACGCCCTCGCGCTCGCGGACCACGTCGCGATCCTCGAGGCGGGACGCCTCACTCAGGCGGGCACGATCGACGAGGTGACCTCGAGGCCGCGGTCCCGCTATGTCGCAGACCTCATCGGCACGAACCTCGTGCACGGCACGGCGGGGGGGACCGTTCTCCACGCCGACACGGGCGCGACCTTCACCGTCGCCGAAGCAGCCTCCGGCGCGGTCTTCGCCACCATCGCCCCTGCTGCCGTGGCGCTTCACCGCCACGAACCCGAGGGCAGCCCCCGCAACCGCTGGCAGACCCGGATCGAGCACCTCGACCTCCTGGGTGACCGCGTGCGGGTGCGCCTCGCCCCACCTGTCGGTCTCGTCGCCGAAGTCACACCTGCAGCCGCGGCCGAGCTCGCTCTGGGCGAGGGTGACCCCATCTGGGCCAGCGTCAAGGCCACGGAGATCACCACCTACCCGCGCTGACCTCTTCGCCGCCCCGCGCCGGCGTCCCGGGCGCGGCTCAAGAGGCCAGGTCGGCCACGCTCACACACGCCGCGATCGCAGCAAGGCGGCCGAGGTCGTCTGGATCGCACGTGGCGACGATCGCCGCGCTCCGTGCGTTGGGTCCGGAGCGACGCGATGGGCGCGGCAGCTACGCGATCGGAGAGTGCGAAGACCGAAGGGCCCGTCTTGCGATCCGGCGGCGTCACCGCCGAGATCGACCGCAACCCCCGGCCGTCCAACCACAACCTCAACACCTCACGAACCTCGAACACAGGGACCTCCCTGAACGCCAGGCACACCGCCTTCCGGGTCGAGACACGAACGGCGGTGAGTTGACCGGTCCCGACACCGACGACGGTGGACCCCGGGGTGGTCCCATGCAGCTGGCGACCGGTGGTCCTATCTACCTGGCGAGAACCCGCTCAAGTGGTCCCATGCAGCTGGCGGGCGACACCTCCGCCGCGACGATCACGGCGATGACGCTGCGTGCCCGACGAGCAGCCAGTCGCCTCAGTCAGACGATGGGTCCTTGCGGCCGCTCGCCGGGTTGTTCGGCGCCCTCGACGCCGGGGCCGCCAGCGACGCGGAGCTCGCCGAGTGCCGCCGCGCCATCGTGGCATCGATCCGCGAGAACTGGCAGCCGGTCTACGCACACGACCTCCCCCTCCACTGGGTCCGCACCGACCGCCCCCGAGATGAACTCGCCGGCAGCCCCGACACCTATGTTCGACTGACCCGCGACTACGGCTGGAGCGACGAGCAGTGCGCGTCCTGGCTGACCGCCACCTACCGAGACATCTGGATCTGACCGAGCTGAGCCCACCGCTGGGAGCTACATCGAGCTAGCCGGGGAGGTCCGGGTGCCCCACCCGCCACCCCCTGGCGTCAGCATTCGGAGGACGTCGCCGGCCTTGAGCTGGATCGTGCACTTGTCGGGGAGGCACTCGGCTCGGCTCTCGTCGCCGTCGGGGAGCAGCCAGTTCTCCCCCACCGCCCCCGGCCCGCCACCCGCCAGGCCCCACGGCTGCGAGACGCGTCGCTCGGTGATGAGCGACACCGTCGCATCCTCGAGCACCTGGAGGTCACGCTCGATCCCCTCGCCGCCTGGCGCCCATCCTGCACCGCCGCTCCCTCGCCGCAGCCGGTAGCGCAGGACCCGCAGCGGGAACGCCCGTTCCAGAGCCTCGATCGGCGTGTTCTTCGTGTTGGTCATGTGGGTGTGGATACCGCTCCCCCCAGCTCGGCCGGGTCGTCCCCCCTGGCCACCACCGAGCGTCTCGTAGTAGACGAACGGATCCTCACCGGCGACGTCCCAGCGCTCCCCCTCTGTCGTCCCCGGCGCGTGGCGGAGACCGCCGATCAGGATGTTGTTCATCGTGCCCTGCGAGGCAGCGCACGCCCGGGCGGGGAAGATCGGGGCGAGGGCGCCGAGGAGGACGTCGGCGATGCGCTGCGACGTCTCGACGTTCCCGGCGCCCACCGGCGTCGGGGGCAGGGCGGCGACGACGCTGCCGGGGGGGACGACGAGATCGAGGCAGCGGGACGCGCCTCCGTTGCGAGGCACGTCGGGGTCCGTCATGGCACGGGCCGCGTACTCGACGCAGGCACGGGTGACGGTCGCGACCGTGCAGGGGAGTCCGCGTCGGGCAGGAGACGTCCCCGCGAAGTCCGCTCGGAGGCGCCCCTCGCTGACGGCGACGCGCACCTCGATGCGAGCAGTCTCCCCTCCAACGCCCTCGAGCACGTCCGCGAACGACCTCTCCGTCACGGCCCCCACCTCACCGAGGGCCGCGCGCATGCGCCGTTCGCCGTAGTCGTTGACGGCGGCCATGGCACGCGCCACGGCATCGCTCCCGAAGCGGCGCCCGAGCTCCGCGAGTCGCCCCGCACCAGTCCGGTTCGCCCCCCACTGCGCATCGAGATCACCGCCGCGTTCGACGGGGGTGCGTGTGTTCGCGAGGATGACGCGCCTCAGGTCACCAACCCACTCCCCCCGCCGGATCGCGAGGACAGGTGGCAGGCACAGCCCCTCGGCGACGGTGTCCACGGCATCGAGGCTGAGGCTTCCCGCCGCGACTCCGCCTACATCGGCATGGTGGGCCCGGTTCGCGACATGGCCGAGACAGGCCCCCGCGTCGTCGTGGACTGCCTGCACGAAGGTGATGTCGTTGAGATGCGTGCCACCGGAGAACGGGTCGTTGAGGATGACCTGGTCGCCGGGACCGAGGGGCCCCGCGCTGTCGAGCGCGGCCCGCACGGCTGCGGGCATCGACCCGAGATGGACGGGGATGTGCTCCGCCTGCGCGACGAGCTCGCCGCTCGCGTCGAAGACGGCGCACGAGAAGTCCTCACGCTCCTTGATGTTCGGGGAGTACGCGGCGCGACGCAGGGCGGCCCCCATCTCGCCACAGATCCCGGCGAGGCGGTTCTGCCAGACCGCGAGTGCCGCCGCGGCACGGGTGCCCTGCCCCGGCGTGGTCATGCGGGTGCCTCGGGTGTGAGCACGAGGTTTGCGAGCGCGTCTTCGCGTGCCAGGAATCCGGCCGGAACCCACGTGCACGAGTCGGCCTCCTCGACGAGATGAGGTCCCGGCACGACCGGCTGCGGGAGGCGGGGCGGGACGGAACTCGCCGCGGATGCGAGGACCTCGCGGGCAGACCACGAGGACGGGACCTCCGCCCGGGCCCGCAACGTCACGACCTCGACGGGAGCCCCGTCGCGCACGTAGCCGTTGAGACGCTCGTGCGCGGCGGCGAACCGGTCCGCCACGTCTGCGGCGGTGTCGGTCACGTCGATCGGGACGCGCACCTCGTGACTCTGGCCGAGATACCTGCAGTCGGCGGCGAGGGTCACGACGGGGTCCCCTGCCCACGCCACCTCGCCGGCCGCGTCGGCCGCGAGTGCGGCGAAGCGGCCGGATGAGAACTCCGCAACGGCATGGAGGTCCGTGTGGGCGCGATCGGCACGCACCGGTGAAGCGAGCAGGCCGACAGCCGAGAGGACTCCGGCCGCGGGCGGCACGAGGACGGCCCGTGCCCCGATCGCCGCGCACAGGGCGGCGGCATGCAGACCGCCCGCGCCGCCGAAAGCGATCAGGACGAGCTCGCCCGGATCGACGCCCTGCTGCACGGACACATGGCGGAGGGCGCGCTCCATGTTCGCCTCCACGACCTCCCCGACCGCTTCGGCGGCTCCTGCGCCGAGTGTGTCGAGGGCGCCGCGGGCGGCCTCGATGTCGAGGGGCAGGGCGCCGCCGGCGAGGACGCGGACGCGGCCAAGGGCTGCGTTAGCGTCCGTCACGGTCGGCTCCGTCCCGCCCCGTCCGTAGCAGGCCGGACCCGGATCTGCGCCTGCGGACTCCGGCCCGACCCGCAGCGCACCCGCCGCGTCGAGGCGTGCGATGCTGCCGCCGCCTGCGCCGACTGTGTGCACGGCGAGGGCGGGAGCGAGACAGGGAAGCCCCCCGACCTCGGTGAGCCCGCGCACCTCGGGCCGGCCGTCGCGGACGAGACAGACGTCGGTCGACGTGCCCCCCATGTCGAAGGACAGCGCGTCGGCGTGGCCCGCCGCCCGCGCGACCGCGGCCGCCGCGAGGGCACCGGCAGCCGGACCAGAGAGCAACGCGTCCGCGGGGTGGCCCGCGAGATCGGCGGCACGCCCCAGCCCACCCGCCGACCGCATCACGAGCACCCTCTCGGGGAGCCTCCGATCCCCGTCGAGGCGCCTCAGATAGCCCGCCGTTCGGGGTGCGAGGTAGGCGTGCATCACCGTGGTCGAAGTCCGCTCGTACTCCCGGAACTCGGGGGCGACATCGGAGGATGCGACCACGGCGTCGAGGCCGGCGGCGGCGAGAGCCGCCACGACACGCCGCTCGTGCTCGGGATTCGCGTACGCGTGGAGGAGCACGACGGCGACAGCCTCGGGAGCCGCGCACGCGACGGTTTGGACGAGTGCGGGCAGGGCGTCGGCGGCGAGCGGCACGAGGACACGGCCGCGGTGGTCGACACGCTCGGCGACCTCGATTCGCAGCTCGCGGGGAACGAGGGCCGGCGGCCGGTCGACGAAGTGGTCGTAGGGATCGGGACGACTCTGGCGGCCGATCTCGATCACGTCGCCGAAACCGGCTGTCGTCACGAGGAGCGTGCGGGCCCCACTCCGTTCGAGCAGGGTGTTCGTGGCGACGGTGGTACCGTGGCGGAGCTCCGTCGCCGGCCCGCCTCGCGTGGCCGTGAGATACGCTTCGACGGTGGCGAGGGCAGGGTCGTGCGGGGTCGAGGGCACCTTGGTCGCGTGGAACGAGCCGTCGCCGAAGGCAACGACGTCAGTGAACGTCCCGCCCGAGTCGATCGCCACGATCCGCACGGGAGAACCCTGCCACGCGCGCACGTCTGTGGCACACCCTGTGAGGTGGCTGTGCTTCGCCTGTGCCGACGAGTGCACGATCGCACGAGATCACTAGAGTGACCGGATGCCGGTCATCGCGTTGGCGAACCAGAAGGGCGGGGTCGCCAAGACCACCACGACGATCTCGCTCGGCGCGGCATGGGCGGCGCAGGGAGACCGTGTCCTCCTCGTCGACTGCGATCCGCAGGCCGCCCTCACGTACTCGATGGGTATCGATCCCGAGGACCTCGAGGTATCCCTGCACGACGTGCTCGTGGGACGTTCCGCGATCACGGACGTCCTGTGGGAGGCCCACGGCTGCCATGTCGCGGCGGCGACCATCGACCTCGCAGGCAGCGAGGCATTCCTCCTCACGAAGACCGGCCGCGAGTTCGCCCTCGCCCGGGCCCTGCGTGCCGTCGAGGACGCCTACGACGTCATCGTCCTCGACTGCCCACCCTCGCTCGGCATCCTCACGATCAACGCCCTCACGGCAGCGGACGAGGTCGTCATCCCCCTCCAATGCGAGACGCTCAGCCTGCGAGGCATGAGCCACCTCCTCGAGACGATCGAGGACGTGCGATCCTTCACGAACCCGCACCTCCGCCTGCGCGGTGTCGTCGCGACGATGTTCGATTCCCGCACGAACCTCGGCCGCGAGATCCTCGCAAACGTCTCGGACCAGTTCGGACTCGACGTGATCGGTCCCCCGATCCGCAAGAGCGTGCGCTTCGCCGAGGCCCCCGCTGCCGGCGAGACCATCTTCCAGCGGGCACCGAAGGTGCCGGGGGCAGAGGCATACCTCGAAGTCGCGGCCCGCCTGCGCACGTGGGGTGAACCCGAAGAGGACGGGGTCGATGCAGCCGTACCACCCCCGCCATCCTCAGTCGATCTCGATCTCACAGGTGCCGTTACCGAACCGGCACCGATCGGGCCGGGCCCTCGGCCCTGAAAGGGGAGTGCGGCGAATGGCGGAGCGACGCAGGACGGCCAAGAGAGTGGACCCCACGCCAAGGCCCGGCACACAGCAGGCGTCAGAATCGCACAAGGACGACCCGTTCGGCCGCCAGGTCTTCTTCTCTTCGACGCCCCGCGCGCTTCCCGCGTCCGGCAACGGTCGCATCAGAGCGGAGTGCTCGTCATGTGGAGCCACGCGGCGTATGACCGTCGTCGACGTGGCGCGGGCGCACTTCCCCGTCTGGGCATGGATTCCGGTCATGCGCAACTCGCACTGGATGCGCTGCCCGGCCTGTTCCGAACGCACGTGGATCCGTCTCAGCCCGATCTTCGGCTCCGACTGATCGGCACCCGTGCCTGTCCGTCAGGCCGCCATGCTCTCGGTGACGACACGCGCGACGTGCTCACCGATCAGCAGAGACGCGGTGGCGGCGGGTGACGGTGCGTTCAGGACGTTGACGACCCGGCCCCGCACCTCGATCGCGAAGTCGTCGACGAGCTCGCCGTCGGGCCGCAGCGCCTGCGCCCTGATCCCGGCGGGGGCTCTGACGAGATCCGTCTCGCGGACGTCCGGCACGAGCCGCTGCAATGCGCGGACGAAAGCCCGTTTGGAGAGGGAACGCACGATCTCACCCAAACCGGTCCGCCAGTAGGTGCGGGCGAGCTTGCGGAAGCCGCTGAAGCCGACGATTTCGGCCAGATCTCCGAGATCGGCGTCCCGCCACCGGTAGCCCTCGCGGGCGAGGGCGAGGACGGCGTTCGGCCCGCACTCGAGACCGCCCGAGATCATGCGCGTGAAGTGCACGCCCAGGAAGGGGAACGACGGATCCGGCACGGGGTAGATCAGGTCGCGCACGAGGTGCCGCCGCGCGGGGACGACCTCGAAGTACTCGCCCCGGAACGGGACGATCTGCAGGCCGGGCTCGGCGCCGGTCAAGCGGGCGACCCTGTCGGACTGGAGGCCGGCACAGTTGACGAGGGTGCGGCAGCGGTACTCCCCCCGGGCGGTCGTGGCGACGATCTCGCCGCCCACATGACGCACCGCCGTCACGGCGGCCCCGCCCCGCACGGCGCCACCCGCCGCCTCGACGAGATCGCGCAGGCGCTCGCACACCGCCACGTAGTCGATGATGCCGGTGGACGGGACGTGGAGGGCGGCGATCCCGGCACAGTGCGGTTCACGTTCCCGTAGCTCGGCGATCCCGAGCGGGCGGTTCGGGACTCCGTTCGCGAGACCGCGTTCGTGCAGGGCGTCGAGACGGGCAGCCTCGGTGTCGCTCGTCGCGACGACCACCTTCCCGCACTGCTCATAGGGGATGCCGTGCGCGTCTGCGAACTCCTCCATCGCCCGCGCGCCGGCGACGGCGAGGCGGGCCTTGAGGGATCCCGGTCGGTAGTACAGGCCGGAGTGGATCACACCGGAGTTGTGGCCCGTCTGGTGCGCGGCGAGCGCCTGCTCCTTGTCGAGCACGCAGACCTCGAGGCCGGGTCGTGCCCGCACGAGGGCGTGGGCCGTCGCCAGCCCGACGATGCCTCCTCCTACGACGACGACGCCACTTCTCACCACGTGCCCGAGAGTATCCGATCGAGGTGCTCGGACCCCCAAGACCCTCGGGCATGCCGAAGAGGAGAGGGTCGACGGGAGGGGCGACCGCGGTCTCTGTCGAAGTCCTCTGAGGAGAATCCGTGGTACCGGCCGTTCGTGCGCGATTCGGCCGGGTCGGTCCGGATTCCGGAACAGGAGGGACACCCGATGCGTGTGATGGTCACAGGATCGGCGGGCTACATAGGAATGCCCCTGGTCGAAACCCTGATCGCGGGTGGACACGAGGTCGTCGGCTACGACCTCCAGAAGGCACCACATACGCGACAGGTCGACATCCGCGACCTCGTGGAATCCGACCTCGAGGGTTTCGACTCGGTCGTTCACCTCGCCGGTGTCAGTTTCGCACCCGAGTGGACCGACACCGACGACCTGATCTGGGACGCAAACTGCGAGGGAACCCGCCGCCTCATCGAGCATGCCGAGGAGGTCGGCCTGCCGCGTTTCGTGTTCGCATCGTCCGCCTCGATCTTCGAGGGCAACACGGACGAGCCCGCTCGTCTCGACACTCGACCCATGCCCGTCTCGGCGTACGGTCGGTCCAAGGCGAGTGCCGAACGAATCCTGCGTTCGTCGACGATCCCCGTACGCATCGCCCTGCGCAAGGGAACGATCTGCGGGCTCGGACCCAACCCCCGCCTCGATCTCGTTCTCAACGCCATGACCCTGGCCGCGATGCGCCGTGGACAGGTGTTCGTGGACGGGGCAGGCACCAACAACAGGCCGATGCTGCGCCTGTCCCGCGCCGTGCGCACCTACGCCGCGGCAGCCACGGTCGACATCCCACCGGGCTGTCACCTCTACAACATCTGTGACGACAATGTGACCATCGTCGACCTCGCGACCGAGGTGTGCAAGCACACCGGCGCCGAGCTCGTCTATCGCGAGTACACGGGACGGCCCCGCTCATACGTCATGTACGACGAGGGCAGCGACGCGCTCCTCGAGAGCCTCGATGAGACCCCGATCGGGATCGAAGGCATGGTGAAAGAGGTCTACAGCGAGTTCGAGTGCTCCATCGACTCGTTGCCGCAGGTGAGCGCAGATCCGCGTCTCGACCGCCTCGACCAGATCAACCGCGAGATGCGGGCACAGAAGGCGGACAAGGACACGCACAGCGGATCGAAGCGGAGCTGAGGTCGGGCGAGAGAACCGCATGCGAGTCCTCGTCACCGGGTCCGGCAGCCAGCTCGCGGCGCCACTCACGACGCTGCTCGCCGCGCGCGGCCACACGTTCGAGACGGCGTCGCACGCCGAGGTGGACATCTGTGATCTCGAGTCGGACCGGGCCGCCGTCACCGGCTTCGATGCGGTGGTGAACCTCGCCGCGGCCAACAGCGTCGACGCCTGCGAAGCCGACCCGATGCTGGCCTACGACGGGAACTGCCTCGGCCCCCTGCATCTCGCACGTGCTGCGCGTGAAGCCGGGGTGGCGATCGTCCACTTCTCCACAGACTTCGTGCACGGCGGCCTCGAGAGCCCACCCGAGTACTACACCGAGACGACCGTGCCCGCGCCGGTCAACGTCTACGGGCACTCCAAGCAGCTCGGCGAGGCCGCGGTAGCCGCCGCCGGCGGCCGCCACTACGTGTTGCGTACCTCGTGGGTGATCGGGGACCGGTTCATCGGATACGTGCGCGATTCGATCGAGAAGGGCAAGCTGCAGATCCCACCGGTCGGACACGCATGTCCCGCTGTGGCCGCCGACCTCGTCGCCGTGACGGTGCGGCTTCTCGAAGAGGACGCCCCGTCGGGTCTCTACAACGTGGCGAATCCGCCGGCGACGGATCGGCCGGCACTGCTCCGCACCCTTGTCTCGCTGCTCGGTGGCGACCCGGACATCGTCGTCCTCGGGGAGGACACCCGCCCCGCGGCCCGCCCCACTCACTCGGCGCTCGGGGTCGACAAGCTCGCCGGTGTCGGTATCCACATGCCGGCCTGGCAGGACTCCCTGCAGGGCTACCTGTCAGGCGAGCCTTCCTCCCTGCACACCTGACCAGCACACCTGACCTGCACGCCTGACCCGATCCCCCCGACCCCGATCTCAGGTGGTGGGCACGAAGTAGCGGGCGCCTCGCGTGAGCTGCACGGTCTCCCCGGGCTGGACGGTCCCGGCGGGCGTCCCTGTCGCGTCGTGGACCGCCGCCGGAGGTGACGTGAGGGGCCACGTCACGCTGCCCTGTCCCGACACAGTCCACGCCACCCAGACCTCGCGACCTCCGGCGGGTGCGTCCGGCTGGGCGAGCACGGCGATCCGGACATCGTGCCCGTCGCCTCGCAGGCCGAGGGGCTGCATGCCCGCAAGCGTCGCCTTGGAGAACATCCAAGCCGCACCGGCCGGTCGCGGTGTCCCGTCGGATGCGACGATGCCGGTGTCGACGTAGTAGTCCGGATCGGACGGGCCGACCTCCCACCACACGAGCATGTCCCAGCCGAGTGCGGCGCCGACGGCGTGCGTCTTCGCCACGAAGTCCGCCTGGTCGCCCGCGCCGGCGTCGGTGTAGGGGTAGCTCAACTCCGAGACGGAGAAGCGAGGTGCGACGGCTCCCGCCGCTTCGGCGGCCGCCTTCTGGCGGGCGATGATCGCGATCATCCTGTCGAGGGCGTAATCCACGTTCGGCCGGCCTTTGCCGGACGCGACATGCACGTCGAAGAGGTCGATGTCGTCAGTGCCGGCGACGGTGTAGGCAGTCCGGCTGTAAGGGCCGTTCGACACGTTGGTCGCCACGAGTCCGGCGGGGGCCACTTCACGCACCTTGGCGGCCCCGGTGCCGACGAAACGGCCGTATTCGGTGGCCGTGCCCCGCCACGATCTGTAGACGAGGGGGTTGTGCTGGGCGGACTGGGCTCCGTGCGGATAGTCGGGCTCGTTCCAGATCTGCCAGACGTCGAGTCCAGGCCACTGCTGCGCGGCGAGCTCGAGATAGGCGGCGAACGGACCACGCGGGTCGTCGTAGAGGTGGGGTGGGTCGTACCGCCAGATCCGGGCACCTCCGAGGCGCCGCGTCCACCCCCCCTCGGAGGCCCAGAACGGCGCTTGGAAGAAGACGCCATACGCGTCCCAGCCGCCCCCCTCCACGAAGGCCATGACCTGGGCGGGCCGGGAGGAAGCAGCCACGCGTCCGGGGACGGGCTCGACGGCGTCCCACCACAGGAACACGCGCACGAGATCCGGGTCGAGCATCTCGTACACCGGCCGCCACTTGGCGAGGTCGAGCGGTACGGTGGCGCGGCGCTCCATCGGCTCCGAGACCCCCCACCGGAACGGGGCCACACCCGCCCCGCGGGGGGGATCCTGCCAGTTCGCGATGCCTTCGGCGGCGAGGTCTGCGCCACGGAGCGCACCGGCGGGCTCAGTCACCTGCAGCACGCCGTCGTGCACGAAGAAGCCGTAGAGGAGAAGCGGCAGGGAGACGAGACCGGCACATACGACCCCGAAGACCCGGATCACAGCACCCTCACCCCGGTGAGGGCAGCGGGGCAGTCGGCTCGATCGGACCGAGCTCCTTGTCCTCGATGGCCATGATGCAGACCGCGAGGGCGAGGAATGCGAAGAACCCCGACGACGAGACCGGCGAGAAGAACGCGTCGTTTGTGTTGCTGTTGATGATGTACGCGATCCCCCACACGAAGCCCGTGGCACAAAGGGCACGATGCACAGGGACGCGGGCATGAGTGGCCGCGTAGAGGTTCCAGAGCACCATGAGGCCGAAGATCAACCCGATGAGGATGACCCCGACCACACCCTGTTCCGCCATCCAGTTGATGAAGAAGAAGTCACCCGTCTGCATCGGGATCTGGTTGCGGGCCCGGGTCGACTGCACGTCGGTCTGGCCGATCACCTGCGTGGGGTTTCCCTGCGAGATCGGGTCGGAGATCTTCGCGACGTAGGTCAAGCCGGTGCCGCCACCGAGAGGATGCGCGAGTACGGCCTCGAAGGTGTTCCCTCCGTTCGTGAGGCGGGCCTCGAGCACTTCCTCGTCGGAGTCGGGGTCCTTGAGCGTGGCGAGCTTCATGCGGGCGGCCGTGATCGGGTCCTTGCCGCTGAGGGCAGCACGGTTCGACCCTTCGCCCGGGATCCAGAACCAGACGAACACAGCCGCGGTGCCTGCGAGGAACAGGGCGACAACGGCGCGCAGGCGCGTCGCGGGGTTCCCGATCGAGAGCGCGATGATCAGGGGAACCGCCACGGCGATTCCCAGGAACTGGATCCTCTGTCCGGCGGTGATCACGTTGAGCACGGCGGCCGGCACCACGATGAGCAGCCACCACTTGTGCCGCCACGCACGCCGCTCGATGAGCAGGGCGAATCCCAGCAAGGCGACGTGCATCATCCACATCCCCCAGACCTGCGGGGCGCCCATCGTGCCGATGTTCCGTGATTCCGACATCGCCATGGAACCCCGCAGGGCCGCCTCCTCGAAACCGAAGTAGCCGAAGAACGCGATCTTGACGCCGTAGAGGGCGGCGAGGCCACCTACGACGAGGTAGACGTCCACGAAACGTCGCACGTTGACGCTGTTGCGGAAGTACGTGAGGGCGCACACGTAGACCAGGAGCGGCTCGATGATGAGCCGGATCATCTTGATCGTCGATCCCCACTCCGACATGTTCGGGTTGAACATCTCCGCCAGCGCCCAACCGGCCTGCATGATCAGGAGCGCATGCAGGAGGCGCGTGCGCTTGAGCGTGACCCTGTCGGGTGGGGATTCGAGGATCAGGTGCACCGTCATCGCGACGACGATGAGGGTGGGCGCGTACTGGAGGGGCATTTCGGGGAATGCCCGCACGCCGATGTCGAAGAAGAACAGCACAGCCCAATAGGAGAGGAACTTCACGTCGAAGGGCACGAGGAGCAGGAAGAGCGCAGCCGCGGGGAGGAGGATCCCCATGATGAGCCCGATGTTGAAGGCGCTGAAGCCCTTGTCTATGTTCGCGCCGACCATGCCGAGCGTGACGAGCAGCACGAACATGTAGAGGACACCGATCCAGATCTTGAGCGATCGGGTGGGCATGCGCCGCCCCGTGCGCGTGCCGTGCAGATCGAGGAGGGGTACGTAGCCGGCGGCGGCCTCCCCCCAGGTCCGCATCTTCGGAGGTCGCGTCTCGAGCTCCCAGTGCTCCTGCTGGAGCCTGCGGCGGGGGAACACGATCTCGGTCACGCCCTCGGCCAGGGCGCGTGGGTCGCCGGCACTCACAGACGTACCGGGCACGCCGGCCTCGAGCACCTCGGCGAATCCGGATACGTCCGTGACGATCACGGGCCGGGCGTGCCCGGCCGCGTAGGAGGCGAGCTCGGGATCGGACACCTGCCGGTTCGGGATGACGACCACGTCGCACGCGGACAGGAACAGGGACGGCTGGGCTCGCACCTCCACCGTCGGCACGAGCTCGAGGGAGCCCGTCAGCTCCAGCTCCTCGACACGTCGCGCGAGCCTCGGAAAGTGGATGTCGACTGCCGTGCCTGTGAGCACCGCTTCCACGGAACCCCGCAGCACCGCAACCGCATCGATGAAGTCCTCGGCGCCTCGGCCGTCCGGCTCGTCCGCGATGCCGAGAACGACGGCTTGGCGCTGGGTGAGGCCGAGCCTGCGGCGGGCCTCGCTCTGGGGAGGAGCCACCGGTTCGTCGCTGACGTCGACCGCGCCTGGAGGAATCACCCTGCTGCGGACCGCAGCTTCCGGTATCAGGATGCGCAGGCGGCTCGAGTCGGCGAGGCTGCGCAGGACTATGGCGTCCGCCTTGCGGTACACCTTGCGGGCGAAACGGGGGAGGCGACTGTCAGGGGTGGTACCGGGAGTGAGGCGGCGGGGCGCGAAGACGACACGGCGGTGCATGAGGTGCAGCGCGCGGAGGAGGACGAGGTCGAACCGCCGCGGGCGGCGTACCTGGTTGATCACGACGTTGACGCCGGACGTGCGCAGGACACGCGAGAGGACGAGCAGGTTCCAGATCTGGAGGAGGACGCGCACCGGGAACGCGTGATCCTCGACGGCGCGCAGACGCATGTCGACGGCGTAGCTGTCCGGGAGCGGGGACACCCGATCCCGCTTCGCGGTGAGGAGGACTGTGGGAACCCCCCGCGCGGCGAGATCCGCACAGAGCGCGTCGGTACCGATCGAGCCGAGTGGGCTGGGGTCGTTCTCGACGAGAACCACACCCGCACCCGCGATCGTCTCGATGACGGGCGCCTCGCGTGTCGCCTCCGTCATAGCGGCCGCCTCACTTGCGACGGGGTCTGCGTGACCTGCCCGCCGTGACCGCAGGCAGAGTCATGGTGGCGTTGCCCGGGTGACCGGTCTGGGGTCCGAATCCACCGCCAGACATGGGCTCGGTGGGACTGTGGAGAACGGCTTCCCGCGTGACGGGCAGCGCCTCGTTCGTGGCCTGGACGCTCTCGACACCGACGGCGACGATGACCCCCACGATGAGTCCACCCACGAGTCCGAGGAACACCCAGACTGCTGCAGGGAACCCGCTCGGCGACGTCGGCTCGACCGGTGCCGTGAGCATGACGACCTCGTACCTGTTCGGACCGAGCACGTTGGCTGCATCCTGACGTTCCGCGGTCCAGTCCTGGTAGCTGGTCACGACGGCGTTCGTCACCTGCACAGCGTCACTCGGGCTGTCACCGCAGGACGTGATGTTCATCGTCTGCGTGCCGAACTCGTTCTCGGCACCGGTGGTCTGCATGATCTCGAGCGGCGAGTACTTGCCGCCCACCTTCTCCGACGCCTTCTTCGCGATCACCTCGGAGCTCACGACCTCGACGTCGTTGAGGACACGGGCGTAGATCGCCGTGAGCACGCCGCTCGCGGCGGCACCCTGGGTCTTGCTGTCCATGAGCACGGTTGCCGTCGCACAGTAAGTCGAGCTCTTGAGCTGGAAGGTGGGCGGCTTGAAGGCGAGCAACCACACGACCATCAGGCCACCGAACGTGCATCCGACGACGATCAGCCAGCGCCGCGCGATGATGCGGATGAGTTCACCGACGTTCATGTCCTGGTTCCTTCGACTCGCTGTACCGACTCCGGGCCGAAGACGGGTTGGTTTCCGGGTCCATGGCCTGTTCCCTTCGACTTGAGGCGCCGCACCTTCACCTTCGGTTCGGGCGGTGCTGTCCCGAACGCAGCCACGATGCCGAGCGTGGCGCCGGCCACACCCCCGAAGATCAGCCAGCGGGTCACCTGACCGCCGGTGGACTGGACTGTCTCGATCCGTGGCGTCTCGACGACCTCGGCGGTCATCCTGTTCTTCTGGGGAACGGACGCTTCGTCCTGCCGCGAGGCGAGCCAGTCGACGTAGGTTGCCCCGGCCGCTTCGGCGAGCTTGACCGCGTCCTCGGGTGTGTCCCCCGCCACCTCGATGATGATGACGTACGAGGGGATGATTCCCCATGCGACGAGGTCGTCCTTGATCTCGCTGGCGCTGTATGCGCCCCCCACACGTTCGGAGACCTCCTCCGCGAACGCCTGTGTCTGGATGACCTGGACGTGCACGGTGGGCGTCGTGATGAGCCTCAGCACCGCAGTGTTGGCGATATCAGGGTCGACACGCGGCAGATCGAGGAAGAGACGCACCTGTGAGCGGTACTTGCCGGCCTTCGGGACGAGGCCGCCCGGGCCCAGCTCGACCTGGGTGAAGCCGGCCACGGCGATACCGAGGAGGGTGAAGGTGACGATCAGGGCCGAGCGTCTGCCGATCGTCCTCAGGATGTTTCCGAGATCCATCTACGGTTGCCTATGGGTCGAGAACCCTCGTCTCCCAGTCGAATCCCCACTGTGCGTGGAGCGGGTGGTGCCCCGGCCGGCCTCGTAGGGCCGCCAACAACTTCGGTGTGACGTGGGGCCGATCCTGCTCTGCCCGGGCACGTGACGGCCCGCTTCTCAGTACGCGCCCTTGCGGCCGAAGATCACGGGCAGGGTCTTGAGGATGAGCTGGATGTCGGCCCAGATCGACCAGTTCTGGATGTAGGCGAGGTCGAGCTTCACCATCTCGTCGTACGTGAGGTCGCTGCGCCCGAGCACCTGCCAGTATCCCGTCACACCTGGCCGCACGTTGAGCCGCTTGATGGCGATGTCCCCGAAGTGCTCCACCTCCACGGGCAACGCACGTGGGCCGACGAGGCTCATGTCGCCCGTGAGGACGTTGAGGAACTGGGGCAGCTCGTCGAGTGAGGTCCTGCGGATGAACGCACCGACGCGCGTGATGCGGGGGTCGTCCTTCATCTTGAAGAGGAGGCCGTCCGACTCGTTCTTGTCGGCGAGGTCGGCGAGCTTGGATTCGGCGTCCACGCACATCGAGCGGAACTTGATCATGCGGAAGTAACGGCCGCGGTAGCCGGCCCTCTTCTGTCTGAAGAGCACGGGCCCGCGGTCCTCGAACTTGATCGCCGCTGCGAGCAGGAGGAGGACGGGGGAGAAGAGGACGAGGGCGGCGACAGCTCCGATGAGGTCGAAGGCGCGCTTGCCGGGCATCATGCGGGGCGCGTAGGAGAGACGCCCCAGGCTGATCAGGGGGATGCCCTCGATCTGTTCGACGTTGCTCGGCGAGAGCAGGAAGTCCTGGAGGGGCGGCACGAGTGACGCGTGGACCCGGAAGCCGTCCACTGCCATGAAGCAGTCCGCCACGAACTGCGTGTCGGCGTCCTCGGGGACGAGGATGAGCTGCTCGATGTCGAGGCGCGTGACGATCTCGGGGAGATCCTCGGGGTGACCTGCGATGGTCGCAGGACCTGCGGTCTCGTCGCCGGCCGTATCAGAGGCATCCGGGGTGATGACGCCGACGACCCGCAGTCCGATCTCGGGATGACGGGCGAGCTTCGACGCGAGGCTCGGCACGGACTTGCCCCTGCCCACGATGAGGGTCTTGCGCACCCCGTAACCGCGGCGCCGCAAGAGGGAGGCGATGACGTGGAGGCCGGATCGGGCCAGGACCAGGCACAGGAGGGTGAAGGCAGCGGTGAACGCGGCCCTGCCGAGATCGAGGCGCTGTCCGAGCAGGCCCGCGATCAGGGCTGCGGTGACCACGGAGGCGGCGACGAGCTTGGGGAGCTCGCTCACGAGGGATCCGAGGTGCACTCCGTGCGACGGCGCGTACAGCCGGAGAACGGCGAGGACGGGCAGGTAGACGAGGAAGAGGTACTCGAGCGGGATGACCGAGAGGCGGATGGGGACGTGGGGGAGGTGGAGCCGGATCTGGATCACGAGGGAGAACGCGATGAAGAGGGCGATCACGTCCGTGGCGAGGCGCGCGGTGGGCGAGAGGCGTGCCACCCAGTTGAGGACACCCCGAACGGCGTCGCGCGCTGTGGGCCGCCTGCTCCGTCTACCTGTCCGCAGGGACGGCACCTGGGCGGCGTGGACCTGTCGGAGCCGGGCCGAGATCGGTGTGACTCCGGCCGGGGCGGAATCCCTCGCCCGGCCCGGCGAGGTGGGAGTCGGCACAGTCGAGCCCGCGAGCTGCTCCTCGCTGTCCTGACCGCGTTCGACGGCTTGCCTCTCTCCCAGCGCATCAGTCATCGCGACCGAGTCCCCATCTTCTTCTGCTCCCAGGTCGCCGTCCGCCTTCCCGGCCGGCAGCGGCTCCCGGCCTGTCGTCACGGCCATGGATGCGGTCTCCCGGGGTTCCTCCCAATTGCCCTCAGCGGTGTCGTCTCCCCGTCAACACGGGGAACCGTCGATCCGGGGCCCATGGCATCTTCTGTGCGATACTGATGCCGTGCGCACCGAGCCGTCCTCATCGATCTCAAGTCCCTTGCCGGATGCTCACTCGAAACCCCGAGAAGCCTGCGGCGTCTTCGGGATCTACGCTCCCGGAGCCCCGACCGCCTCACTCACCTACCTCGGTCTGCATGCGCTGCAGCACCGCGGGCAGGAATCCGCCGGCATCGCGGTCTCCGACGGTGAGACGGTCACGGTCGTGAAAGACCTGGGTCTCGTCACTCAAGTGTTCGACGAGCAGCGCCTTTCTCCTCTCCAGGGCCATCTCGGCATTGGCCATGTGCGGTATTCGACAACCGGTTCGAACACATGGGAGAACAGTCAGCCCGCCTACAGGACGGCGGGCCAATGCGGCTTCGCCCTCGCCCACAACGGCAACCTCACGAACACCGAGGAGCTCTTCGCCCAAACGGGCACACTCTTCTCCGCCGTACCGGGCTCGCAGGCGGGGACCAGCGACAGCGACGTGATCGCCGATCTCGTCGCTGTCGAGAACCAAGGCGGGGAGGGCGAGGCCAGCCGGCTCGAAGCGGCCGTGTGCGAGGTCGTCCCCCGTCTCGAGGGTGCATTCACCCTCGTTCTCATGGACGAGACGTGTGTGGTCGGGGTGCGTGACCCGTTCGGGTTCCGGCCCCTCTGCCTCGGACGCCTCGAGCACGGCTGGGTCCTGGCCTCGGAGACCTGCGCTCTCGACATAGTCGGCGCCCACTTCGTGCGTGAAGTGGAGCCGGGCGAGGTGATAGTCCTCGATGCCGACGGTATCCACTCCCATCATCCTTTCGACAGGGCCGATCCGCACCTCTGCGTTTTCGAGTTCGTGTACTTCGCGCGACCCGACTCGAATCTGTACGGACGCAGCGTCCATGCCGCCCGTCAGCGGATGGGACGCCTCCTCGCGAGGCAGGTGCCCGTCGAAGCCGACATGGTGATGCCGGTCCCCGAGAGCGGCATACCCGCCGCGCAGGGCTATGCCATGGAATCGGGCATCCCCTACGGAGACGGCCTCGTGAAGAACAGGTACGTCGGGCGCACCTTCATCGCCCCCACGCAAGAGCTGCGGGACCGGAGCGTCCGCATGAAGCTCAACCCGCTCGAGGACAACATCAGCGGCAAGCGCCTCGTCGTGATCGACGATTCGATCGTACGGGGTTCGACCACGCGCAAGATCGTCGCCCTACTACGCGAAGCCGGCGCCGAAGAGGTGCACTGCCGCATATCGTCTCCCCCCTACAGGTGGCCGTGCTACTTCGGCATGGACACGGGACGGCGGTCCGAGCTGCTTGCCGCGAACATGTCGGTGGGTGAGATCCGCGACTACGTGGGCGCCGATTCGCTCGCCTACCTCGGCATCGAGAACCTGCTGCAGGCAGTCGGCTCCGAACAGGGGTTCTGCACGGCCTGTCTCACGGGCGACTATCCCCTCTCTGTCGCTCATCCTGTCGCCAAGGACGCCCTCGAGTTGTTCGCGGAGGGTGCGGCGCGCTGAGTCCCGCGTGGGGCTGTCCGGGAAGGAGCGCGTCGACACGGCGCCGAAGCTCTTGCCTGCCCCCTTCCGGACACCCCCTCGGAGATACGGTGAGTCGATCCATGCCCTCGACGGGTACCCCGTGCCCCCTCTGCGGAGGCGAAGCACGCCGCGACTTCGAGAAGAACGGCTACGACATCTTCAGGTGCCGAGCCTGCAAACTCGCATACGTGCACCCCATTCCCTCTGACGAGGAGCTCGCAGCCCAGTACGACGACCACGACTGGTTCGGCTGGACATCCATCAACCGGTCGAGCGGGGTGAGGTCACAGGCGGCAGCCGACACGCTGCCCGCGCAGGCGATAAAGGCCAACGCCGAGTACCTCGAGTTCGCGGAGCGCCGCCTCGGTGGGCCGGGCCGCCTCCTCGATGTCGGGTGCGGCAACGGACCCATGCTTCTCTGCGCGAGAGAGCGGGGTTGGGACGTGGTGGGCCTCGAGACGTCCAAGTGGGCTGTGCAGTTCTGCCGGGAGGCGTTGGATCTCGATGTGCGCCGCGGCGTCCTCGAGGGCAACTCGCTCGACCCCGCGAGCTTCGATCTCGTGACCGCCATCGGGAGTGTGGAGCACATGCCCCGCCCGGTGGAGTCACTGCGTGTGGCTGGGACTCTCGTGCGACGCGGCGGACTCGTCGCGATCGCCGTCCCGAACGACAACGCTCTGCCGCGCCACCTTCTCGGCAAGGAGTGGCGCAACTTCGTGCCCCCCAGCCACCTCTGGTACTTCAACCGCCGGAACATCGTCATGGCTCTCGAGAAGGCGGGATTGCGGGCGGTTCACATCGAGAACCGCAGTCTGCGTCCGCGCGAGTGGCGGGCGATCGATCGTGAGAGCACGATCGCTCCGGCCGCCGAGACGGGCGGTGCCATCCGGACGAACGATCCGAAAGAGATGGCGAAGCGCGTCGTCCGCATGCCCCTGCAATGGCTCTGGATGATGGAGAGCCTCCGCGTGTGGTCGGTCCCCGCGAGTTAGCCCTCAGATCTCACCTGGCCAGAGCACTGCGGCGAACGCAGCCGCGACATTGGGCCACTCGAAGCGCTCGGGGGGAGACTCGACAAGGTGGCTCTGGATCTTGCCGAGGTGCTGCGGGGACGAGATCAGCCGCGCCATCGCGGCGGCGAGCGAGGCGGCGTCGTCCGGTCGGGCGAGCTCACCGGTCTCTCCTTCGGTCACGTACTCGGCCATCCCGCCCCCGTCGGTCACGACCACGGGTCTCCCGTAGCCGTAGGCCAAGTGGAGCACACCCGACTGTGTGGCCGACCGGTAGGGCAGGACGACGGCATCGGCCGCCGAGAACCAGGCGTCGGTCTCCTCGGGAGTGGCGTAACCGGGGTGAAAGGTGACGACCCGCCCGAGGTCGAGGTCTCGAACCTGCGCCTCGACTGCGTCGACGGGAACCTGGGCACTCGGCTGGCCCACGACCACACCGTGCACAGGGACGCCCTGACGGGAGAGTGCGGACAGGGCGTCGAGGAAGAGGTCGAGGCCTTTGTACTTCTTCAGATATCCGAAGAAGAGGAAGATCGGGACGTCGGCGGGCAGGCCGAGGCGAGCACGGGCGTCGCTCTGGTCGAGACGTGTGCCGATGTGATGGCGGTACTCGCCGTGGGGGATGTGGAAGACACGTGTCGTCGCTGCGGGCACCTGCGATATCAGATTGCGACGTTCGAAGTCCGACAGGCTGACCACGGCGTCGACGCGCGCGTACAGGCGCTGCGCCCAGGGTTTGAGCTGCCTGCCCCAATCACGTTCGGCCAGGTTGTGCGCGATCCAGACCACGCGACGTCCGAGGATCTGAAGGAGCGAGACCAGGACGAGGTCGAAGCGGGCCGGGATCGCGGAATGGATCGCCACGACCCGCGTGCGCGAGGTGAGAGCGACACCGATCACGATGAGGGAATCGAGCATGCCGAGTCCCAGCGAGGCCGCCTTGTGCCGGTCGTACAGGTGGTGCAGGCGTTCCACCACGCGGTACGGGGCCCCGAGGGCCACGACGGGCTCACGGGGAGAGGTGAGAAGCGTCACCTCCGCTCCGGTGGCAGCGAGCGTCGCGCAGAGCGCGTGTGCGAACTGGGCGAGCCCACCGCTTCCTCCGCGTTCGACGAAGAGCACTTGGCGTCCGGTTACTTGCGTTGCCGTCGCGACGGCCTCGGTCATCCCTCTCCTCGTCGGTGTTCTCGTCTGCGAATGTTGTACTCCCGGACCCGATCCTCGCAACCGAACCAGCGTGTCCGGGTTGTGGGCCTCAAGTCCCGGCCTGGGTTGTCCGACTCAGGAGTAAGTCACTCGAATGGGTGATGTGCGAACACAAGGGCAGGCATGCGCCACTCGGGAACTCCTGTCACAGACCAGGACTCGCTCATGCAGGAGGCGCGCGCGGCCGGCCTGAGGCGATTCAAGACGCCGTCGCTGGAGGCCGTCGAGAGGCGCCGGCAGCAGCTCTGGTCGCTCATGTTCGCGCTCCTCGTCTCACTCGCCGCCATGCTCGTCGTGCTCTCCTTCTGGGAGGAGGCACTGCCCGACTCGCTCGAGAACGTCGCCCAGATGCCGGTCCTGCGTGCCTGCTTCCTCGGGGTGACGGCGGCGTTCTGCGTCTACGTGCTCGAGAAGGAGAGGCACCTGCGCAAGATCACGCGGGCGCTGGTCGACGAGCGTGTCCTCAACTCCGCCCTCAGCAACCGCGTGAACGAGCTCAGCGTCCTGAGCGAGATAGGACGGGCGATCAACTCGGTGCAGGACACCTCCTCCGTGCTCGAGGTGATCCTCGACTCGGCCCTCGCCCTCCTCCAGGCGAGCGAAGGCGCGATCATGCTCCTCGACACCGAGCGCCACCTCCTCACGACCGTGTGCGCCCGTGTCCCCCAGGACGATGCCGCACCGCACGATCCGGCCTCGCACACGATCCCGAGCGAAGTGCTCGTGGGTGAGGGAGTCGCCGGCCTCGTCGCCCAACAGGGAACGCCCCTGCTCGTGTCCAGACGCTCGGACCCGGCGACGTTCAGCCGCATGGTCTCCCCCCACACCCGCATCGAGTCCGCGATGGGTGTGCCCCTCGTGCACAGAGACGAGCTCCTCGGCGTGATCGTCGTGCACGAGACTGCGGGGGAGACGCACTTCAACGAGTACGACCTGCATGCCCTTGGCCTGTTCGCGGAGAACGCGGCTGTGACCATATCGAACGCGCGCCTCTTCCAAGCCGAGCGAGAGCACGTCGCGCAGTTGCAGGAGGTCGACCGGCAGCGATCCGAGTTCGTGGCCACCGTGAGCCACGAGCTGCGCAGCCCGCTCACATCGATCATGGGATCGGTCAGGACCCTGCGCAAGCGGGGCGACACGATGACCCCCGAGCAGTCGGGCGAGTTCCTTCTCGTCATCGAGCGACAGAGCCAGAGGCTCCTCAAGCTCATCGACGAGATCCTCTTCGCGAGCCGGATCGAAGCGGGCGAGAACCGTCTCTGCGAGGAGCCGGTGGACCTCGTCGTGTGCGTTGGTGAGGTCGTGAAGGCCTTCCAGGGCCGGGAGCACGGCGCCAGGGTCCAGCTCCTCGCTCCACCCACGGCGTCTGTCGTCGCATGCGGTGACCCGAACGCCGTGCAGCAGGTCGTGACGAACCTCGTCGACAACGCCCTGAAGTACTCGGGCGAGAGCCCGGTGACGGTGAGCATCTCCACGGCCGGCCAGGAGGCCGCAGTCACGGTGAGCGACAGGGGGCCGGGGATCGCCAAGGACGAGCTGCCTCACATCTTCGAGCGTTTCCGGCAGGGTTCCGACGGCCAGGCCCAACGCGGGGTCGGTCTCGGCCTCTACATCACGGCGAACCTCGTCTCGGGGATGAACGGCCGAATCTGGGTGCAGAGCGATGTCGGAAAGGGCGCGGCTTTCACCTTCACTCTGCCGATACATCGGGAAGGGCCGGTGTCTGCCGACGACTGGGTATCGGACCGCGAGGTGGCCATACCGTCGGCCCCGGCTTGAACAGTGGGAAGGATACGGTCAGGAGACCGAGGTAGATGCGAAGCGCGAAGCCCCGCGTGCTCATCGTGGACGACGAACCCGACATCCTCCTCATGCTGCGCATGAACCTGGAGGCGGAGGGTTACGAGACTCTGCTGGCCGGCGATGGAGAGACGGCCCTGCGCCGTATCGGCGAGGAGAGGCCGGACGTCGTGCTCCTCGACGTGATGATGCCCGTCCTCGACGGCTGGGGTGTGCTCGAACAACTTTCGACTCTCACGGAGAGACCGCGGGTGATCGTGCTCTCGGCCAAGTCGAGCGACAGGGACTTCCACCGGGCGTGGGAACTCGGTGCCGACGAGTACGTGACCAAGCCGTTCGATCCCGACGAGCTCATGGAGATCATCCTCCGTGTGCATCAGCATCGCGGGATCGACCAGGAAGCGGGGGAGACCCCTGCGACCTACAGCGCGGCAGAGCTCGACACAGCCCTCGGGGTTCCCACGACCATGTCCGTCTGGGGGAACGGGGCCCGCGCACGCGGTGAGACGGTCGGCTTCGGGTATCAGCAGTAGGCCGGAAGATCAGCCACGCGGTAGAGACCCAGGTGGCGGTCCTTGCCCTCGACCGGTGTGGTCGTCTCGAACACGGGTTCGAGTCCCTGCAAACGGCCCCGCACGAAGGCACGTTCGATGACGGGCGAGAGCCAGTGTGTGGGGTCGTCGAACACGACCACGTAGTCCGTGCACGACTCCTCCAGGGCGTCCAACCAGCCGTCTCTGTCGCTCCTCACCCACGGTGAGCCGATGTCGTCGGCTCCGACCCAGACCACCTCGTTCGAGAGATCACGACCGTAGAGGGGGTAGGTCTGGGCGAGACCGGCAACGGCGATCCTGCTCTTCGAGATCGGCCGGTCCTGGACATCCCGGTACAACCGGCCCAGACCCGGCACGGACATGGAGCGGTACCAGTTCGCGCTCCATGCCGGCGCGGAGACGACTGCGAGCAGCATCACGAGGACTGTCGCGGTGAGGACCGTCGCCACGCGTGGGATCCGGGATGCGTGGTCGCCACGCCCGCCGCGATCACGGAGCAGGAGAACCAGGCCGACCGCGCATGCGGCCACGGCACCGGCGGCGAGGCCCCGCGTCGACATCCGGAAACCCGGCAGGAGGGGTGACAGGAACGAGACGGCCACGTTCGTCGCAAGGGCGACGAGGAGCGCGACTCGCCACACGTCCGAGCGTCTGCCCCGCAACGCACCCGCCATGGCAGCAGCTAGGAGGATGGCGAACGATCCTGCCACGTACCGGCCGGAGGCAGGCACGTTGTAGCCGTCGTTTCCGCCCGTCCAGGGCATGGCGAGCGTGAGGGCGAGGGCGAGCACCGGCATCCCACAGAGGAGCCAGACCCGCGCCCGGTCGAAGCGCGAGCCGAACGCCCGCAGCGTGCGGAGGAAGCCGGGCACGCCGAAGACGAGGAGGGGGGCGAGGCAGAAGAGACCGACCACGTAGTCGATGGTGACCCTGACCCAGGCGGCCGGGCCGCCTCGAACGACGTACTCCCACACCGACCAGTCGTCGCCGTTGTCGCGCCAGTAACCGGCGCGGAAGCCGAGGACATCGAACGCCCAGAGAGGGTTGCCTTCGAGAACCCAATTCCGCATGAACCAGACGAGTGCGGGCGCGGCGACCGCAAGCGGAAGGATGACGAGTCCCTGGAGCCAGCGCCTTCTCCAGAGGACGAGAACGAGGATCGACGCGCCGAAAACGGCGACATAGACCGTGCCCGTGATCTTCGCCCCGAGCGCGAGCCCCAGCGTGAGGCCGGCAAGGCCGACGTCGAGGCCGCTCTCGGTGTCCCGCCAACGCAGCACGTACGTGAGGGCAAGCGCCCAGCCGGCCATCGGCAACAGGTCACTCCCGACCGCGCCGAGCGCCGGCGTGGAGACGATTGGGATGAACAGGCCGGCCGCCCCCACGAGGACGGCATCGCGTGCGCGCAGGCCGAGCTGTTCGGCGAGGGCTCCGATCGCGACCGCGGCGAACACGGCCTGGGCGAGGGGGGCGAGATTCACGAGGAAGTCGCGTCCGAACGGGATCACGAACCAGGCCGCGATCAGCTCCGAGTTCATCGGATAGCCGTTCTGGAACACGCTGAACTGCCACTGGCGCATCGTCCAGATCGAGTGGTCCCTGATCCAGTTCGCGATCGCCGGCAGGTGGTAGTTCACGGTGTCCGTCGAGAAGGAGGGTTTCACGAGGCCCGAGACGAGTGCCGTCACGAACGCGCCGGTGAGGACGACGATCGTCCCGAGCCACACGTAGCGAGCCGTCCGCGAGCCGGTCCCGGTGGGCGGCATGGGGCCGACAGCGCGGGCCGGGTCTGTGTCGACGGCTGTGGCGGCGGTCTCGGCCGCGGCAGGCTCGACCCGCGGTCCCCTGTGCCTCGCGATGGCGTACGCCGCCACGCCTCCGAGCCCCGCCACGAGCCAGGCGGCCACGAGCACGGGCCAGCGTGACAGAAAGCCGGCGGCTCCGACTGCCTGCAGCGCGACGAGGATCTCGACGAAGGCGACGAGGAGGCCTGTTCCCACACGGAGCAGCGGCCGGTCCGGATCCACGAGGACGCGAGCGGCGTAGGATGCGGAGACGACGACGGGAGCCGTCTGAAGGACGAGGATCAGCAGAGCCGCGGCGTAGGAGGGCCAGGACATGTCCATCCGGAGAGGTTTCTGCAGATCCGGTCGCACTCCCTGCGGGGCACTGATCTCCGCACCTCCAGGGGAGGATCAGGTCCCGGCGGCACCGAACTTCTCAGGCGAGAGGTGCCGTTCCAGCTTGCGGTGCCGCACCGTCCCGGAGATCTGATGCGAATCTCGGCCGTCTTTCCCGCGCACAACGAAGAGGAGAACATCGAGCAGGCCGTCACGGAGATGCGTGACGTCCTGCGCTCGATCTGCGGGGGCGACGCCTACGAGGTGATCGTCGTCGACGACGGCTCGACCGACCGTACGGCCGAGATCGTCGAGAAGCTCTCCGAGCTCGATCCCGGCGTGCGCCTCATCCGCCACGAGACGAACCTGGGATACGGCCAGGCCGTGAAGACCGGCCTCCAGGCAGGTTCCCTCGATTACGTCTTCTTCACCGACTCGGACCTGCAGTTCGACGTGTGGGAGCTCGAGCGACTCATCTCGTTCCTCGACCGTGCCGACGTCGTGTGCGGCTACCGGATCGAGCGTCAGGACCCGTGGAACCGGCGCTTCATCGCCAAGGGCTGGAACTACCTCGTGCGCGTGTTGTTCTACGTCCCCGTACGCGACATCGACTGCGCGTTCAAGATCTTCAAGCGGGAAGCCCTCGAAGGCCTCAGCATCGAGTCCGTCGGAGCCCTGATCAACACCGAGCTCATGATCAAGCTGGGGCGTTCCGGCTACGGCGTGGCCGAAGTCGGCGTGAACCACTTCCCGCGGGCCGGCGGCGAGCAGAGTGGCGCCAAGGTGTCGGTCATCTTCACGGCCTTCCGCGAGCTGTTGCGCATGCGTCGCTATCTGAAGAACATCGACATGCAAGAACGGCACCATGCGCGTCGCAGAGCGCTCCGTGGGAGAGTCTGACCCCTCGCCCACGAGAAGGGGGAGGTCTCCGCATGCGTAGCGCGGTTCTCGGTGCCGGTGTCACCGGACTCGTCATCGCTCGTGAGCTCGCGAAGCGAGGTGACGAGGTCGTCGTCTACGAGGCCGCTCCATCCGTTGCAGGCCTCGTCATGAGCCACGAGATCGCCGGTACGCCGCTCGAGGCCTTCTACCACCACATCTTCACGCACGAACGTCACATCCGGGACCTCATCGACGAGCTCGGTCTGCACGACCGGCTCGAGTGGCTCCCGTCCTCTGTCGGAATCTTCCACACGGATGCGGACGGCACGGGACGCGTGTGGCCCTTCACGAACCCGCGTGACCTACTGACCTTTGCGCCCGTGAAACTGCGGGATCGGATCCGCATGGGGGCCGCATCCGTCCTCGCCCCGTACCTGTCCGACTGGCGCAAGCTCGACGACGTCCCGGCCGGCGAGTGGATAACGAAGACGATGGGGCGCTCGGCCTACGAGGAGATCTGGGAGCCGATGCTCCGTGTGAAGTGGAGCGAGGTGCACGATCGCCTTCCGGCGGCATGGGTGTGGGCACGCCTCGCCCAGCGGGCAAAGAGCCGAGACACGCGTGATATGGGGGAGAAGCTCGGCTACATGCGAGGCGGGTTCAAGCAGCTCTACGACGCGCTCGCCGCCGACCTGCATGCCCGGGGAGTCAAGGTCGAGGTCGCGACTCCGGTGCGACGCATCCTCACACGCGCGGGTGTGGTCGCCGGCGTCGAGACCGACAGCGGCGCCGAGAGCTTCGACCGCGTCGTGTCGACTCTCCCCGTGCCCGTCTTCTCGTCCCTGCTCGACGCGCTGCCCCCCGACTACAAGGCCAGACTCGACGCCTTCGAGTACATGTGGGTGGTGTGTGTGATCCTCACCCTGGACCGGGGGATCCAGCCCATCTACTGGCTGAACGTGGCGGACCGCACGATTCCCTTCGGGGCGTTCATCGAGCACACGAACCTGTTGCCTGTGTCGGACTACGGCGGAAACCACGTCGTCTACCTGGGCAGGTACTTCCCGCCACCGTCCTATTCAGCCGAGGCTGCCGCTCTCGCAACAGGCGACCTGCACGACATCGCCGGTGAGTGGATCCGGCACATCGCCCGCATCAACCCTGAGTTCGACCCGTCCTGGGTGACATCCGTGGCACCTTTCCGTACGCAGTACGCCGCCCCGCTCGTCCAGCTCGGCCAGGGCAAGAGGCGCCTTCCCTTCGCCACCCCCGTCGACGGCCTCTGGCTCGCCACGATGGCGCAGATCTACCCCGACGACCGCGGCCAGTCGGAGGGTGTCAGGCTGGGCCTCGACTGCGTACGCACGATGGCTGCGAGCGCCCGCGGGCGATGAGCAGCGAGCCTTCCGCGCCTGCCCCACGCGAGACCGAACCGCCGGCCGTCAGCATCGTTGTCTCCTGCTTCCGGCGTGCCGGGACACTCGGCCGCCTCGTCGGCGGCCTCGCCACCCAGACCTTCGACGACTTCGAGCTGATCCTCGTCGACCAGACCGGCGAGAGCTCGATCCGCACGATTGCCGAGACGGCCCCGGTCAACGCGCGCTACCTCGCGTGGGAGCCCCCCGAGATGAGGAGCCGTCCCCGCCCCGGCACACCAGCGTCGAACGCGTCCGGTGCACGCAACTGCGGGGTCCTGGCGGCTGCGGCACCGATCGTCGCGTTCACCGACGACGATTGCGTACCCGAGTCCGACTGGGTGGAGAAGATCACACTGCCCCTCCGCACGGATCCGGACGTGATCCTCTGTGCCGGCCAGAACACGGCATTCCGGCACCCCGCGGACACGCGAGTCGAGGTCAGAAAACAGGGACGGCAGAGCACGATGATCACGGCCGCGACAGGCGGCGCGTCATCGCTCGCGGTCAGGCGGGACGTCTTCCTCGAGCTCGGCGGTTTCGACATCTCGATCGGCCCCGGTACGGACACCCCGGGCTGCGAGGATGCGCACCTCATCTACCGTTTCCTCGACCACGCGGGGCGCACGGGCACGTGGGTCGCGGGACGTGCTGACGCTGTCTCCGTCGACGACCATCCCGACGGTCTCGCCGCCCTGCGGCGCCGCTGGCGGTACATGGTGAGCCAGGGGGCCGTGTGGGAGCGGGAGGTCCGTCTGTACGGGGACCCCGTACCCGGGTCCATCGCCGCCGCCCTGTCCGCCGAGTCGTGGCGGGGCATCCGGCGCCTGCGACGCGGTGGGCTCTTCTGGGCGGTGGCGGGTCCGATGCAGGCAATCGCCCTTGCCGTGGGCCGGCGTCGCTGGCGACGCCGCGGCCCGTCCCGCACGAACCTCCCCCGATCCAACCGCAGTCTGGGTACCTGAGCGGCGATATTTCGCCGCTCAGGTACCCAGGCTGGACATGGATCGGCGGGGATACCCGAACTGCCCCACGCGGGGGCAGGAATGGCGCTCGAGCGAGTCGAAACCGACGCACGGGAGCCCCATCCACCGCGGAGATCCGCCGGTAAGCGCCGAGGAGCCTCGTTGGCCGCCGTCGAGACAAAGCCAGTCCACGTCGACACACCGCTGTACGAAGGCCGGGGTGAGGATCGCCTCATCACCGTCTTCCGCGGTGTCTCGATGATCCTCGTCGTCGGCGTGCACATCGGTATGACCGAGGTGTCGGCCGCGGGCACGGGCCTGGCCGCTGCCTTCGCCGGTTGGTACGTGGACCTCTTCACGTGGCTGATCGCATGGGTCTCGCTCTTCTTCCTCGTGAGCGGTGCTCTCATGCGCAACGCCGACAAGATCCCCTATTGGGCGTATGTGCGACAGCGGCTCCTGCGTCTCCTCATGCCCTACTACGTGTACGTGGCGATCATGCTCCCCATCGAGATCCTCCTCTGGAAGGTGTTCCCCCAGAGCGTGTGCGGTGACTTCAGCATGCCGAAGGTCCTCACGTGGGCCCTGCCCCTGCACGAGGACTGCCTCGGCCTCAACCAGGGTCCGCTCTGGTTCATCCAGGTGTTCCTCGTCTTCGCCGTCCTCGCCCCGTTCATAGTGCGCCTCTACGACTCCCGGCTGCGCCACTGGGTCGTACCCGCGACCCTCGTAGCCCTCGGCGTGTTCGACTACCTGTGGATCTCCGGGTCGTGGGGCCGGCCGATGACGATCGGTGCCGCGACCGCGGACGACGCCGATCTGCTCATCTTCTTCGTCCTCCACGTCCACCTGTTCTGGTTCGTGGTCTTCTATCTCGGCCTCTACTACGCGGACGGCTACACGAAGCGTCTCGAGGGGAAATACCTGCAGATCGGCGTGGCCTTCACGGTTCTCACCTTCTTTCTCGTGGCGGGGATCCCGGGTGTAGTCGATGCGCTCTATCCACCGCGGGTGTTCGGTTACCTCTGGGCGGAAAGGGGGGGAGGCAACCAGTTCCCACCCACGCTCGCCTGGCTCACGGCCACGCTCGCGGCCGCCTTCGTCGCCCTCTGGGCCCGCAAGGCGATCGTGACCTGGAGTTGGCGCCCACGTGTCAGCCCCACGATCGAGTGGCTGTTCCGCAACTCGCTCACCCTTCTAATCTGGCACCTCGTCGCCTACGAGATCGTCTACTGGTCGGTACGTCTCCTGGGCGGCCTGCCCTTCTTCGAGGACACGCTGCGCGGCATCAACCCCGTGCTCGAGCGGATCGCCTGGCTCGCCCTCACCGCACCCCTGATCTACCTGCTCGTGACCGTGTTCGCTCCGCTGGAGCGCCTCGACTGGGGCAAGTACCTCGTGTGGCCGTCCGCTTGGAGACGCAAGGACGCGGCTGTCGAAGGACAGTCGGAGAGCACGCCGGCAGCCGAGACGACGAGACCCTGACCGCCGCTCGTCACCAGGCCGGCGTGACGGCCTCCTGTAGGTCCGAGACGGGAATGCCCAGAACCGAATCGCCTCCGACCACCCCGACCGCATGCAGGGGAACCCCATGCGTCTCGGCGAGGCGCTCGACCGACTCGGCGACGCCCGGGGGCACACTGAGGACGGAGCGGCCTGACGTCTCCGAGAACAGCGCGTCCTCCATCGTCAAATCCGGCGCCCACGCGGCAAGCTCGACCTCGGCCCCTGTGCTGCCGGCGACGGCACACTCGCAGAGTGCCGCCGCCACGCCGCCGACGGACACGTCGTGCACCGACCGGGCGAGGCCCCCCTTCTGCACGTCGACGAGAAACGCGTTGTGGGCACGCTCGGCCGTCCAGTCGATCGTGGGCGCCGATCCGCACACGACATCGTGGTTCCACCACGCCCACTCGCTCCCGCCGAGATCGTCGTAGGTCGTGCCCGCCACGAAGACCACGTCCCCGTACCCGTCGAATCCGATCCCGGCCGGGATGCCGTCGAGGGGATCGATCAGCCCCACGACCCCGACGACCGGCGTAGGGTCGATGTCCAGGCCCGACGTCTCGTTGTAGAAGCTCACGTTCCCCCCCACGATGGGGACGGCGAGCTCCTCACAGGCCTCCCTGAGCCCGTCCACGGCCGCACTGAACTCCCACATGACCTCGGGCTTCTCCGGGTTCCCGAAGTTCATGCAGTCGACCGCCGCGATCGGCACGGCGCCCACGCAGGCGACGTTGCGACAGGCCTCGGCGACCGCGAGGGCCGCCCCTCGGTGCGGGTCGAGGCGACAGTAGCGGCCCACACCATCGAGGGCGACGGCGACCGCCTTGCGCGTGTCCTTGACGCGGAGGACTGCGGCGTCACCCCGGCCCGGCCCCACAACGGTGTTGAGGAAGAGCTGATGGTCGTACTGGCGGTGGATCCAGGTCGCGTCGGAGAGGTTGGGGGACGTCATGAGGCGCAGAACCTCGCCCGGCACCACGCCCGGCCCGAGGCGAGGGAGCAACGCGTGCGGATCCCTGGACGCGAGGGCTGTGATCCGGTCCGGTCGCGACATGGGACGTTCGTACGAGACCCCCTCGGCAAGGGATTCGGGCGGCACGTCGCAGACCGTCTCACCGGAACGGCCCACCCGTAACCGTCCCGACCCCGTGACATGTCCGATGATCGTGGCAGGCGCTTCCCATTTGGCGCACACGCCGAGCGCGGCTTCGACGTTCTCGGGTTCGACGACTACGAGCATGCGCTCCTGGGACTCCGAGGTCAGGATCTCGAACGGTTCCATGCCCGGCTCTCGCAGCTCGACCGTGTCGAGCGTGACGTCCATGCCGCCTGCTCCGCCGGCGGCGGTCTCTGACGTGGCGCACGTGAGGCCGGCCCCGCCGAGATCCTGCGCGCCCACGGTGAGACCGGACCGGAAGAGCTCGAGGCAGGCCTCGATGAGCTTCTTCTCCTCGAAGGGATCGCCGACCTGGACACTGGGACGCTTCTCGTCTTCGCCCTCGTCGAAACCTGCCGATGCGAGCACCGAGACGCCACCGATGCCGTCTCGGCCCGTCGAGGCGCCGACGAGGAGGACGGCGTTGCCCGGGCCGCTCGCCGTCGCGCGCTGTAGGTGTGCGAGGGGCATGACTCCCAGGGCCATGACGTTCACGAGGGGATTGCCCGCGTACGTCGGATCGAACACGACCTCACCCCCGACCGTGGGCACACCTACGGCGTTGCCGTAGCCGGAGATGCCCGAGACGACACCGTGCACGAGCCACCGCTGCTTCGCCGTGCCCGTGTCGTCTCCGTCCGGGTCGGAGCGGCCGGGTTGGGCTACGGGGAGACCGAAGCGGAGCGAGTCGAAGCTCGCGATCGGCCGCGCACCCATCGTGAGTATGTCGCGCAGGATCCCTCCCACCCCGGTCGCGGCCCCCTGGTAGGGCTCTACGAACGAAGGGTGGTTGTGGGACTCGATCCGCACGACAACGCCGAGGCCGTCACCGATGTCGACGACGCCGGCGTTCTCGCCGGGACCGAGGACGACCTGCGGCCCGGCGGACGGGAGTCGGCCGAGATGGACGCGGGAGGACTTGTACGAGCAGTGCTCACTCCACATCACGGAGTACATGGCGAGCTCGGTTCGATTCGGGTCGCGCCCCAGGATCTCCCGGATGCGTTCGAGCTCGTCATCCGTGAGCCCGAGCTGACGATGGAGGGGCGGCCCGCTCACCTTCCGCCTGCTCCTGCGGATTGCGGCGCCGGAGCGGACTGCGCGGCGTGCACGAGGGATTCGACGATGGGGCGGCCGTCGGCCGAGCCGAGGATCGCCTCGCATGCGCGTTCGGGGTGCGGCATCATCCCCGCCACGTTGCCGGATGGGTTGGTGACACCGGCGATCGCGCGCAGGGACCCGTTCGGGTTGGATACCGGGTCGGCGGGGTCGACCGTGCCGTCGGCCGCGCAGTAGCGCACGAGGATCTGGTTGCGGGTCTCGAGCAGGTCGAGTACCTCGGCGGGTGCCGTGAAGCAGCCCTCACCGTGGTTGATGGGGATGCGCAGGACGTTGCCTGCCTTGAGTCTGTGGCTTGCAGGGGTACCGGCGGTCTCGAGACGCACGTGCACGTCCTGGCAGAGAAAGCGCACACCTACGTTGCGGGCGAGAGCGCCCGGTAGCAGCCCTGCTTCGCACAGGACCTGGAAGCCGTTGCACACGCCGAGCACCGGCATACCGTCTGCCGCCGCCCGTGCCACGGCTTCCACGACGGGCGTGAACCGGGCGATCGCCCCTGCCCGCAGATAGTCCCCGTACGCGAAGCCGCCCGGGATGTACACGGCTCCGGTCTCGGCGGGGAGGGCCCGGTCCGTGTGGTGGATGAAAGCGCTCCTCCCACCCGCGATCCGGACGGCATGCGCGACGTCGTGCTCACAGTTGACACCCGGGATGATCGGGATCGCGACGAGTCCTGTCACGATCCCGTGTCTCCCACGACGATCTCGTAATCCTCGATCACGGGGTTGGCGAGGATCTTGCGGCACATGGCCTCTGCCTCGGCCCGGGCCGCGTCGTCGGTGTCGGCGCCGACGTCGAACGTGACGGTCTTGCCGACGTGCACGTTCTCGACGTCCTCCCACCCGAGTGCGGCCAGGGCGTGGAGGATCGCGTTCCCCTCGGGATCACGCAAACCCGCTTTCGGCCGGATCGTCACCGTGATCCGCTTTGCAGGCGTTGTCGCCACCGCTGTCCTTTCCGTTCTTCCCGGGAGCTGAGACCGGTCGAGCCGAAGCTATCGCACACCGGTGAATGCGCCCGGTATCCGGTGTCCGCGTCGCCCCAGGCAGCGGCGCACGACCATTGGACCCATGCTCACCACGGGAAGCGATGAGCCGTGAGCTCCTCGTACGCCTCGATGTACCGGGCACGCGTGGCTGTGACGACCTCGGCGGGGAGGGCGGGCGGTGGTGGGGTCTTGTCCCAGTCGAGCGTGTCGAGGAATCGACGTAGGAACTGCTTGTCGAGCGCAGGTGGATCCGTGCCCGGCTCCCAGTCGGACGTGTACCAGAAGCGTGACGAGTCGGGCGTGAAGGCCTCGTCGCAGAGGGTGAGGCGGCCGTCGACGGCGCCGAACTCGAACTTCGTGTCGGCGATGATTACGCCTCGTTCCACCGCATACGCGGCGGCTGTCTCGTAGAGGCGGATCGATATCGCGGCGATCTCGTCCACGACGTCCCCGACGAGGCCACGCGCCGTGGCGAGGTCGATGTTCTCGTCGTGGCCGCGCAGCGCCTTCGTCGAAGGCGTGAACGTCGGCTCCGGCAGTCGCTCGGCGAGTCGCATGCCCGCGGGCAGCTCGAGGCCGGTGGCCCGCCCCGTCGTCTGGTACTCGCGCCAGGCCGATCCGTAGAGGTAGCCACGCACGATGCACTCGATCGGGTACATCGTGGCCTTGCGGACGCGCGTGGTGCGCCCGGCAAGCCAGTCGGGATCGCCCGCCTCCGCCGGCAGTGAATGGATGGGTTCGAGCCCCACCTCGACGAGATGGTTCGGCACGATGTCCGCGAGCATCTCCATCCAGAAGGCGGACATGAGCGTGAGGACACGGCCGCGATCCGGGATCGGCTCCGCGAACACGACGTCGAACGCGGAGATGCGATCGGTGGCGACCACGTAGAGGGTGTCGTCGGCCTCGTAGATCTCGCGGACCTTGCCCGTGAGTACGTGTTTGGGTTCGGTCATGGCCCACGCACCCTAGTGGAGTGAGGACTGGGACGTTTGGGTGCGGTTTGTTGCGCAAGCGCAACAAACCGCACCCAAAGGCCGAG
>JADZDR010000065.1 GCA_020850945.1 Acidimicrobiia bacterium | reverse complement strand
CGGAACCTGTCAATAGGTGATTGCCGGAGTTCTAGCTGGTTTGGATGGATGGTCGGTTGATCCAGGCTTTGGTGGGGACCTTGGGTGGGGTGGGTCGTTTGGTGAAGCGTTCGGGGTGGGCTGCTGCTGCGGCGTCGAGGGTGGCTTGGCGGCGCTGGACGATGGCCGTCTGGTTGCCGGCGTGGAGGTCTGCGGGGCGCAGGTAGCCGATACCGGAGTGGTAGTGGACTTCGTTGTACCAAGTGAAGAACTTGCGGCACCACGTGCGGGCGTGGGTGATCGAATCGAACCGGGTCGGGTAGTCGGGCCGGTACTTGAGGGTCTTGAAGTGGCTCTCGATGAACGGGTTGTCGTTGGACACCCGAGGACGGGAGTGCGACTTTGAGACGCCGAGCTCGTTGAGGAGTTCGGCGACGGTCCCGGCGATCATCGGTCCGCCACGGTCGGCGTGGATGACGAGCTGGTCGCGGTCGACGCCGTGCTTCCTGCAGGTCTCGCGGATGAGACGGCGAGCATGTTTCTCGGACTCGGTCTCGTGGATCGACCAGCCAACCACACACCGGCTGTAGATATCGATGATCGTGTAAAGGAAGTACTTGACGCCCTTGGTCGGGCCTCGCAGGCCGGTGATATCCCACGTCCACACCTTGTTCGGGACGTCGGCCTCCAACCGGGGCACCCCGTAGGAACCGGCGCGTTGGTGGCCGCCGCGGCGGCGTTCACGGACCAGGCCCCTCTCGTTGAGCACCCGGTACATCTGGCGTTCCGAGCACAGGTAGGTGCCCTCGTCGAGCAGCGTCGAGTACACCTGGGCAGGAGCCAGGTCCCAGAACCGCTCCGAACACAACGTCTCGACGATGTGGTCCTTCTCCTGGTCGGTCAGCGACGCCGGATGCCCAAGCCGCAACGACGGTTCCTTGGGTGCCTTGGGAGCCAGGCGGCCTTGGTCGCGTTGGCGGCGATGACGCCACGACCGAGGATTCGTCGCGAACGCTGCGCACGCCCGACCCGCCCCGACCTTCGCAGCGAACGCTTCGACGTAGGTGTCGAGCATCACGGTCACTTCGGGCCGGCGCCCTTGCGGGACTTGGCCTGCAAGAGCGCCGATACTTTTCCCTGGGCGTCGATCAACTCCTCCGCCGTGGACAACTCGGCCTCGAGCTCTTCGACCCGGGCCCGCAACCGGGCGTTCTCGGCCCGCACCGGGTCACCCTTGGGACCCGGACGCCTCGCACCCATCGCTTCGAGCGCACCCCGCTCCCGTTGCTTGCGCCACTCCGACACCAGCGACGAGTACAAACCCTCCCGACGCAGGATCTCGCCGCGCTGGGACTTTGTATCCGCCGCGTCGATCTCCGCGAGCACCTTCAACTTGTACGCCGCTGGATACGACTGACGGGCGGGACGAACCTCAGGATCAGGGCGCACTGCCATGACCTCAACGGTAGTAACAGACATCTCCTCATCTCATTCCTCGCCCTACTCACTGAACAACTCCGTTAGGGCGGCAATCAGCATTATGTCAGAGAGGGCCAGACGTATTCCCCTGAGGAATGTACTGGCTTTGTTTGCATCGTGCCTAGCCCGTTGTCTAGCCCAGAGCTAGCCGAGGGCTAGGTCAACTCCATCCCGGACGAAGGAGCTTCGCATAGCCGCTGTGACGTTTCGCGTGGAAGGCATGAGCTGCAACCACTGCGTGCAGAAGGTGAAGGACGCCGTGGGCGGGGTCGCGGGTGTGACCGGTGTCGACGTCGACCTCGCCGCGGGTGAAGTGGCAGTCGACATTGACAGCCCCGTGGACGAGTCCGCCGTCAGGACCGCGATCGACTCCGCGGGCTACGCCGTGGTCGGTGTCGCAGGCTGAGGTTCAACTCTCGCGGACCGTCACGTCGAACGTCGTCGTGCTCCACGGGAGAGTCGACGTGTCCGTCCAGGTTCCCGAGAACCGAGCCGTGTCGGGCATCTGACCCCAGTGGCGCAGGGCCGCGAGCCGGATCGGGATCCTCGTACCGCCGACACGCAGGCTGCCCGTACAGGCGACCAGGCAGGAGACGTCGATCACGACGGGATCTCCGTTGTGAACGAAGGTCCCCTCCACCCGGACGCGCGGGCCGAGCAGGCCCGGCTCGACTTCGAGGTCACCTGCGACGGCGTCGTCCAGGAGGGAACGGTGGGCTCCATGCAGCTCCAGTTCCACACCCCTGTCGTCGGGACAGTCCGGGGATCCCGGCACGCACAGCGCCACGATGTCCGAGGGGAGAGCCGCCGTCATGTCCGACAGGCTGCCGGCCTCACCCGTGAGGGAACCGATCCCCGTGCCGACAACGAGCGTCCCGTCGACGACGACAGGCGGCGACGCGATCGCGCTTATCCCCGCGGTGACCGGCCGCATGAACAGCGCCGTCCCGTCTGCGGAGCGCATACCCCGTAGCGTGGCGGTGGTCGCGCTCCCGAAGAAGGCGACGTCGTTCACACCGGTCGTCGGCGCCGCCGTCCAGTCGCGTGTGAGGAAGTCGGATGACCGCGACTGCCACACGACCTCGCCCGTGTCCATGTCGAGGGCGTGCATGGTCGGCTGCTGGGGGCGGAGCGGATCCTCCCCCGCCGCCGTGCCGACGTAGACGCGCCGCGTGGCGACGTCCGCAGACGAGGATCCGATGATGCCGCCGATCGTTCCGCCCACCACGAGTTTCGTCGCCCAGTACGGATACGAGGCTGCCGTCGCCGGTGTGCCGGCCACGCTCCCGTTGCGCTCGTTGACCCCGTCCCGATCGAGGACGTAGTAGGTGCCGTCCTTGTTTCCGATTCCGACCACGTCGATCTCGTTCGCGCCGTCTCGGATCGTGAAGAGGTTCGGGACGGATCCGTAGGCGAGATCGAGGTTGTCCACCTCGCGCTGTCTCCAGTGCCACGCGATGGCGCCTTCCGGGTCGACCGCGACGAGGGCCTCGTCGTACGGAGGCATCGGGGGTGGCACCGTGTTCGTCGCGGGGTCGTCGTCGGTGTCGCAGTTGCTCACACCGAAGTACATGAGTTGCCGCTCCGCATCCCACGCCGCCGATGACCACACGTTCTCGCATCCAGAGCGGCTGCTGGCACCGGACGCCGTGACGACCGCCCCGAAGTTGCATCCGGGCCGTGTCTCGAAGAAGTCCGAGGGCAGGCCGCGCTCGGCCTCCGAGTGGTAGCCGTCGAAGTTGCGGATCGCGTCCGACGCCGACGGGTGACATGCCATCCCCGTCTGCAGGTCGAGGAACCACTCCAGCGTCCCGTCACGCGCGTTCAACGCGAAGAAGCCGCCCTTGCCCACGTCCCTGTCGTTGACGTCCATGCCGAAGTAGACGCGGCCGTCCACGACGAGCGGGCTCGACTCGATCTCGTTGCGCTCGTCGCGGGGTGAGCCCTCGGCCCCGAACCCGCACAGACCGGGCGGGTCGCCGTTGGCGTCACGGCAGCCCGTACCCGCCTCGAACCTCCAGATCTCCGCACCGGTGACGGCATCGAGGGCGTACATGGTCTCCCCCGTCGCGACGAACACGACTTGGCGCCCGTCGATCTCCGTGATGTCCGCCGAAGACGCCGCGGGCAGGGGTGCTCCCGGCTGGCGTGCCGTCTCGAACTCCCAGAGGGACGATCCGTCTCGGAGGCGCAGGGCGTAGACCTTCCAGTCCCACGACGGGACGTACACGACCTGGGTCGGACCCTCACCCGGCACGTCGATGACCGCGACCGAGGGCTGGGCGGTGACGATCCGGCCCGCCTGTCTGCGCCACTTCACTCGCAGGCGCCCCACGGAGTCGGCGTCGAGCCACGCGTCCGCATCGTTGTGGAACCTGCGATCAAAGCCACCGCCGTAGTGCGGCCACGCAGACGGGGTGGGGGGTGGATCGGGCACGTCGGCCTGCAGGTTGCCCCGCTGCACGGTCACGGCGTCGGGGAACGCGAGGCCGGTGAGCACGGTCTCGGGCCGTCGCGGCCTGCCGTCGGCACCGAAGCGCACACGCCAGACGCGTCCGTTCGGACCGGGGCCGGGGAAGCCGTCCCCCCACCACAGACGGAGATCGGCGTAGTACAGCGTGCCGTCGGCTCCGACGTCGATGCCCTGCGGGTTCCCGTACGTCGACGGGAAGAGGAGCGTCGTCGGCTTCACGATGTGACGCAGGAAGCGACCGCGCATGTCGTACTCGGCGATGTGTCCGGTCGCGACGCTCGACAGGTAGACCGTGCCATGCGGGCTGAAGGCGATACCCGAGAACGTGAGCATCCCTCTGAAGAAGTCACCCCTGGTGAACACCTGCCTCTGGATGCTGTCCGCCCGCGGTGAGCCGAGGCTGTCTGTCTGGCCGCAGCCGTGCGCGGCATCCGGCCCTGTCGGGAACGGCGGGGAGTACCTGTAGACCACTGATCCACTCGAGGTCGCGACGTAGACACGTCCCTCGGCATCGATCTCCACCTCGCCGGCCGTACCGAGGCGCTGATCGAGGATGCAGAAGTTCGTGCTGTGGTCATCCGTGTCGGGATAGGCGCCGGGAGGCCCGGGGAAGTGATCGAAGGGCGGGAACCACATGATGAGCTGCCCCGTCCTCGTCGCCGGGTCGCCCACCTCCGTCGTGAAGAGGACGCCGTCGTCACGGATCGCGCACCCGTACGGCTCGGGCTCCTTCGTGTGGTACGTGGCGGTGAGCTTCCCGACCTGCTCCCCCTCCGCCGTGAACAGACCCCATCCCGCCCGCGGGTGCGGCTGGTGGCTGTCCTCGGCGACGATGAACCGGCCCGATCCGTCGGGCAGCATGCAGTGCTGCCCGTTGCTGTCACGACCTGCCACCGGGTCGTCCTCCACCGCCGGGATGAGGACGTCCTCGACGAGACCGGGTCCGATCGTGTCCGGGTCGAGGCGGCGCAGGCGATTCCCCTCGGTGACCCAGACGAGCTCACCGGAGTCGACTCCGTGCTCGGCACGCGCGGAGTCCGTCCCGTCTGTGACGGTCAGACCCGCCGTGAGCAGCGCTCCGGCCAAGGCTGCAACCGCCCGTCCCGCCTTCCCCCGCATGATTCCCCCGTTCGGTCTCCGTCAACGGACGGGCGCACCCGTCACGCCTGCAGTCCCTCCCGCAACTGGTACTTCTTCACCTTGCCCGCCAACGTGCGCGGGAAGTCGGTGACGGTCTCGAGGCGCTCCGGCCACTTCTGCTTGGCGATGCCGGCCGCCTCGAAGTGCGCCTGCATCTCCTCGAAGGAGAGCGGCGAGTAGGCCACGCAGACGACGAACGCGCACACCTTTTCGCCGTAGCGCTCGTCCGGCATCGAGGTCACCGCCGCCTCCCCCACCTTCGGATGGCGCATCAGGACCTCTTCCACCTCTCGCGCCGAGATGTTCTCACCACCTCGGATGATGATGTCTTTGATGCGGTCCGTGATCGTGAGGAATCCGTCGGCGTCGAGGACCCCGAGGTCACCGCTTCTGTAGAAGCCGTCATCGGTGAAGGCCGCCCTGTTGAGCTCGTCCCGCGTGTAGCCGAGGAACATGTCGGGGCCCCGCGAGCAGACCTCGCCCGGCTCCCCCTGCGGGACCTCCGCGCCGCTCTCGTCCCGGATGCTGATCTCGACCCCGGGCAGGGCGCGTCCGTCCGTATAGGCCCGCTTCTCGAGCGCATCGCCCTGCCAGCCCGCCGTCACCGACGGATGCTCGGTCGAACCGTAGGAGCGATGGGACAGCCAGCCGACCGCATCCGCCCGCTCCATGAGGGTCGGGGCCACCCCCGCTCCCCCACAACCGAAGAAGCGCATGCTCGACACGTCCCGGTCCGTCACCTCGACGGCATCGAGGAGCGTCGCGAGGAAGAACGGAGCGCCGCCCGACCGTGTCACCTTGTGCTCGACGATGAGGTCGACCGCCGCGTTCGGATCCCAGCCGTCCATCATGATGATGTGCTCCCCGTAGAGATACGGGTTGAGGAGGCCTGAGAGGATCCCGGCCATGTGGCCGACGGGGTTCGGTGAGAGGAACACGTCACCGACACGCGCGCCGGTGGCGACGTTGAGCTGTCTCGTCTCGTGCAGGAGGGTGTTGTGGCTGTGACGCACACCCTTCGGATAGGCAGTCGTGCCGGACGTGTACGTGAGGATGTGGAGGTCGTCAGCGGCCACCTCCCCACGGGGATAGTCGTCTGTCGCCCCCGCTTCCAGGGACTCGAACGAGATGGCCCCGGCCGGCGGGTCGTCGCCGACGAAGATGCGGGCCAGATCGCGATCGGTGTGGCGGTCCCGGTAGTCGATCGATCCCCATTCCGTCGGAGTCACGAGGGCCTTGGCGCCGGACTCCTCGAGGATGTAGCTCACCTCGGGGATGCCGTAGATGTGGATGATCGGGAGCACGACGGCGCCGAGCTCGGTGCACGCGTGGTAGATCGCCGCCGCCTCGAGCCAGTTCGGCATCTGGAATGCGACGACGTCTCCCACACCGATGCCGAGACGGGTGAGGGCGCCACCGAGTCGGACGCCGCGGGCATGCAGCTCCCCGAGCGTCGTCGCGGCCGGCCGGTAGGGCGACCACACGACGAGCTTGTGATCCGCGTACTCCTTCGCGCCGGACGCGAGGCGGTCCCGCATCGTCTCCGTCCCGTAGTGGCCCTCCTCGTACCATCTCGCCACCAGAGTCTCGCGGTCCATCGTTCCCCCTTCAAAGGGTTGCATGCGTACCCGGATACCCGCCGCCCCCATGGGCGGCGTCGACCGCGTCACGGTCTGTCTGCCCGGCACTCGTCCGCGGAAGCGAGGCGGCAAAGACCACGTCCTTCGGCTTCTTGTACGAGGCGAGGTGCTCGCGGCAGAAGTCGATCAGGTCGGCGGCGAGGGCATCGCTGCCCACGGTGCCATCGGTGAGCACGACCACAGCTCGCACGTTCTGGCGCCATCTCGGGTCGGGCACGCCGATCACGCAGACCTCCGCCACGGCAGGATGGCGAGAGAGCGTCGCTTCGACCTCGGCCGGATACACGTTCTCGGCACCCGTCTTGATGAGCTTCGCCATCGGCGCGATGAAGGTGAGCGATCCGTCTGCCTCGCGCCGCCCCAGATCCCCGGTGTGATGCCAGCCACCGCGGCGTTTGTGCTCCGTCGCCTCGGTGTGCCCGAGGTAGCCGGCCATGACCATCGGTCCCCGGACGACTATCTCGCCCGTCTCACCCGGCGCGACATCTTCGCCATCGGGGTTCACGATCCTGATCCGGGCGAGTGGGGACGGGCGGCCGGACTTGCCGACCGAATCGCCCCCCAACGCAGTCGCCGTCGCGAGGCCGCACAGCTCGGTCTGGCCGTACCCACCGGGTTTGCGCGTCCAGGCTGAGTCGTACACCGAGACCATCTCGTTCCACTCCGGCTTGTAGGGGATGGAGCGCAGGCTGTGTATGTCGAAGCGGCCGTCCTTGTTCAGCTCGATCATGCGGTCCATCGTGGGAGGAAGCAGGAACGCACCCGTGCACCGCTCGGACTCGATGAGGGTGAGCAGTTCCTCGGGGTCGGCCTTGGCGCAGAACACGTTCGTGCCGCCCATGTGTGCCGTCGCGAGCGTCGTCATGAACGTGGCGACGTGGAACAGGGGGCCGCTGTTGAGGTAGACGTAGTCGTGGTCGACCCCCTGCACGATCGCGACAGCCATGTTCTGGGCGAGGAGGCCGGCGTGACTCAGGAGCGCGGCCTTCGGACGGCCCTCGAACGCGGCCGTGTACATGCCGAGGACGGGATTCGCGGCGTCAGCCTCCCGGTACGGAGCGGTGTCGGGAGCGGATGCCACGGCGCCTTCGTAGCTTTCGGGACCTGCTGTGGGGTCGTCGTGGCGCAGCCACCGCGCAGTCACACCTGTGTTCTCGCGTACCGCCTCGGCGTGGGCGGCGAGCGCCTCGTGCTGCCACACGACGACGGCCGGTTCCGTGTCGTCGGTGACGTAGGTGAGCTCGGCTGCGCTCATGCGCCAGTTCGCCGGCACGAGGATCGCGTCGAGGCGTGCGCACGCGAAGAGCAGTTCGAGGATCCTGAACGAGTTCTGGCCGAGCCAGAGGATCCTCCCTCCCGGTTGGACATCCGCGGCGAGTGCTGCCGCGACCCGGTCCACGCGCCGGTCGAGCTCGGCGTAGGTGAGGCGTGTCGTGCCGTCCACCACGGCCGTGCGCGTGGGATGGCTCGCGGCGAGCTCACGCATCACGTCGTCGAGACTGAGGCTGTGGAGGCGATCCATGTCTTCCTATCTCCTCGCGGCAAGGGCGGGTTGATCGTGGTCATCGTGGCCGTCACGATCGGTTGCGGGGGACGCCACGTCACGATCGAGCGGGTCAGATGGGGGTGGACGCGTCTGCTGGCTCCACGTGGCGGCGAGGACCGCGACTACGGGAATCCAGATGAGGAGCCCCGATGCGCCGAGTGTGTGCGCACCGACCGCGATCGCGACCACGGACACGTGCGCCACCTGCACGACGAACACGAGGGCAGGCAGGAAGAGGGGGTTCTTCCACACCGTGGGCACCGTGGCACCGTGGTCGCGGCGTGTCACGATCGAGAGAATCCCGCACATGACCGCACTCACCCCGCACCAGCCGAGCTGGCTCGCGAGGGGTAGTCCGAACCAGAAGCCGGGACCGTCGTAGCGAAACGTCTCGCCGATGTACCAGAGGCGTCCGATCTGCGTGACGGGATCGAGGGACCACGTCGCCCACGTCGCGAAGAGCACACCCACGAGATACGCGACGAGGCGCGAACGTGGAGCCGTCAGCCACGGACCTGTCACGACGAACCGCCCCGCCGCCCACGCGAAGAACATCACGAACATATAGGAGAAGGGGACGAAGAGAGGGACCTCCCCGATCCAGATCTCGCGGCCACGCAGGGCGGCGTTGAAGGAGTAGCGCGTGAAGGGGATGCCCCAGTGCACGGAGGCGTTCTCGACGAGAACCGCGAGCGGGAATGCGACCAGCGTGTACATCCCGAGACGCCTCGGGCCGAGGACGCGCCAGCCGAGCAGCACGTACGCGACCGCGAAGAGCGTGACGAACCAGCGGCCGCCGAACGTCCCCCAGGTCTGCTCGAGCACGCTCATGTGCTCCTCCGCGCGTCGGACACGGCGAGCTCGACAGCATGGGCGACGTCGTCCACGGAGATCCCCATGTGGTCGTCTGCCTGAGTCACGTCGCCTGCTTCGAGGACTCCCGCGAGAGCGCGACGCACGGCCACCACGTCACGGCTGTCCACGTGGTGCAGGGCTGCGGCTGCGCGATCCATGACGTCAGGCGGTGACATGATCATGTCCCCGGCGAGGAGCGCAGAGACGATGCATCCCCCGGCATCGAGGGCGACACCGGCGCGCACGAGCTTGTTCGCCTTGTGATAGGCGAGGCCGGTGGTGACATCGCTGCCTGCCTCGGCCACGAAGCGACGTGAGCTGATCCGCATGAGCTGTTCCTCGGACGCCATCAACTGCACGAAGTCCTCTGTGCCGGCGAGCTCGTCGTCGGTCGGTCGGGACTCGTACCAGCCTCGTCCCGTCACGCTCTCGACCGCGGCGAGGAACGCGGCCTTCCCCTCCGCGTAGGGGATCGCCGACCCGCGGATCTCCTCGGGCGTCACGATGTAGGCAAGGTGGTCCTTCACGAGCTTGTCGCGGAACTTCTCCTCGGGCACCTTCGCGCATCTCGCGTAGATCCGCATGTCGGGGTGGCGGATGTTCATGTACCCGCCGATGGCAACGGTGCCGAGGACCGAGTTCGCCATGAACGAGCCGAGCTTGCGGTCGTCACCCCAACGCAGGTCCGACGAACCGGCGAACCTCGCGCCGGTGAGACCGAGACGGGTGACCGCATCCTCGACCACGGGTTGCCATGCGTCGAGAGCGGTGTCGAGGTCGGGGAAGCGGTCGGCCCGCACGATCTGCGAGACGATCATCGCCGCATCCCCGTCGTAGAAGGCCGTGCCGCCCCCGAAGACCATGCGTCGCACAACCTCTACACCTTCGCGGTGGCACGCCTCGAGATCGATGACCTCGTCTATGTCGTCGAACCAGCCCACGTTGAAGTGTGTCGTGCCGAAGGAGCCGATTATCAGCACCTCGTCGGACCGCCCAGCGGCGACCTCGGCACAGAGGACAGGCATGCGTGCCATCGATTCGGCGCACGTCGTGCCCGTCACGTCGATGACGCGCCACTGCTCCGTCACCTTGCTCTCCCCCGCCGGCCCCCGGTCGTCTGCATTGCTCCCCCTCACACCGTCGGTACGTACACGGTCTTCACCTCCGTGAACGCGTCGAGGGCCTCGCTCCCACCCTCACGGCCGACACCACTCGAACCCATGCCGCCGAAGGGTGCACCTGCCGTCACGTATGACCACGAGTTGACCCACATCGTGCCCGTGTGGACGGCGTCGGCGATGCGGTGTGCACGTGCCAGGTCGCGCGTCCACACCCCGCCGGCGAGTCCGTACCGCGTCCCGTTCGCGAGGGCCACGGCCTCCTCCTCGGTGTCGAAGGGCGTCACGACGGCCACGGGACCGAAGATCTCCTCTGTGCACACGGGGTCGGCGGGGCCGATGTTCGTGAGGATGGTGGGCTCGAAGAACCAGCCCGGTGGAATCGATCCCGACGGCCGCCCCCCGCCGGTCACGACCTTGGCGCCCCGTTCCTGTGCCTCCTCGACCATTGTCGTTACCCGTGCGAGCGCAGCCTCGCTGATGAGCGGACCCATGCGCGTGTCGTGGGCGAAGGGATCCCCCGGCGTCCACTCCGACGAGACTTCCGCGAAGCGGGCCACGAAGTCGTCGAAGATCTCTCGCTGCACGAGGACACGGCTGCCCGCGATGCACTGCTGCCCCGTGAGGAGGAACACCGCCTGCCCGGCGCCGGTCGCCGCCCGCTCGAGGTCGCAGTCCGCGAACACTATGTTCGCGGACTTGCCGCCCAGCTCGAGGAGGGTGCGCTTGAACCGGGCGCCGGCCGCGGCGGCGATGGCGGATCCCGCGCCGGAACCACCCGTGAACGAGACGAGACGCACGTCGGGGTGTTCGACGAGAGCCGATCCCACCTCGCTCCCGCCCGTGACGAAGTTCACGACGCCCGGTGGCAGACCGGCCTCGAGGGCGAGCTCGGTCATGCGACGCGGGCCGAACGGCGCCTGCTCGGACGCCTTGAGCACCACCGTGCAGCCGGCCGCGAGGGCGGGTGCGAGCTTGAAGGCGGTGAGCATGAGGGGCACGTTGAATGCGACGATCGCGGCGACGACGCCGACGGGCTCCCGCTTCGTGTACGTGTGGAGACCGGTGACGGGCGTAGGGACGACTGCCCCCCGCAACTTGTCCGCCCATCCCGCGAAGTGGTCGATGTAGTCGGCCGCGGCGGCAGCCTCACCGAATGCGAACCCGTTGGGGAACCCCGTCTCGTTCGTGTGCAGGGTGCCGAGCTCGGCGGCGTGGTCGTGCACGGTCGCGGCGTAGACGTGCATGAGGCGGCGCCGCGTGAAGGGGTCCATGCGGCCCCACTCCCCCTCCCCTGCCGCCACGGCGGCCCGCACGGCGGCATCGACCTGTCCGGGCGAGGCGCTGTCCACCTCGGCGAGGACCGTCGCGTCGGACGGATTCCAGTTCGGGATCGGCACGCCTTCGCCTGCCACTCTCTCGGATCCGATGATCTGCGAACGCTCCGTCACGCTGCCCCCGCGGCTGCCGTCCTCCCGAACCGGGTCGCCCCTGACCCAGGTCGTACAATAGCCTTTGTACGAGTTGCACGACATGCCGCACGAATCGGATCTCCCCGCATGGACCTGGGTCTCACGAGTGCCGAAGAGCGGTTCCGGGACGAGCTGCGCGACTTCCTCGGGCATCATCCGCCACCACCCGACACGGGGTTCGCGGCACAACGCGTATGGCAGCAGACGCTGTTCGCGGGCGGATGGGTGGCTCCCCACTGGCCGGCCGATGTAGGCGGCCGCTCGGCCGACTTCGGCCAGTACGCGATCTACGTGGCGGAGCTCGCCCGCGTCCGGGCACCGCAGCCCGCGAACCGCGTCGGCATCAACCTGGCCGGTCCGACGCTCCTCGCGCACGGCACCGACGAGCACCGCCGGCGCCACCTCGCTCCCATCCTCTCGGCGGAGGAGATCTGGTGCCAGCTCTTCTCCGAACCCGACGCGGGCAGCGACCTCGGATCCCTCCGGACACGAGCCGTCCCCGACGGTGACGGCTGGCGCGTCACAGGCCAGAAGGTGTGGACGAGCTACGCGACGGAGGCACGTTTCGGGATCCTCCTCGCCCGCACAGCCGACACCGCCGATCGGGAGGGACGGACGCGCATCTCGTACTTCGTGTGCGACATGAAGTCACCCGGAATCGAGATCCGCCCCCTGCGCCAGATCACCGGCGAGGCCGAGTTCAACGAGGTGTTCCTCACGGACGTGTGGCTCGGCCCGGACGCCCTCGTCGGTGGTCTCGGGGACGGGTGGCAGGTCGCCAACACCACCCTCGCGCACGAACGCGGCACAGCCTTCCCACTCAAGGAGCAGGTCGTGCAGCGCATCTTCCTCGAGGACCTGCTGCGTATCGCACGTGAGGAAGGGGTCGATCCCGTCCTGCGCGACCGCCTCGTCCGCTGCTTCACGGACGCGGAGATCTTCCGCTTCCTGAACCTGGGGACGCTCACGCGGCTCGCCCGCGGGCAGGAGCCGGGGCCCGAGTCCTCGATCGTGAAGTTGCACTGGTCGGGCCTCTCGCAGCGACTCCACGAAACCGAGATCGAGCTCCACGGATCGGCAGGCGTCACGACCTCCTCCCCCCACCGAGACGAGTCTGCTCCGTGGCGCGAGCTCCTCTGGTCACGCGCAGCGTCGATTGCGGGCGGGACGAGCGAGATCCAGCGCAACATCATCGGTGAACGCCTGCTCGGACTTCCCCGTGAACCGCGAGCAGGAGGCGGCTAGTGGACCTCGCCTTCAGCGCCGAAGAGGAGGCGTTCCGGCGGGAGGTACGGGCGTGGCTCGACGCGCATCGCGTACCCGAGCCGCCGTCGGGTACCGACCTCGACAGCCACGTGCGGGCCCTGCGCGAGTGGCAGGCTGCCCTTGCCGGAGCCAAGCTCGTCGGTGTGCACTGGCCCGAGGCTTATGGCGGCCGGGGTCTCACGTGGATCCACAACTTCATCGTGCAGGAAGAGCTCGCCCGTGCGCATGCACCCGAGATCATCAACCGCATCGGCGTGAACCTCGTCGGACCCACTCTCCAGGAGCACGGCACCGCCGCACAGCAGCACCGCTGGCTGCCCGGCATCCTGCCCGCCACAGAGCTCTGGTGCCAGCTCTTCTCCGAACCAGACGCGGGGAGCGACCTCGCTTCGCTCAAGACGACTGCCCGCCGGGAGGGCGACACGTATGTCGTGAACGGACAGAAGGTCTGGTCGTCGTACGCGCAGTACGCGCGCTGGGGGTACCTCCTCGCCCGCACGGACTCCGACGCCCCCACCCACAAGGGGATCAGCGCCCTCGTGATCGACATGCACGCGCCCGGTGTCGAGGTGAGACCCCTCCGTCAGATGACGGGGGAGGAGGAGTTCAACGAGGTGTTCCTCTCCGACGTCGTGGTCGAAGGTGCGAGCCGTCTCGGGGCCGAGAACGACGGCTGGCGCATCGCGTCGACGACGCTCTCCCACGAGCGCGGCACGTCCCCTCGTCAGCTCGTCGTGCACGCGATGCTCCTCGACACCCTCCTCGACCTGGCCCGCACGACGGCGCGTGACGATCCCCTGATACGCCAGGAGCTCGCCCGCGCCTACTCCGACATCCAGGTGTTCCGTCTCCACAACTTCCGAACCCTCACCGACGTCCTGCGGGATGGGCAGCCCGGTCCGCAGTCCTCCGTCGTGAAGCTGTTCTGGAGCGAGATGAGCCAGCGCATGCACGACCTCGGCGTGCGCCTCGCCGGTCCCGCCGCGTACGCGGATCCCGACACTGTGGGCGTGGAGGGACTCGTGCGCAACATGCTCTACTACCGGGCGGCCACGATCTTCGCGGGGACGTCGGAAGTGCAGCGCAACGTGATCGGCGAGCGCTCACTGGGGCTACCACGGGAGCCCCGCCCGCTATCCTGACGGTCATGTCAGAGAAGTCAGCGGCCAAGCCGTCGCGGGCCGGCGGTACACCCGCCCGCGAGCGCAAGTTGCGCGCGCAGGGCCGGCGCACCCTCCGCAAGCTTCTCGACGCCGGCCGTGAGGTCTTCGAACGCAAGGGATACCGCGACACGCGCGTCGACGACGTCGCGCAGGCTGCGGGAACCTCGCACGGCACCTTCTACCTCTACTTCGCGAACAAGGAGGAGCTCTTCGAGGCGCTCGCCGCCGATGTCGCCGAGGAGATGGAGGCTCTTGCAGACGAGCTCGGTCCCATCGACGCGGGTGCGACAGGCTACGCGACGCTGCGGGACTGGCTCGACCGCTTCGCCGCCCTCTACGGCCACCACGCACCAATCATCAGCGTCTGGCAGTCCAACGATGCACCCCGCGAGCTCCTCCGCCTCGGTCGCGACGTCCTCGGTGATCTCGTCGAGGTTCTCGCGAAGCGGGTGGCCGAGTCGGCAGCCTCCTCCGACATCGACCCAGACACGGCAGCAGTCGCCTTCGTGTCCCTCATCGAGCGCTTCACGTACCTGGTCACGGTGCGCCAACTCCATCTGCGCCGTGACACGATGCTCGACACCCTTGCCCGCATCCTCCACACCGGATTCTTCGGCGGCAGAGTTGCCTGATGTGGATTCTATGACGCTCATGTCATAGAATGGGCCGAGAGCGATGCCCCCGAAGGAACCCACACTCGATACCCCCACGCCCTCGGATCATCCCCGCGTAGTCGCACGCTCGCAGGTGGATCCCCAGACCGTGCTGCGCTTCCTGCCGACGTTCCAACGCGTGAGCGCCTACTTCGCGACCGAGGTGCGGGGCTTCGACCGCCTCCCAGACGGCCCTTTCCTCCTCGTCGGCAACCACTCGGGAGGGATCCTCACATGCGACGTGCTCGCATTCTGGGCGGAGTGGGTGCACCGCGAGGGCCCCGACCGACCCATCGCCTTCCTCGCCCACGACTTCCTCTTCAAGATCCCTCGTTTCGGCGACATGCTCACGCGCCTCGGCGTCCTGCCCGCCTCACCCACGGCCGCTCTCGACGCCCTCGACGCCGGCATCCCCGTGAGCGTGTTGCCCGGTGGTGAGTGGGAGTGCCTCCGTCCCTGGCACGAGCGCAACCGCATCGACTTCGGCGGCCACTCGGGATTCGTCGAGACGGCTCTGAAGGCGGGGGTGCCCGTGGTGCCACTCACCTCACACGGCTCTCACGAGTCCACGTTCGTCCTCACGCGGGGGGAGCGCATCGCATCCTTCCTCGGCCTCGACAGACTGCGCGCAAAGGTCCTCCCCATCGTCTTCAGCATTCCCTTCGGTGTCGGACCGGCACTGCCTTCTCTCCCCCTCCCCGCCAAGGTCACGATCGAGATCGGCGAGCCGCTCGACTGGTCCGTGTGGGGTTCGGACGTCGCCGCCGATCCCGAGATGGTGGCCGAGCTCTACGACGAGGTCGTGGAGACGATGCAGGCCACGATGGACCGTCTCGCCGCCGAGACACCGTGGCCGCTCATCGCCCGCTGGACGCGCTGACGGCCACCCGTCGTACAATCCTCCTTGTACGAGGTCCGGGTGATGCGGGCCGACGTGGCGGGGGACGACGATGCAAGAGACCGCAGACCGTGAGCTTCTCGTGGAACGCCGCGAGGGCGTGAGCTGGGTCACGATCAACCGGCCCGAGGCGGGAAACGCACTCAGCCCCGACGTGCGTGACGATCTCACGGCCTTCTTCCGGTCCGTGTCGGCCGACTTGCACACGCGTGTCGTGGTCCTGGGAGCCAACGGCAAGAGCTTCTGCACCGGCGCCGACCTGCGGCGCCGCAAGGGGCTCGAGACGGAGGATCGTCCCGCGGGTGCCCCGCCCAAGTCGATGGGAGACGCCGCCCGCGCCGTGAGCAGTGGCTGGCAACAGCTCGTCATGGCAATCCTCGACTGCGAGAAGCCGGTCATCGCCTCCGTGCAGGGCACCGCGGCGGGCGGCGGGGCGCAACTGGTCCTCGCGTGTGATCTCGTCCTCATGGCCGAAGGTGCTCGCTTCATCGAGGTCTTCGTGCGCCGCGGCATCATTCCCGACGCAGGCGGCGCATACCTTCTCCCCCGCGTCGTCGGCCTCCACAAGGCCAAGGAGATCATGTTCTTCGGTGACGACTTGCCCGCCGAGGAGGCTGCCCGGCTCGGGATCGTGAACCGGGTGGTCCCTCCCGGCGAATTGCCGAAGGTGACCGAGGAATGGGCGCTGCGCCTCGCTGCCGCACCCACGAAAGCCGTGGGCATGATCAAGGCCCTGCTGAACCGGTCTCTCGAGTCCGACCGCACGACCGCGCTGCGAGACGAGGCCTGGGCGCAGGAGGCTGTGAACGGCACGGCTGACGCTTCGGAGGGCATGCGCAGCTTCGCGGAGAGACGTGACCCCGAGTTCCACGGCTGGTGACGTCGCAGATCAGTCCGTGCGGACCCAGAGCTCCTTCATGCAACGGCTCACCACGCTGGGCGCCCACCGGGCGGATCGCTCCGCATCGAGCCTCAGCTTCGGGTAGCGGTCGAGGATGAGGGGAAAGGCCAGGCGCGCCTCGGTGCGCGCGAGTTGGTTGCCGAGGCAGTAGTGCACGCCCTCGCCGAACGCGAGATGCTCACGTGCGTTCGATCGTGTGATGTCGAAGCGGTCGGGCTCTGCGAAACGTGCCGGATCCCGATTCGCCGCACCGAAGTGCACGATGAGTGTCGTTCCCGCCGGCACGTCGACTCCGTCGAGGACGACATCCTCCGTCGTGACACGGAACAGGCCGGAGAACGGCGATTCGAAGCGCAGCATCTCCTCGATCGCGCCCGGCACGAGGGCAGGATCGTCCCGCAACATCTCCATCTGGTCGGGATGCTCGCAGAGGAGGCGCACACCGCTGCCGAGGAGGTTCGTGGTCGTCTCGGTCCCGGCGATGAGGATCTGTACGACCATGGAGAGGATCTCGTCAGTGGTGAGGCTTGCCATGTCCTCCTCCGCCGCCTGCACGAGACCCGAGAGGAGATCGTCGCCAGGCTCCTCGCGGAGGTGTTCGATGCGGGCGGCGAGGTAGTCGTAGAGCTCGACCGACGAGGCGGCGACGCGCCGCTGCGCGACGGCGTCCATCGGTGTGAGGGCGGCGAGCGCATCGTCGGACCAACGTTTGAAGCGGTCCATGTCGCGCGTCTCGACACCGAGGATCTCGGCGATCACCCGCATCGGCAGCAGCCACGCGAAGCGACCCACGAAATCGAATGGTGTCTCGTCACCGATCGCGCCGAGGAGCTCGCCGGCGATCGCCTCCATGCGGTCCTCGCGGGCGACGACGCGCTTGCCTGTGAAGGCCCTGTTCACGAGGGTGCGGTGCCGGCTGTGCTCCGGCGGGTCGACCATGATGAGAGTCGGTGGGACCTTGCGGCGCCGGTCGACGATCCGCCTTGCCTCGGCGTCCGTGAACAGCATGGCGTCCATGCTGTCGGCATCGAGGAACCGGTTCGAGAAGCGCTCGTGGTCCATGAGGACCTCACGCACCGTCTCGTAGCGCGTGATCCAGCGTGCACCTCCGACGTCGGGCACCGGGTCCCGCTCCCGCAGGCGGGCGAGGACAGGGTAGGGATCCTGCACGTAGGCGGGGTCGAGCGGATCGAACGTGACATCGGTCATGGGCCCCCCTGGTCGCATTCCTCGTACAAGAACTATTGTACGACCCTCTGGGTCCGACCCGGGGATCCCGATCCGCAGGGAGGCGACGTGAGAGCAGCCATACTCGAGGAACAGGGTCGACCGCTCGTCGTGCGCGATATCGACGTCCGCGGACCGGGCCCCGGCGAACTGCGGATCAGCATCGCCGCCACAGGGGTCTGCCACTCCGACCTGTCGGTGCAGAACGGCACCCTCCCCCATCCCGTGCCGTGCGTCCCCGGCCACGAGGGTGCGGGGATCGTCACCGAGGTCGGTTCCGGTGTCGAGTCGTTCGCCGCGGGCGACCATGTGATCCTGTCCTGGATCGCATCGTGCCGGGCCTGCCCGGCATGTCTGCGCGGGGAACTGCACCTCTGTCCGAACGGAGCGGCGCACCTGACGAGCGATCACCTCTCGGTCGACGGGGTCACGCTCATTCCCGGGCTCGGCGTCGCCACGTTCGCCGAGGAAGTCGTCGTGCCCGAGGTGGCCGCCGTCCGCATCGACCCCGAGATTCCCCTCGACATCGCCGCTCTCGTCGGCTGCGGTGTCACGACCGGGGTCGGCGCCGCCCTCAACACAGCCAAGGTGAAGCCGGGGTCGTCTGTCGTCGTGATCGGATGTGGTGCTGTCGGCCTGTGCGTGGTCCAGGGGGCACGCCTCGCCGGGGCCGTCTCGATCGTCGCCGTCGACCCTGTCGAGTCCAAGCGCAAGGTCGCCGAGACGGTCGGCGCCACGCGCGCTGTCCACCCTGACGACCTGCGAGGCACGCTGGAAGAGGTCACGGGAGCGGTCGGGTTCGACTACGCGTTCGAGGTCGTGGGGCGTGCGGCGACGATCAGGGCTGCCTGGGAGGCGACCCGCTCGGGTGGCACCACGGTCGTCGTCGGTGCGGGCTCGATGGCCGACACGGTGGAGTTCTCCGCCTTCGAGCTCTTCTACATGGCGCGGTCACTGCAGGGCTGCCTCTACGGTTCGGCGAATCCGGCCCGGGACTTCCCCCTCATGCTCGAGTTCTGGCGTCAGGGCCGGTTGGACCTCGAGGCCCTCGTCTCACGCCGCATCGGACTCGACGACGTCAACGACGCCTTCGCCGCAATGGAGGCCGGTGAAACCGTGCGATCGGTGATCACGTTCTGATGGGGTGCTGGTGGACTGGGCCCGCGGCCAGGTCTCGACACCCTTGAGAATCAGGGGCGGAAGAGTCTGCTCAGCAGCTCAACATCCGGAACCCGAGACCGGCGTCAACGCCGCATATGAGTCGTAGAGTGGCGTGGTTCCGACAGATGTTCCCTTGGGCACTTCGATCTGAATCACATCGTCGGAGTCAACATCAGGCGGGTTTGGAACGTCAACGAGACTCCCGAGATTCGGTGAGAAGTTCCACTTCTTGGAAGGTGCCAAGATGAGTTGTGCCTCGACTAGGCGATCCTGCGAGTTGGGATAACCCTTGTACTTGTAGTCGCCACCCTCTTCCGCCCGCCGCGGAGACGCCTTGAACGCCTCCAACGCGGTTATGAGAGTCTTCTTGTCGGTCTCGCAGGCTTCTTCCTCACCCGCATTCGAGAAGCCCCCGACCGCAAACGCGACAATCCCGGCGAGGACACCCAAGATCAGTATCACTATGAGGAGCTCGATCAACGAGAATCCCCGGTCCGATCGAAGTGTCGATGCACGGGCAGACCCATCCTGGAAAAAACGCATCGTCCTTACGCCTCTTTCGGTTTCGACAGGACCGCACAGCGGACGCTGCCAGGGCAATGAAACACGGATCCCGGGTGGGGGCAGTCACCCGGCGTAGTGGAAGCTTCGACGCTGCAGGCGGCAATCCTGCCGCGTGGAGTGCACGTTTGCAAGTGCCTCACTCCCCTCCGGGCAGATACTGCGAGATCCATGCGGTCACGTCGGTGTCGTAGCCGAGCTTCAACTGCGCACCGACCGACGACTCCGGTGTGCACAACGCCGGGTCCGACACGACACCCGAGCACGTCTCGACCGTGAGATCCAACGTGCGCTCGTATGCGACCCCCGGATCCGTCGACGTGCCGCTCTCGGAGTGACCGAAGAGGGGCAAGTTGTAATCGGCGAGGTCATACGCGGCGACCTTCAGACTCCAGGCAACGACACCAGTACCCACCTTGATGGGATTCGTCGAGTGACCCGTGCACGCGAAGACCTCACCCTCGGGTGCGTACACGAGACCGTGGATGACGAGGGCGCCGTTCGAACCCACCATGCATTCCGACGAGTTGATCGCGTAAGTGCCCGACGGTGTGCCGTCCGACTCCTGGTACACGGCGATCCCTGGTTGGCCGACCACGACACCGGCGTCCGACACGAGTTGCTCCGGTGTGACGTGGCAGAGAGTGAGATCGACCGTGGGTTCTCCCAGCATCGCGTAGTTGTAGTGGTGGATCCCGTACTGCGACCCGAAGACCAGGGCGACACCGGGTTCCCCCTGCACACAGCGGTCGACTTCGGCCACGGACTGTGGATTCGTCGGGTTGGCGAGGGTGCCCCCGATCACGGGCGCATCACGGGTGTCGAAGACGCCCGACTTCCTGAAGCTGAGGCTCACATCCATGCGGTAGATACCCGGCTTGAGCCAGTTCGCACGCACGACGCAGTACTTGTTCCAATCGGCACATGTCCCCAGACCTCCGTCCATGGCACCGGACCCCTGCGTCGACTTGAGATCCGGCTTGGACGAGTACGCACCCGGCTCGTAGGCCCTTATGCACGAATGCCTGAACTTGAACCGGAGTGGATCGAATCCCTCCGACCGGCACCCCGTCAGGGAGTATCCACCGGCCGGCAGTCCGCTCGTATCCGGTGCCACCCAGCCCGGATCGGGATCGGTGGCCACCGCCACGTCCTGCTCCCACACGACGGGTGCACCGGTGGAGTCGAGGAGCTTGGGAGGCAGGTCGAGTCCGTCAGGTCCGGGCACGACGCTCTTGACCACGCCGTCGGTGACGACGATGCTCCCGGCGCGGCCACCCGACGCGCCCGTCTCACATCCGGCCGTGGGGTACTCCTCGAGGCAGATCACGGTCGGTCCGGGTGCTGGATGTTTGAGGACGATGTCTCCCGTGAACGACGTGTCGTAGATCCCGTTCACCTCGAGGAAAGGACCACTCCCGCTGTCACCGAGGATGATCGCCGCGAAGTCCGGCGCGAGGGCGCTGCTGAGGGTATCGCCGGCATACGTACACGTCACACGCACCGACTTGTTGCGCCTCGGGTCCTGCATCACGAACTGGATCGGTGGCCCCGTGTAGCCGGGGTTGGCGCACTGCGCGGCGGCTCCACCCGTGGCCTCTCGCAGGAAGGCGATCGACTCGTCCAGAGCCTCCGTCTGCGCCGAAACCTCGTCCGTGACATCGATCGTGACATCCGCCGCCTTGAACGTCGTGAACGCATAGTTCCCCACGGCAAGGGCGATCACGCCGAGGAAGAGCATGAACACCAGCACCGCGATGATCGCGGTACCTGAGTCCCCCGAGGCGTGCCGGCGAGCTCGACTCATGACGACACCCTTCCCACCCGGCTCGACGCCGTGACCGTGTAGTCGAACTGTCCGACAGGCGTGTCCTCGTCGTCGGCGATCCAGATGCGCAGCGTCGGTCGCTCGTACACGACGGCCGGCTTCGACACGCACCAATCGGCATCGGCCGAAGGCGAGTAGTCCACGCCGGCCTCTATGAAGTCGACGCAGACCGGCTGCTCCGCTCTCAAGCCGCTCAGCACCTCTACCCTCTCGGTCGCGGGGGCCGGCAGCGGGCTCGGCTCGGGTGCGACGCTGCACGTGCCTGCGTCCTCACCCGGCACTCCGCTCGCGCAGAACAGGAGTGTCTCAGTCGACCCCTCTCGTACGAGGACGCACTCACCGTCGATACGGTCCACGCGGTAGGTGCGCGTCACTCTGCGTCCCGCCTTACCCGCGGGGGCGGCCGCATGAACCGGCGGTACCTCCGAGACGACGTGGAACTCGTCACCTCCGGACGGACAGGTCATCACGTTGCGGCCCGCGACGAGGTTCG
>JADZDR010000064.1 GCA_020850945.1 Acidimicrobiia bacterium | reverse complement strand
TCGAGACACCCGATATGCGGCACGCTACGCAGTTATGGGCCGCACTCCCTACGTCGAAGCGGTGATGCTCCCTCCGTGGTTTGCAGTATTAGCTGGAGTGTCATGTGGAAGCTGTCCGGTTTGGCGTGATCGGCCATGTGAAGGGGCATGTCCGCCTCGTTCATACATCGCGACGCCCGTGAGTCGACTAATGCAGCCGCCGTAGGATGACCGAGGGGACAGGGGAGCTGACCACCCGCTCTACCCCTATCAGTGGTAGCCCAGTCACTAACCGTCACCGGCCTCGTGCCCTTGCGCGGCGAGGTAGGCGCCGATTGCCACGGCAGTGGAGACATTGAGGCTTCCCACCTCGCCCCGCATCGGGATCGCGACGATGACGTCGCACAGGCGCCGGATCCGTTGACGGAGTCCCCGGCCCTCGGCCCCACCCACGAGCGCCACGGGCTCACGGAGGAGGCGGCAGTCCCGGATATCCGTTCCGTCCGCGTCGAGCCCGACGAGCCAGCGTCCCCGGTCGCGCAACTCGCTCAATGCCCCGGCGAGGTTCCCGACGACGGCGAGGCGGACCCACTCGGCCGCGCCAGCCGAGGCCTTCAGCACCGTCGGTGTCACGGGTGCCGCGCGACGGTCCGAGATCACGACCCCCTCCGCACCCATCGCGTCGGCGACACGCAGGACGGCCCCGAGATTCCGGGGATCGGCGACCTCGTCGAGGACGACGAGGAACCCGCTACCGCCGGCGAGGTCTCCCAACTCGACGAGGGGAAAGGGATCTGCGAAGGCCACCACGTCCTGATGCGACGTGATGCCCGCCAATCGCTGCAGTCGGCCCGCGTCGACCGCCTCCACCTGCAGGCCGAGCTCACGGCACGACGCAGTGATGTCGTCGGGTACACGGGTCGGATCTGTGGCCAGGACGCGGTGGACGTTGCGCCGCCGTGCCCTGAGCAGTTCAGCGACCGGCCGCCTGCCGGCGACCACGCCGCCATCTGGTCCCCTGAGCCGAGTCTTCGACAATGATCCCCAACTCCCCTAACCCGCTTCGGACTCTGTCCGCCAACTCGAAATCCCGTGACTCGCGGGCCCGCTGCCTGATGTCGAGGAGGAGCACGACGAGTCCGTCGACGAGCGCATCCGTGTTGCCGTCCGACACCGGTGGGACGACGGCGAGGACCTCGTCGAACACGGCGAGGGCAGCCGCCCATGCAAGAGCCGCATCCGTCCGACCGGTGTCGAGCTCGGCATTCGCCCGCTTCACCATGTCGAAGAGGGCGGCGACGGCACCGGGTGTACCGAAGTCGTCGTCCATGGCGAGGACGAGCGCGTCGACTGCCACCGCCTCGGGTTCGACCTCGAGTCCGCTCCCGGCGCCGGGGTCGAGGACGGGACCGGTCACTGCTGCCGGATCGACGTCGAGGACCGCGGCGAGGCGGTCGCGAAAGGTCGCGAGCCGGTCGACTGCGCGCTCGCATTCCTCGACGAGTTCCTCGGTGAACTCGAGCTGGTGACGGTAGTGCGTCTGCGCCACGAGGAGACGGATCGCCTCCGCCGAGTGGGACGCGAGGAGATCGGACAGCATCACCACGTTCCCGGTCGACTTCGCCATCTTCTCGCCGGCGAGGTTCACCATGCCCGAATGCAGCCAGTGCCGCACGAACGGACGTGTACCCGTCGCTGCCTCGGCCTGGGCGATCTCGTTCTCGTGGTGGGGGAAGACGAGGTCGCTGCCCCCACCGTGGATGTCGAAGCCCATCCCGAACTCGTCGGTGGACATGACGGAGCATTCGATGTGCCAGCCCGGCCGTCCCGGTCCCCACGGTGAGTCCCAACTCGGTTCGTCCGGCTTGGCCGCCTTCCAGAGCGCGAAGTCCTCCGGGTTCCGCTTGTGCTCGCCCGGCTCCACGCGGGCCCCGACCCGCAGGTCGTCGAGTCCCTGGTGCGAGAGCCTCCCATAGGTCGGGAAGGAGGACACGTCGAAGTAGACGTCACCGCCCGACTCGTAGGCGTGGCCTCTCGCGATGATCTCGGCGATCATCGAGACCATGCGGTCTATCGCCTCCGTCGCCCGCGGCGTCTTGTCGGGATCGAGGACACGCAGCCGGCGCATGGTGTCGAGCCACACGGCCTCGTATGTGCGGGCGACCTCCTCGGGTGTGCGCTCCTCCTGTCGGGCACGGGCGATGATCTTGTCGTCGACGTCGGTGTAGTTGGAGACGAACGTCACGTCGTTGCGACGGCGGAGCCAGCGCCGGATCATGTCGAAGCTCACGACGGTCCGGGCATGGCCGAGGTGTGGGGGGCCGTACACGGTGGGACCGCACACGTAGATGTCCACGTGGCCGGGGCGACGTGGCTCGAGCTCCTCGAGTGCTCCCGTTTCGGTGTTGTGCAACCTCACGGGCAGGATCCTAATGGGACCCGCCTCGCGGACCGCTCAAGTTCGCACGAGGGTCGCGACCGCCTGCGCCGCGATGCCCTCACCCCGGCCTGTGAAGCCGAGTTTCTCGGTCGTCGTCGCCTTCACGTTCACACGTGTCGCGTCGACGCCGAGGACCACGGCAAGGCGCGTGCGCATTGCCTCGCGATGTGGCCCGACACGGGGCCTCTCACACACGATGGTCACGTCCACAGAGGTCACGTGCCAGCCGGATGCCTTCGCCTGATCCACCACCTGACCGAGGAGTCGCATCGAGTCTGCTCCCGCATATGCCGGGTCCGTGTCGGGGAAGAGCATGCCGATGTCGCCGAGGCCGGCTGCGCCGAGGAGAGCATCCGCCACGGCGTGCGCGACGACGTCTCCGTCGGAGTGGCCGGCGAGGCCGGCCTCGTGTTCCACGTCCACACCCGCGAGACGCAGCGGTCCGGGCCCGCCGAAGGCGTGGACGTCGAAGCCGAGACCGACAGCCACGTCGACGCGCTCCGGCTCGAAGCGGGCGGCTGCAACTTCGAGGTCCACGGCATGGGTGAGCTTCACGTTCGTGGGATCCCCCGGGACCGTCACGACACGGCCGCCCCGCATCTCGACCATCGCCGCGTCGTCGGTGACGTCGGCCGTGACGGCGGCATGGGCGTCCCGCAGGGCGGCCGCCGCGAACACCTGGGGTGTCTGAGCGGCCCGTAGGGAATCCCGATCCGGTGTCTCGACCACGCTGCCGTCTGCCGCCACGGCCTTCAGGGTGTCCGCCACCTCGACGGCCGGTACGGCCGCATCGGCGCCCGCTCGCACCGCGTCCACTCCGGCTTCGAGGAGTCCCGCCTTCGCGAACGGTCGGGCCGCGTCGTGCACAGCGACGATCTCCACGGTGCCGGGGACCGCGGCCAATCCGGCGGCGACGGAATCCTGGCGGCGTGCACCGCCGGCCACGACGGCACGTACGTGACCCCTGCTGTCGAGACCGCCGCGCTCGCGTGCCCCTTCAGGGTCGTCGGCAACGACGACCACGGGTACCCCGGCTTCCTCGAAGATGTCGAGGGCCCGCGACAGCACCGTACGCCCGCCGATGCGGCGGTACTGCTTCGGCTCCCCCCCTGCTCTGCTCCCTGTTCCCGCGGCAAGGACTATCGCCCACACGTCTTGGTGCACAGCCGCACGATAGCCCCTCGGCCGGACGCACTGACCTCGGTCAGCGCTGGCGGGCGAAGAGCATGCGTCCCTTCGAGGTCTGGTGGGCGCTGCTCACGATCGCCTCCACGACCTCGCCGACCCGACCCGCCGCGTTGGAGACGACGACCATCGTGCCGTCCTCCGTGTAGCCGACGCCCTGACCTTCCTCCGTCCCCTCGGCCTCGATCTTGACCTGCAACTCGTCGCCTGCCGCGACGGGGGGTCGCAGGGCCTCGGCGAGGCGGTTCACGTTCATGACCCAGACCCCCTGCAGCTCTGCCACCTTCTGGAGGTTGAAGTCGGTGGTGATCAGGGCGGCGGGAAGGCGGCGGGCGAGGTGGACGAGTTTTGCGTCGACGTTGTGGGCCTCCGGAACCTCGTCGTCGATCACAGCCAGAGACGTCTCACCACGGAGGGCATCGAGGATCTCGAGCCCGCGCCGCCCGCGGCGGCGACGCCCCGCGTCGCTCGCGTCGGCGATCGACTGGATCTCCTCGAGGACGAAGCGGGGCAGGACCACGGGACCCGCGAGGAAGCCGGATCTCGAGAGGGCGAGGAGGCGGCCATCCACGATCGCCGACGAGTCGAGGAGACAGGCCTGCCCCGTGCCGGTACCGATCACGTCCGTCGTCGTGAACCTCTGGCCGAGGCCGGCGAGGGCGAGGATGTCGCGGCTCTTCACCCGCGCGAGCCGGAAGGAGAGGGCGGCTGCCGTGTAGATGAGGACGGCACTCACCGGCACCGCCCAGCTTGCCGGCAGGATCAGGATGAACGGCATCGCGACGAGCACTCCGCCGGCGAGGCCGACGAGGCCCCCCAGCACCCCGGAGACGACCTCCGATGCGGGGGCACGGTCGACGCTGCGTTCGACGACACCGAACCATGCACGGAGGAAGCGGCCGAGCACACCGCCGACGAGGTAGCCGACCGCGGCACCCAGGATCGCGCACACGAGGACGGTCGTGCCGCTGTCCCACGCGGGGAACCACGACGGGTTCGCGCGACCGATCGTGTAACCGAGCCCTGTTGCCCCGAGGACGACGATGAGGCGTATGACTTCGACTGACGTCTTGGTCCCTGCCCGTGTCTGCATGTCATCGCATTCGGCACGGGGCAGGATCGCCTGTAGCGGACAGGAGGGGGGCGCGCCGTCGCGTCAGCCGTACCGGTCGAGGATCGACGACTCGGCGAGGCGGGCGAGTCCCTCCTTGATCTGGAGGGCACGGACCTCACCCACCCCCTCGATCTCCTCGAGCTCGCCGATGGACGCATTCAGGATCTTCTGGAGGCTGCCGAAGCGGTCGACGATCCGGCGGATCAGGGAATCGGAGAGGCGCGGGATGCGGGACAGGAAACGGAATCCCCGTGTCGTCATCGCGACGTCTACGCCGGAGGAGGGGATGCCGATCACGCGGGCGAGGGGTGCGAGGTCCGACAGACTCTCCGTCGGGACGCGACAGAGGAGGTCGAAGGCCTCCTCTGGATCTCGGTCCGGGGCCGCATAGTCCCGCAGCACGAAGGCGAGCTCGGTGTCGACGCCGGTGGAGAGCTCCTCGAGCTGGAGACGGAGGAGCCGACCTTCCGTGCCGAGCTCGGCGAGGAGCACGTGGGCTTCCTCTCCGATCCGTCTCACCATCTCGCCCCGTTGCAGGACGAGGAGGACGTCGCGCGCCGTGACCAGGTCCTCCACCTCGAGGGCGGAGAGGGAGGCCGAGACCGCGTCGAACCGGGCCCGGTAGCGCTCGAGGGTCGAGGAGGCCTGGTTTGCCCGGCCCAGGACTCGCTCGACCGGCTCGAGGATGTGCTTCTCGTCTCCGCGGTAGACCGAGATCAGGGAGAGGCGCTTGGAAACCGAGAGGACCGCCACGCCGGTCTGGCGGGCGACCCGTTCCGCCGATCGATGCCGGGTCCCGGTCTCGGTCGTGAGGATGTTCGCGTCCGGTACGAGGTGGACGTTGGCGCGGACGATGAACTCGCCCATCTCGTCGAGCACCACCGCCCCGTCCATCTTGCACAGCTCCATGAGCCGCTGCGGCGTGAGCTGGGCCTCGATGAGGAAACCGCCGCTACAGATGGCGTCGACGTGGGGTCCAGTGCCCATAACGACCAGACCGCCTGTATTCGCCTGAAGGACCCGGTCGAGACCGTCGCGCAGGGGGGTGCCGGGAGCCACACGCGCGAGTGTCTCCAGCATCTGCTTGCTGGGCCAGGCGAACACCCGCTCAAGGTAACACGTTTGGCGCTCACCTTGGCCGGAGGCGCAGGTGAGGCGCCTGCCGTCCCCTCACGCGCAGTACGAGCCGGTCACGTCGGCGAGATGTGACTCCGGCAGCACGGCGAACTCGCCGTCGGGCAACTCCTCGATCGGCATGTTCGCCTCGGGCACGACGGCACGCCTGAAACCGAAGCGGGCTGCCTCCTTCAGGCGGCGTTCGATCGACGTCACGGCCCGCAGCTCGCCACCCAAGCCCACCTCACCCAGCCAGACCGTGCGGGGCGGCACGCGCACGTCTCGCACAGTCGACGCCAACGCCACGCATATGCCCAGGTCACACGCGGGATCCGTGACCTTGAGACCACCCGTGACGGAGAGGTAGACCTCACCTCCCGCGCACGGCACCTGCCCGCGCCGATCGGCGACGGCGACGAGGACGAGGGCCCGGCTCAGGTCGATCCCCGTGACCGCACGCCGCGGCGACCCGTACGCCGGGACCGTGAGCGCCTGCACGCCCGCGAGGAGGGGCCGGTCCCCCGCCATCGCGCAGACGACGGCGGATCCGACACGGTGATCGTCGGGATCGGTGAGGCTGTGCGGGCGGGCGGGGACGAGCCCGGACCGGTCCAGCTCGAAGAGGCCGAGCTCCCCCGCCGCCCCGAATCGGTTCTTGACGGAGCGCAACACGCGAAGTTGGCGGTGCCGGTCACCTTCGAGCTCGAGCACGACGTCGACGAGGTGCTCGAGGACGCGGGGCCCGGCGATCTGGCCCTCCTTCGTGACATGGCCGGCGAGGACGAGCGTGGCGCCCGTCTGCTTGGCGAGGCGCACAAGGGTCGCGGCGCATTCACGTACCTGGCCGACACTCCCCGCCGCCGAACCGAGTCGGGGATCACGGATCGTCTGGATCGAGTCGACGACGAGGAGGACGGGTCCGATCTCCTGCACACGGCCCACGATGGCGGGTAGGGTGTCGTCACCCGATACGAGGACACGCGGATGGACTGCGTCGAGGCGGTCGGCACGGAGACGCACCTGCTCCCCCGACTCCTCCGCACTCACGTAGAGGACGGAGCCGGAGGAGGCCACGCCGGCCGCCAACTGGAGGAGGAGGGTGCTCTTGCCGATCCCCGGTTCGCCGCCGAGGAGGATCGCGCCGCCGCCCACGAGGCCGCCACCGAGCACGCGGTCCAACTCGGCGATCCCGGTCGGACGGTGTGTGGCCGGCTCGGCGGAGACCTCGGCCAGGGGCACCGGGGGCACGGCCGCCTCGACGGCGAAGCGAACGAGCTCGTCGAATCCGTCGTCGCCCGCGTCGGGGATGTCGGCTGCCTCGACCTCCTCGGCGAGCGTGCCCCATGCCTCACAGCCCGGGCACTGTCCGAGCCAGCGACGTGATTCGTGCCCGCACTCCTGGCAGCGGTGAACAGTGCGAGACGCGGAGCGGCGTGAGGATCTCTGTTTCCTTTCCATGCCCCGACCGTAGACGGGGGGTGTGACACCCGCGGAGAAGTCGTGGGGTCCACCGACCTTCGGCGAAAGCCCTCGCGGAGCGGCTCCCCCCGCCGTTCTTGCGCGCGACGCGCGTTCTTGCGCGCGAAACGCACCGCCGAGGCCGCGAATCGCGCGCAAGGTCGCGGTTCGCGCGCAAGTTCGGTGGGCTGTCTGTTCCGGATTGGTTAGAGTCGGCCGGCCACTGATTGAGACCATGGGTGAGAGGACGCACGTGCGCCTGACGCGGTTCGAACATGCAGGCAGGACGTCGCTCGGACTCGTCAGGAACGACGAGGTCGTGGACCTCACCGACGCCGGGGATGTGCCGCGTGACATGGCCGGCCTCCTCACCGCCGGTCCCAACGGCCTCGAGGCGGTGGCACGAGCCGCGACCGCTGCCCCGCGCGTGGCCCTGGGGGACGTGCGGCTCCTCGCACCGGTACCGGTGCCGGGCAAGTTCCTCGCGATCGGCCTCAACTACGCGGACCACGTCCGCGAGACCGGGAGCGAAGCGCCGGAGTTCCCCGTCTTCTTCAACAAGCAGCGCACCTGTGTGACGGGCCCGTTCGATCCGATCCACGTCCCCCGCGCGTCGAACCTCGTGGACTACGAGGGTGAGCTCGGTGTCGTGATCGGTCGCCGCTGCCGCCACGTTCCCGCCGACAGGGCGTTCGACGTGATCGCCGGATATCTGGTCGTGAACGACGTGTCCGTCCGGGACTGGCAGGTGCGGGCACCCACGATGACGCTCGGCAAGTCCTTCGACACGCACGGTCCGACGGGGCCGTGGCTCACGACGGCGGACGAGATCGCCGCACCCGAGGCCCTGCGCATCCGCACGTGGCTGAACGGCGAGCTGCGCCAGGACGGCAACACGTCGGACATGATCGTCGGTATCGCCCGCCAGGTCGAGGTCCTCTCCACCGTGTTCACCCTCGAGCCGGGCGACATCATCTCGACCGGCACACCGGCGGGAGTCGGCTTCACGGCGTCACCGGCGGTCTTCCTGGCTCCGGGCGATGTCGTGCGCATCGAAGTCGAGGGACTCGGCGCGATCGAGAACCCCGTGATCGAGGAACCGCCGGAAACGGTCACGATCGGCTGAGCGCGGTCTCCGAGGTCAGACCTCGATCAGGTCGGCCGGCATGACCGTGATCTGCTCGGGGTCCCCGTCCGTGACGACGTAGGTCTCCTCGTCGCCGACGAGGACGCCGCCTTCGGTGAAGCTGTACAGCTCAACGTTGAGGACCATGCCCGGCGCGATCTCCGTGTCGTCACCGTCTGTGATCCAGCGTTCCTCGACCTGGAGGCCCATGCTGTGCCCGACCGTGAGGAAGAGCGGGTCGCGGCCGATCTCGGCGTACAGCTCCCTCGCCCGCACGGGAAGGTCGCCGAAGGTGACGCCAGGCCGGAGCATCGAGCCGACCTCGGACACGATGCCGCACATCTGTCTGTGCTGCTCCCGCAACGCGTCGGGCGCCACACCCGTGAACGCGTACCGGCGGTTGTCCGACACGTAACCCTCGTAGACGGCGCCGAGGTCGAGTGTGACGAGCTGGTTCGGTTCGAGGAGCTCGCCGAGCGCGACTTCGGGGTTGGCGGAGCCGAACGCGATCGTGACGTGGTCGATGCCGTGGGCACCGTTCGCGAGCATGCGGGCGCGAGCCTCTCGCAGGAGATCGAGGCGGCTCATACCGATCGAGAGGACAGGCACGAGCTCCGTCACCGTCTGCTCGATGATCGCCGTGCTGCGCCGGATCATCTCGATCTCGGCCGGCGACTTGAGGAGGCGGAGCGCGTCGAGGATGTCGTCACAGGCAACGATCTCGGAGTCGGGGCAGTGCTCCTCGAGGATGCGCACGACCGACCACGGACACGACGCCTCGACACCGACGCGACGGCCGCCGCCGAGGCCGGCGGCGAGGGCGACGAGCTCGGTGTCGGCGAGGCCACGGGTGAAGAACGGCCGCACCGCATCCGCCCCGTAGGAGACCCCGAACGTGGCGACTCCCCAGCAGACGAGCGTCACGTGGCCGTCCCCGTCCACGTACGACCACGTCGGGAATTGGTTCGAGAGGGCGTGCATGATCGGGTTCCCGGCCCCGGCGAGCGTCGGGAAGCCTGTCGTGTACATGACGTTGGCGGGCGACGTGAGCAGGACGCCGGCCAGGCCCCGCTCGCGGAGGAGTGCGCTGAGGCGGTCCTTGTCCAGCCCGATCGGCTCGAATGTGGCCTCGCCCACGAGTCCTCCTTCACACGGCGACACGGTCACGGATCTCGAGGGAGCGATAGGCCGCCTCGACCGCTTCGAGGGCGTATGCGGCGTCCGCGGCGTCCACGAGGGGTGACCGCGCCTCGCGGGCGGCGTCCACGAAATCCGCTATCTCCTCGAACATCGACGTGAACTTCCACTGCTGCGGATCGTAGGGCACGGCTCCGGGAGAGCTCCCGACGATGTCGTCCCCTCCCTCGAAGAGCCGCACGACGGGATCCGTGAGCTGATCGACGACGAGGGAACCGCGGCTGCCGTGGATCTCGAGACGTTCCGTCCACGGGATCTCCATCGTGCAACTCACGTGCAGGTGGTACTCACCACCGTCGCGGAGCCGGCCGAGGAGGACGGCGTTGTCCTCGGCCTCGCTCTCGGGAAGAGCCTTCGAGGCATGAGTCGTGACGTCGACGACTCCGCCGAAGAGCCACCTGTAGAGGTAGAGGCTGTGCACTGCCGAGTCGAGGATGACACCGCCATAGGGTGCCTTGCCGTGCCATGTGCGGGGGTCCCGGATGCGCGCGACCTCGCTCCCCGCGATCAGGGAACGGACCGTTCGCACGTCGCCGAGCACGCCCTCCGCCAAGACCCCTTCGGCCACCCGGTACGCCGAGACGTACCGGGTGTTCTCGGCCACGGCCAGCATGCGCCCCGCCGCGTGGGCGGCCTCGACCATGTGGCGGGCATCGGCGAATGTCGTGGCGACCGGCTTCTCGACGACGACGTGCTTGGCGGCTTCGAACGCCGCGATCGCCACGTCGTGGTGGAGGTCGTGGGGAACGGCTATGTCCACGAGGTCCACGCGCGGATCCTCGAGGAGCTGCCCGAAGTCGGTGTAGGGAGTGGCGTCGTGCAACGCCGCCCTGTTGGCGGCCATGTCCGGGTCCGTGTCGCACATGGCGACGATGCGGCACGAGTCCCCGACCCGGTCGTAGCCGGTCTCGTGCACCCACGAGATGAGGCCGAGGCCGACCATGCCCACTCCGAGGGGTTCTCCCGTCACTTGGCGACCCACCCGCAGTCGGCGAGGACGTCGGTGCCGGTGACGAAGGACGCTGCCTCCCCCGCGAGGAACCAGACCACCTCGGCGATCTCGTGAGGTTCCGCCCAGCGGTCGAAGGCCTGCTCGGCTTCGCGGGCGGCCCTGACCGTTTCGAGAGGCCGACCCGTGCGCCGTGACTCGATCTCCACGTCACCGCGCAGCATCGGCGTGTCGACCGATCCCGGACTCACCGAGTTCACGCGAATCCCGAAGGGAGCGACCTCCCACGCGAGGGCCCGCGTCATCGACAGGATCGCACCCTTCGTCGCCCCGTACACGGCGTGGTCCGTCTGGCCGACGTGACCGGAGACAGAGGCAAGGTTCACGATCGCACCTCCCGCCTGCGCCTTCATGACGGGCAGGGCATGCTTGCAGAAGAGAAAGGTCCCACCGATGTTCACGTCGACGACGTGGCGGAAGTCCTCCCACGTGGTCTCCTCCACCGCCTTCACGAGGACGACCCCGGCGTTGTTGACGAGCACGTCGAGCTGCCCGAACTCCGAGACGGCCGTCGTGATCGCAGCCTCGACCTCGGGTTCGACTCGTACGTCACACACGTGGCCCAGACATCTACCCCCGGCTGCCGTGATCTCGTCCGCCACGACCCCGACCTCCCCACGCGAGTCGACTGCGAGGACAGCGTGCCCGCGGGAGGCGAAGAGCCTCGCCGTCGCTGCGCCTATGCCCTGGGCGGCGCCGGTTACGAGAGTCACGGACTCGTGTCGGCTCACTGGTTTCCCCCTGCCTGCAGGACGCCGCGGACGATGTCGGGCGTGGCGAGCGGCCGTCCCACCGCGGCTGCGATCGCGGCCGTCTCGGCCACGAGCTCGTGCGTCCCCGCGACCCGGCCCTCGCGGTCGAAGGGGTTGTCCTCCGTCCCGACCCGCACGTGATCGCCCGTCGTGATCGCGGCGGTGACGACCTCGATCTGGTGCTCACCCATGATGCTGACCGTCACGATGGCCTCGGCAGGCACGAGACGCCGTCTGTGGAGGTACTCGTCGACGGTCGGCGGTGACCACGTCCCACCCGGCCAGCCGAAGAACAGGGTCGTCACGTAGGGAGGCCGGATCCTGCCGCCGTCGATGAGGTACTGCAGGTTCCAGATCGAGCCGCTGTGCCAGACCTCGAACTCGGGCACGACACCGTGGTGGGCGCACAGGTCTGCATACTCTTCGAGCTCTGTCCTCGAATGCAGGACGAGGCACTCGGTCTCGGCGAACGCCTCGTCGTGGTGGTTGAGGATCACCGAGATCATGTCGGCCTCCTCCTCGAAGACCTCCATGCGCCCCGCGATCGGCAGGCTCGACATGCCGCACTGGACGACCATTCCGCATGCCTGCCGGATCGCACGGATGACGGGCCGCCACTGCCCTTCTGCGTGGATGTGGAGGATCGACGCACCCGCCGCTTCGCACCGTCGTGCCTCCTCGGCGATCGAGTCCGGGTCACGCGGATATGCGACACCCGGATTGAGCCAACTGATGTTCGGTGTAGCCGTGATGATCAGTGGTTCCAAGCCCCGCGCCCCGTCTGCCGACCGCGGCATCCTACCGCCCGCTCCTGCGCGGCACCGGGGGACGCGGCGTGGGGCCAGATCGCGGCTCGAGCCCGCCTCGTGGCTGGGGGCGGGACCGATTCCGGTCCCGCGTCCTGATCTCGAGGAAGGCGAGGGCGGTCGCGAGCAGAAGGGCGAGGCCGATCGAGGTGACCGCGACCCAGAAGGCGGGGGTTCGCGCCGTCGTCGTCGCCTGTACGTCGAGGGTCGTGCCCACGGGTACCTCCCACGCGTTGCGTCCCGCCGCCTCCGCGTCGGCGGGCTCGGTCACGACAGCCTCCCGGCCGGGGAGCGAGATCCCGAACACGAACTCGAAGGCTTCCTTCACGGGGACACCCAAGGCGCGTTCGAGCTCGTCGACGGAGGGGGGGGAGGCGAGGCCCCGGCCGGCGAGTGCCGTGACCAGTTCGGCCGTGGGAGCGACAGTCGCGTGCAGCCCGACACGTGACGTGAAGAGGCCGGCCTCCACGGTCAGGTCCATCTGCGGGAACAGCGGCGGGGTGACATCTCCACTCACCTGCGCGGCGAGGCTGCTCAGCTGGGCGGGATCCCCGAACTCGTGCTCGAGGACCACTGCGCTCGACCCCGGGCGCACGACCCATCCGGCTGCCTCGAGGTCGGCGAACGGCTCCGGTGTCGCCTCGGGCGGGGTCGACGTCTGCGGCGCCGAGGTCGGGGCGGATTCGTCGTAGAAGACGCCTTCCCCGATGCCGAGCTCGGTGAGCGCGGCGCGGGCGGCCGCGTCGAGCGTCACGCTCACGGTGAAGGTTCCCGTGCCCCGCCACGTGGCGGTCACGTCCGTGCGCACCGCGACACGGCACGCCGGGAGCGCGACGAGCGTGAGTGCGAGGGCAGCGCTGCCGAGGCGACCGCAGCCCGCGATGCGCCCGCACCGGACCGTCACGTCGTCTTGACGATCAGCACGCCACAGTCGGCGTGGTGGGCCACCTTGTTGGGGATGCTCGACAGGAAGTACCTCTTTGCACCCTGCATGCCCTTGTTCCCCACGACGATGAGGTCGGCGCCGACCTCATCGGAGACGTCGAGGATGACACCTGCTGCGTCCCCGGCCCGCGTGACCGTGTCGATCGAGACCCCGGAACCGGAATGTCGTTCGAGGACGTCTTCGAGGACGGCATCACCCTTCCCCGGCGATGCCGCGGTCACGACCGTGACGGCCGCGCCCGTCTCGCGTGCGATCGCCATGCCCCGTTCGACGGCGGTCTCGGCGGTCGGCGACCCGTCAGTTGCGATCAAGAGGTGAGTGAACATCCGATTCGTTTCTTCCCTTCGGCGAGCGCGCCATAGTCTAGGAACACGCGCCATGGACTCCCCGTACCCGCCTCTCATCGACGGTTTCGGCCGCGTCGCCGACGATCTCCGCATCTCGGTGACCGATCGCTGCAACCTGCGTTGCACGTACTGCATGCCGGCGGCGGGTCTGCCGTGGCTTCCCCGCACCGACATCCTCACTTTCGAGGAGATCGCCCGTGTGGCGGGGCTCCTCGTCGGGGCCGGCGTGAAGACGATTCGCCTCACCGGTGGTGAGCCTCTCGTGCGCCGCGACCTGGTGCATCTGGTGGAGATGCTCGCCGCACTCGCGCCTCGCCCCGACCTCGCGCTCACGACGAACGGGGTCCTGCTGGCCGAAGCCGCCGCCTCCCTTGCCGCGGCCGGCCTCGACCGTGTGAACGTGAGCCTCGACTCGCTCAGGCGTGAGCGTTACGAGAAGATCACGCGCCGCGACGAGCTCGACAGGACACTCGCCGGCATGGAGGCGGCCGCGGCCGCGGGTCTCACGCCGGTGAAGGTCAACATGGTCGTCATGCGGGGCACGAACGACGACGAGCTCGTCGACTTCGCCCGCTTCGCCCGCGACGAGGGCTACGTGGTCCGGTTCATCGAGTACATGCCGCTCGACGCCGACGGCCGCTGGACGTCAGACGACGTCGTCGCGGCCGAGGAGATGCTCGAGACGCTCGCTGCCGCAGGGGTCGAGACAGAGGGCTTCGCGGACGAGTCGCCCGAGCCGGCGACACGGTATTCGATCGAGGGCCGTGAGAAGGGCACGCAGGCAGGTGAGATCGGTGTGATCCCGTCCGTCACGGCACCGTTCTGCGACAGGTGCAACCGCATCCGTCTCACAGCCGAAGGCGGTTTCCGCACATGCCTGTTCGCGCTCGAGGAGGTCGACGTGCGGGGACCGCTGCGCGCCGGCGCCGGCGACGACGAGATCCTCGCTCTCTTGCGCAAGGCGGTGGCGGGCAAGTGGGCCGGGCACAAGATCGGCAGCCCCGACTTCCAGCGTCCCCGCAAGTCGATGAGCCAGATCGGCGGCTGAGCCGCCATGCCCACCCCGTCGCCACCTGCCTTCCCGCCGTCGTCGGAGACATGGGCCCCAACCGGAGGCTGCCACGGTCCTTCGCCGGGACTCCCTGAGGCACGGAAGAGGGGCTCGTAGGGCAACGACGGGGGATCGGGGGATTCGCGGGCACCCATTCTTGCGCGCGGATCGCGCTCTTGCGCGCGAAACGGCATCCAGCGAGCGCGAGTCGCGCGCAAGGTCGCGTTTCGCGCGCAAGGTCGCGGGGACTCTCCTGCGGTTCACGGCAGGCCTGCCGCCCCTGTCGAGAACCTCGGTGAGTCACAGCCCACGTGTAGCGTGGGTGTCGAACGAGCTTCCCGCCTCTTCCCCCTCCGCCCCGGAGCAGCTTCCCCCTTCTGTACCGGAACCCCTTCAGGAGGGATGGCGATGTCCCGTGCGACCCAGAAGGCGCTGGCTCTGCGCAAGATCCGCTCCTCTCAGTTCGACCTCTTCACACGCAAGCAGGCCCACTCCGCGGGCTACTCGCGGCTTGCGATCGCCGAGCGGCTCGAGTCCGGTGAGTGGATCGAGGTCCACCCGAACGTCTTCAGGGAGGGGTCCTCTCTAGCCCCGACCCCTCATCAGGTCCTGATGGCGGCTCTCCTGTACGCCGGGCCGGACGCGGTTCTCGCGCAGCGTTCAGCGGCGTTCCTGCATGGGATCCTCGACGAGCTCCCCGCTACGGTCGACGTCTACCGCCCCCGCCGGCGCGGCCATGGCATCGACGGGATCCACATCCCGACATCGACGTACCTGCACGCGCGCGACGTGACGACAGTGAAGCGTATGGATGTGACGACGGTCGACCGCACAGTCGTCGACACGGCCGCACGCCATCCGGATCTTGCCCGGGACGTTGTCGACCTCGCTCTGCAGCGCAACCTCACGACGCTGGAGAACCTGGAGCGCTGCGCCCGCCGCATGCGGCGCCGCGGGCGACCCGGGATCCCCTCCGTCCTGCACGTACTGTCCACCACGAATCCCGCTGTCGGGGAAACCAGGAGCATCTTCGAGGCACGCACCCTCGCCGCCATTGGCGCTGCCGGTATCCGCGCACCCGTCCCCGATTTCGAGATGCGCGTCAACGGCCAGACGTACTTCCTCGACTTCGCCTGGCCAGACGTGCACGTCTATCTCGAGTTCGACGGCTTCGACCCACACGCCAAGCGGCGTCCCTTCGTCACCGACCGCAGACGCCAGAACGACCTCACCGCTGCCGGCTGGCTCCCGTTCCACGTGACGGCGGAGATGCTGCACCGCCCCCATATCACGTTCCGGGGACTGGCCGAGACCATCGACCAACGCACATCCGTCTGAGGTCCCACCCCAACTTGCGCGCGAACCGCTTTCTTGCGCGCGAAACGGTATCCGGCGAACGCGACTCGCGCGCAACATCGCGAGTCGCGCGCAAGAAGTGGGAGGTGCTCCGGGAAACAGCGGGCCGAACCCCGGTGGAGCAAGAAGGGAGGGGGGAGCGCCAGGTTCAGTCGCCGGTTCCCTCGGAACCGGCGGACTCCATCTCGGGCGGTGTCGGTGAGCCCGGTGCCTCGACGGCGCGGAACACCATCTCGCCGTCCTCGGCGTCGACGATGATCATCTGGCCGGCGTGGAACTCCTTCCACAGGATCCGCTCCGAGAGCGGATCCTCGACCATGCGCTGGATCGCCCGCCGCATGGGCCGGGCGCCGAGCTGGGGGTCGTAGCCCTTCTCGACGAGGAGCTCACGGGCCGACTCGGTCAGCTCGATCTGGAGGCTTTGCGAGCCGAGCTGGTCACGCACACGCCGCATGAGGAGATCGATGATGTCCTTGACCTCCATCCGGCTCAGCTCGTGGAAGACGATGACCTCGTCGATCCTGTTGAGGAACTCGGGCCGGAAGCTGCGCTTGAGCTCCTCGGTCACCCGCTCCTTCATGCGCTCGTACGTGAGCGCCTCGTCTGAGGGCGAGAAGCCGAGCGACTGCTTGCGCAGGTCCGCCGTGCCCAGGTTCGACGTCATGATGATCACGGTGTTCTTGAAGTCGACGGTGCGACCCTGGGCATCGGTGAGACGCCCTTCCTCGAGGATCTGGAGGAGCGTGTTGAACACGTCCGGGTGCGCCTTCTCGATCTCGTCGAAGAGCACGACGCTGAAGGGCTTTCGCCGCACCTGCTCGGTGAGCTGTCCACCCTCCTCGTATCCGACGTAGCCGGGCGGGGAGCCGACGAGGCGGCTCACCGTGTGCTTCTCCATGTACTCGGACATGTCGAGCTGGATCATGGCGTCCTCGTCCCCGAAGAGGAACTCGGTGAGCGCCTTCGTGAGCTCGGTCTTGCCGACACCGGAGGGTCCGAGGAAGATGAACGACCCGGCGGGCCGCTTCGGGTCCTTGAGGCCGGCACGGGTGCGCCGCATCGCCGACGACACGGCCTTGATCGCGTCGTTCTGGCCGATCACACGCCGGTGGAGCTCCTCCTCCATGCGCAGGAGCTTCTCGGTCTCCTCTTCGGTGAGCTTGTAGACGGGGATTCCCGTCCACATGGCGAGAACCTCGGCGATCTCCTCCTCGTCGATCTCGTTGAAGAGGTCGAGGCCCTCCTCCTTGCGCTCGGCGTCCTTGGCCTCACGCTCGACGAGGAGCTGCTTCTCCTGGTCGCGCAGCTTCGCGGCCTTCTCGAACTGCTGCTCCTCGATCGCCTGTTCCTTCTCGCGTCGCACCTTGGCGATGCTCGTCTCGAGCTCGCGGTAGTCGGGTGGGAGCTTCATGCGACGCAGGCGCATGCGACTGCCCGCCTCGTCGATGAGGTCGATCGCCTTGTCGGGCAGGAAGCGGTCCGAGATGTAGCGGTCGGCGAGGTTGGCGGCGGCGACGATCGCCTGGTCCGTGATGTTGACCCCGTGGTGCTCCTCGTAGCGGTCGCGCAGACCCTTGAGGATGTCGATCGTGTGGGCGAGGGTGGGCTCCTCCACGGTGATCGGCTGGAAGCGGCGCTCGAGGGCGGCGTCCTTCTCGAGGTGCTTGCGGTACTCCTCGAGCGTCGTCGCCCCGATCGTCTGCAGCTCGCCGCGGGCGAGCATCGGCTTGAGGATGGAGGCGGCGTCGATCGCGCCCTCGGCGGCGCCGGCCCCGACGAGCGTGTGCAGCTCGTCGATGAAGAGGATGATGTCGCCGCGCTGGCGGATCTCCTTGAGGACCTTCTTGAGCCGTTCCTCGAAGTCGCCGCGGTAGCGGGAGCCGGCGACGAGGGCGCCGAGGTCGAGCGTGTAGAGCTGCTTGCCGTCGAGCGTCTCGGGTACGTCACCCTGCACGATCTTCTGGGCGAGGCCTTCGACGATGGCGGTCTTGCCGACGCCCGGTTCGCCGACGAGGACCGGGTTGTTCTTAGTGCGTCGTGACAGGACCTGCATCACGCGCTCCACCTCGGTCGCGCGGCCGATGACGGGGTCGAGCTTCTTGTCGCGGGCGAGCTGCGTGAGGTTGCGGCCGAACTGGTCGAGGACGAGTGAGCCGGACTGGCCCGCCTCGCCGGTGCTGGGACCCGCACTCGCCGTCTGCGTCTCTCGTGTGCTCGAGTAGCCGGAGAGGAGCTGGATCACCTGCTGACGCACACGTGACAGGTCGGCGCCGAGCTTGACGAGGACCTGCGCCGCGACACCCTCGCCTTCCCGGATGAGGCCGAGGAGGATGTGCTCGGTGCCGATGTAGTTGTGGCCGAGCTGGAGGGCCTCCCTGAGGGAGAGCTCGAGCACCTTCTTGGCGCGGGGCGTGAACGGGATGTGGCCCGACGGGGAGGAACCGCCCTGGCCGATGATCTCCTCCACCTGCTGGCGCACGGCCTCGAGGCTGATGCCGAGGCTCTCGAGGGCCTTGGCGGCTACGCCCTCACCCTCGTGGATGAGTCCGAGCAGGATGTGCTCGGTGCCGATGTAGTTGTGGTTGAGCAGCCGCGCCTCTTCCTGGGCGAGGACGACGACTCGCCGGGCCCGGTCTGTGAACCGTTCGAACAACTTATCCTCCAGCCTCGCGGGACTCCCCGGCCGGTGCCCGGGTCGCTGCGGACTTCGCTCTCCCTATGTCTTCGGCTCGCGAACGGCTCGAAGGAGAGTTCGTTGCAGACAACCAGGAACTGAGGCCACCCTAGCACCGGGATGTGTCACTGAGATCGCCTGTTCCGACCTCATGTGAACGCCTCGGATCCCGCCGCCGATTCCCCCCTGCCTACCCTTCGGGCGTGAACTCGAGCCCGAACAGCCCTGGACCGGAGGCGCCGGAGCCCGACACGGCATCGGCCGGCCTGCCCGTCGTCGAGGCGGGGGGAGGCGTCGTGTGGCGCCTCGACCGCGGACGGCCGCTCATCCTCCTCGTCCACAGGCCCCGCTACGACGACTGGAGCTTCCCCAAGGGAAAGCTCCACGACAGCGACGCCGACCTGCGGGCATGTGCCGTCCGCGAGGTGCGCGAGGAGACGGGGACGGATGTCGACGTCGGCCCGCTCGTGGGTGACAGCGAGTACCGCGTGACGCGCAAGGGACGCGCCGCCCGCAAGGTCGTGACGTACTGGCTCATGCGGGCGGAGGACGGCGTGGAAGGTTTCTGCCCCAACGACGAGGTCGACGCCGTGCGTTGGGTGGACCCGGATGTCGCACCCTCTGTCCTCACCTACGACCATGACAGGGATGTCCTCCGCCAAGCCGCTCCCCTTCTCGCCAGAGCGGTGGACGGCACGCCCCGCAGCAGCGGCGACGTCCGCACCGACCCTCAGCTCACCCACCTCGCGCTCGGCGTGTCGGACCTCGACGCGTCCGTGGCGTTCTACAGCGACTTCTGCGGGATGGTCCTGGTCCACAAGAGGGAGAGCGGCGGCGTGCGCGTCGCCTGGCTCGGTGATCCGGCCGCGGCCGCGTGCGGTGGGGAGGGCGACTTCGTGCTCGTCCTCGCCGAGGGCCTCAGTCCGAACGCGCCGCTCGGCCCCTTCGCCCATCTCGGCTTCGCCGTGCCGTCGCGGGACGCGGTCGACGACCTCGCCGCACGCGGCCGCGGCGACGGGATCCTCGCCCTCGCCCCGACGTTCGAGGGACCGATCGTCGGCTACATCTGCGAGGTGTTCGATCCGGACGGCAACGTGTGCGAGTTCTCCTTCGGCCAGTCGCTGGGACGTCATGCCCCCCTGAGCTGAGGCGTTCGACCTACGAGGGCCTGACCCGATTGGGCCACTCTCCGTAGTGAATTCCCCACAATCTGCGCGATCAGGTACCTAGACTGGGGATGGTCACTCACCGGGGACGGGCGGGTCGGGAGCCAGGACAAGGCCGGGAACTGCGGCATGCAGCCGGCGGAACCCGACCCGCACGAGAGGCACTGGGGACCGATGAGCGTCGCGATCGCCGTGGGCGTACTGCTCGCAGCCGCCGCCGCGCTCGCGATCCTCGAGAGATCCCGCCGCTCTGCGCGGCGCGAGTCCCACGCACAGGCACTCAGGCTGCGCTCGCTCTTCCTCGAGTCGCGCACCGCCCAAGTCGTCACCGACGACGCCGGCTCGATCCTCGACGTCAACGCGGCCGCGTGCCGCCTCCTCGGGCTCCGCCCCCAGTCCGCGATCGGCGTCTCCCTCGACACCCGCACGCACACGGGAGACCTCGCCGGCGCGGCGCGACACCGCGCCGATGTCGCCGCGGGTTCTGCCCGCGAGGACATCCGGGAGGAACGCTACGTACGCGGGGATGGGACGACCGTGTGGTGCAGCGTCTCACGGTCCCCGCTCGGGGAGCGGGGAGACCGGCCCCGTGTTCTCACGCAGCTCCACGACATCTCGGGCTGGAAGAAGGTCGAGGCGGCGCTCGCCGAGGCGCATGCCGAGCTCGACCGGAGGACGAAGGAGAGAACGGCTGCGCTCCTCTCGGCCAACGACAAGCTGCGTCGCGAGGCATCCGAACGCGTCGCGTTCGAGAAGAGGCTCGAGCATCTCGCTCTGCACGATCCTCTGACGGGACTCGCGAATCGGACGCTCTTCCTCGACCGCCTCACGCAGGCCCTGCGCGGCCTGCGTCGCAAGCCCGGCGTCGTCACCCTCCTCTACATCGACCTCGACCGCTTCAAGCTCGTCAACGACGGTTTCGGCCACGCGATCGGGGACCGACTCCTCGTCGGTGTGGGCCGCCGTCTCGAGGCGGCGTTGCGGCCCCGCGACACCGTGGCGCGACTCGGTGGCGACGAGTTCGCCGTGCTCGTCGAGCACGGCGACGGCGGAGAGGCCGGTACCGAAGTCGCACAGCGGGTCCTCGAGACTCTCACAGCCCTGCGTCTCGAAGATGTCGACGTGACCGCCTCGGCCAGCATCGGTGTCGTCTCGTGCACGGACCCCGACGCGGCCGCCGAGGAGATCCTCCAGGATGCGGACATGGCGATGTACGAGGCGAAGCAGCACGGCCGCGGGCAGTGGGTCGTCTTCGACGACCGCCTCAGACGGCGGGCGATGGATCGACTGCACATCGAGGGGGGCCTGCGTCGCGCCGTGCGGGCAGGTGAGCTCGAGGTGCACTACCAGCCACAGATCGACCTGCGCGACGGCCGTCTCCACGGTGTCGAGGCCCTCTTGCGCTGGCGGCGGCCGGACGGCGCCGTGCTGCCCGCCTCGGCATTCATCGACGTGGCGGAGGAGGCATGGCTCATCGCCGATGTGGGGAGCTGGGCCTTCGACAGGGCGTGTCTCGACGCCGAGGCGTGGCGGAGCGCGCATCCCGAGGTCGACGTGAGACTGCAGGTGAACCTGTCCGCTCGCGAGCTCGTGCGGCCCGATCTCGTGCGCACGATCGAATCGACACTCGCCCGCACCGACACCGATCCCTCGAGCCTCTCGCTCGAGATCACCGAACGGGTCCTCGTCGAGGACCCGGACCGGGTCATGGTGGCGGTGCGGGACCTAATGGGCCTCGGCATCCGCCTCGGCATCGACGACTTCGGCACGCGGTACTCGTCCCTCACGAACCTCAAGCTCTTCACGCTCGACTCCGTGAAGATCAACGAGTCGTTCGTCGGCGGCCTCGGCAGCAACGACGTGGACTCCGCGATCGTGAGTGCCATCATCGGCCTCGCCCACGACCTCGGCATCCAGGTCATCGCCGAGGGTGTCGAGACGCGGGAGCAACTCCTCGTCCTGCGCGACCTCGACTGTGAGATCGCGCAAGGCTGGCTGTTCGGGAGCGCGGAGACGGCCTCCCACATCGACCGCCTCCTCGCAGCCGAGGCGACGCATCCGGGATGGATCGAGGCCACGGCGATCTGCGAGTCGGTCGAGACCTGAGATGTCGCGGGGTCACCGCCCGGCTCATTCGGTGTTGCGGTCGTAGATGAGTCGCAGGCCGTGCAATGTGAGCCACGGCTCGTGATGGTCGACCACGTCGGTGTGGTCGAGGACGATCTCGGCGAGGCCACCCGTCGCGATCGTCACGGCGTCACCGCCCAGTTCGTCCTGGATGCGGTCGACCATGCCCTCCACGAGACCGACGGCACCGAAGACGATCCCGGACTGGAGGGACTCGGTCGTGGAACGACCCACGACGCTGTGCGGCGCCACGTACTCGACACGTCGCAGGCCGGCCGCCGCCGCGAACAGCGCCGCGGCCGACACCTGGAGACCGGGGCAGATCGAGCCACCGAGATACTCGCCCTTCTCGCTGATCGCGTCGAAGACCGTCGCCGTGCCGAAGTCGATGACGATGGCAGGACCGCCGTAGAAGGTGAACGCGGCGACGGCGTCCGCGATGCGGTCGGCGCCCACCTCCTTGGGGTTGTCGTAGAGGATCGGCATCCCCGTGCGGATGCCGGGTTCGACCACGATCGGCTTGAAGTAGAAGTAGCGCTCGGTCATCTCCTTGAGGGCCTGCGTCACCCGCGGCACCCCCGACGAGATCGCGACCCCTGTGACCTGCTTGGAGAAGGACAGGCCGGCCATCTGGAGCACGTTGCCGACGAGCATCGCCCATTCGTCCGACGTCCTGTCCTCGACCGACGACATGCGCCAGTGCTCGGTGAGCTCCTCACCGTCAAAGATGCCGAGCACCGTCTGCGTGTTGCCCACGTCGATCGTCAGCAGCATGCGCCGAAAGTACAGGGGTGGGGGTCACGGGCCGGGAATCGGTATCGGGGCACGCTGGCCCCTCAGGCGTTCTCGATGCGGTCCAACACCTCGACGAGCACGCGGGGAGTGCGCACGGGTGGGCGTGGGTCTGCCAGGCCTGTGCGGTCGGTGTCCCCGGAGAGCAGCACGTGGGCGTGGGCGGCGTCGGCCAGAGCGACATCGGGCTCGGTCGCCATGTGAGCCCGAACTCTCGCGGGAGATGCGCACCGTGCGCCGCGTTGGACACCGTTCAGGTCGGTTGGAGCCAGTGGGTTTCACTGGTCGGTTCGGTGCTGTCCGCACGGGCAACCAGGAAGGCGTCGAGAGCTGCGACGAGAAGACGGACCGCCTGGTCGGGCTGGTGGCGGGGGAACCGGCTGTTCGTGGTGAGCACGAGCCCCCAGTGCGGCACGGCGTCTCGGGCGTATGTGGAGACGACGGCGAGGAAGTCGACGGCGTTCTCGGTCACGACGGCCCGCTGCTCGTCCTGGGCTGCGGCGAACACGGCGGGGTCGGTCGTGTGGCGCAGACCGGGGCGGTCACGTTGGATCGAGACGACGTCATGGCCACGCTCGCGGAGGGTATCGGCGATCGCATGCTCGAACATCTCGTCGAGAAGGACCTTCACGTCAGGCGAGCAGTTCCTGTTGGGCCTGCCACGCCGCGAACGCCTCGCCGGCAACCTGGCGGTTCAGATCGATCCGCGCGCGGATCTCCTCGGTGTACTCGGCCGCGTAGGCGAGACCGGCATGCACGTCCTCGACGGGGAGTGAGAACGACTGCGCGCTCTGGGCGAGCGCCTCGTCGCCACGCGCGTCGACCTCCTCGATGAAGCTCATGAGCTCCCACACGTCGGGGCCGCCGACGATCGCGGCACGTCGACCGGACGGGCCGTCTTTGAACGTGATGCGCGGGTGCCTGTCACGACGCAAGCCTTCATCGACGTAGCGGGCGATCAACGCCGAGCGCGACTGGCCGGTGCGCCGTGCAGCCGTCTCGAGTTCCTCTACGACGTTGCTCGCCATCCTCAGCGACACCATCTCACTCATGTAATACACCGTAGCACACAGCGTGTGTCGGGGTGTACGAGCACAGCTCACAGGAAGATCAGTGGGCTGTTCACCTGCAGCCAGGTCTCGAAGGCCTGCGTCATCGCCCACGCGGGTAGCAGCTCCCTGTCACCTACGACACCGAAGGCAACCGCGTACGGCAGGTACTCGTGCTCCAACCCCTGGTTGTCGGCGAAGCGCATCCTGTCACCCTGATCCCCGAGGAGCAGGTTTCGGAAACCGTACGTACGATGCCGCAACTCCTCACCCCACGGCGTGTAGCGAGGCGGCGGGCCCGGCACGTGTCTCGGTTTCGAAGGCCTCTTCCTCCGCATGCCAGCCAGCGTCACGAGTGCCAGGAGAAGGAGACCCAGGATGACGATCAACTCGGGTCTCACGGCACTCGCCAGCGCAATGAGGCTGAGCAGCATAGGGCCGAACAGGAAGACTCCGACGGCGCCGACCACCAGACAGCCGCATCCATTCATGTTCGATTCCAGCTGCGGGGATTGCTGCGGGGATTGTCGTTGCCCCATCAGCCTCGCCCAGAACGCATCGAAGTACGACCTCGGCATGGACAGGAACCAGCCGGACTCGATCGCGGTGCGGCGCAGCTCCCGGATCACTCCCTCGAGGACGACGGGCATCCGGTGAAGCAGGGTCGACATTCGCACAGTCGGATGCGACTCAGCAGGGCTGGCAGCGAACAGGCCCCCCACCAACGTTGCCTCGTAGGGGCGCAGCCCTGCCGGGTTCTGCCCCTCCCACCGTATGACCGGGTCGGAACCCCTGCCGGCAGTGGAGTCGACGCTGATGAAGCCGCGCTGGACGAGATCGATCACGGTGGCGACCATGTCCCGCTCGTCGATCGACCCGTCCACGATCAACCCCAGCTCGGCCGGGCCCAAACCTTCAGGTGGGGAGTACTCGACCGGCACACCCTCCACGAACCTGGGCCTGCTCCTTCGAGACTGCCGCCCTCCCCCCCTCGCCCGCAAGAGACGACCCACGTAGAGGATGACGGCCACCCCCGCAAGGAGCCCCCACATAACAAGCCACCAGGACAACGGATTCCCGGCTATGGCCTCATCCACGACTGTTTCCCGAGCCCATGCGATCTCATTCGCCCAGGAGCCGAGTTCTCCCTTCGAGGGCGTGAAGTCAGACGAGGTCGAAGCCGATGTCGACGGCGGGTGCCGAGTGCGTGAGGGCACCGATCGCGACGAAGTCGGCGCCACACCCTGCGTAGGCGGCAATGTTCTCCAAGTTCACGCCGCCGCTGATCTCGACGGGCGCGCGGCCGTCGAGAGCCTCGACGACTGCGGTGACTTCGGTGGGGGACATGTTGTCGACGAGGACCAGGCCGGCTCCCGCCTCGGCCGCGTCGACGGCCTGGTCGAGGGTGTCGGCCTCGACCTCGACGGGAAGGCCGGGCCAGACGGTGCGAGCGAGCTCGACGGCGTCGAGGACGCCCATGCCGGCCGCCTTCAGGGCGGCGAGATGGTTGTCCTTGACGAGGATCGAGTCGAACAGCCCCATCCTGTGGTTCACGCCCCCACCGGCCCGTACCGCCGCCTTCTCGAGAGCACGCAGGCCGGGCAGGGTCTTGCGCGTGTCCCGGACCCGCATCGGGGACCCGAGCTCCTCCAACGTGTCCACGAAGCGGCGTGTGAGCGTCGCGACACCGCTCAGGTGCGTGAGGAAGTTGAGAGCGGTGCGCTCGGCGGTCAGGAGATCGGCGAGGGTGCCCTCGACCTCCCCGGCTACGCCGGCCGAGTCGACGACGTCGCCGTCCCACGCCCGCCACGCCACGAGGAGGTCGAAGCGTCCGCACACGGCCTCGACCGCCCACGTGCCGGCGAGCACACCCTCGGTCCGGAAACGCACGACGCATCGCCCGGCCCGCTCCGTGTCGAGCAGCGCGGACGTCGTGACGTCACCGGCAAGCCCCAGGTCCTCGGCAAGCGCCGTGGCCACGGCGGCCTCGACCGCGGGCCAGGGCGGAGGGACGGGCTCGCCGATCTCTTGGCGGTCGGTCACGGTCATCGGAAGACCTCCAGGGTTCCGTCGGACGTGAGTCGCTGGTACAGCCGATGCCTCCACTCGGGCCGCGCATCCGGGTAGTCCTCGCGCACATGGCAGCCGCGAGTCTCCTCGCGCACGAGTGCCGCCTGGGTCAGCGCCAGGGAGACGAGGAGGAGGTTGCCGAGGGGGCCCGCGGCACGGCCTGCGCCGAGCGCCGCGATCTCACGCGAGGCGGCGAGGAGGCCGTCCGCGGAACGCACGACCCCCACACAGCGCATCATGAGCCGGCGCAGCCGGGGGATCACGTCGGCAGCGGGAGGGGACAGGACAGCTCCACGCGGCTCGGCGAACCCACCCGGGACTTCGCAGACGGCGTCACCGGCGAACGCGGCGGCGCCCTCGGCGCGGAACGTGCAGGTGTCACCGCGGTCGAGCGCGTCGCCGACCCTCCTCCCGAAGACGAGTCCCTCCAACAGGGAGTTCGAGGCGAGGCGGTTGGCGCCGTGTACGCCCGTGCATGCCACCTCACCGCACGCGTAGAGACCGGGAAGCGTCGTCCGGCCCGTGAGGTCGGTCACGACACCCCCGCAGAAGTAGTGGGCGGCGGGCGCGACGGGCAGCCAGTCCTCACGTGGGTCGAGCCCGTAGGACTGACACGACGCCATGATCGTCGGGAAGCGTCGCGGGAAGTCCTCGACCCGGGTCGCGTCGAGGTACACGTGGTCGGCATCGACACGATGCATCGCCCGGAACACCGCTTGGGCCACGACGTCCCGCGGAGCGAGATCCTCCATGGGGTGCACCCCCTCCATGATCCGCTCCCCCGTCGCCGCACGCAGAACCGCCCCCTCGCCCCTGACCGCCTCCGAGACGAGAGGGCGGGGCCGCTCGTCGACCACGAGGGCCGTGGGGTGGAACTGCACGAACTCGAGATCGGCGACGGCCGCGCCCGCCCGGACCGCCATCGCGAGCCCGTCCGCCGTGGCGACGTCCGGGTTCGTCGTGACCTCGTACAGAGCGCCGGCCCCGCCGGTCGCGAGGACCACGGCGTGGGCCCGGATCTCGTACCGGTCTCCGTCGTAGTCGACGGCCTCGATCCCGCAGCACCGCCCCTCCTCGACAAGGAGGCCGGTTGCCCGGCAGTCCTGCACGAGGCCGATCGCGCTCTCACGCACCTGGTCGCCGAGAAGCCGCTGGAGCTCGGCACCCGTCGCGTCCCCACCGGCGCGCAGGATGCGGGCCATGGAGTGTCCCCCCTCACGCGCGAGGGCGAGGCTGCCGTCGGTGCGGTCGAAACGGGCCCCCTCGGCGAGAAGCCCTGCTACGCATGCGGGCCCCTCGGCGACGAGCAGGCGGAGGGCCGTCTCGTCACAGAGGCCGGCACCCGCCCTGACCGTGTCCTCGAAGTGGAGGTCCGGCGAGTCCGGGAGGGCGAGCGCGGCCGCGATCCCCCCCTGCGCGTACCGGGTCGTGGACTCGTCGAGGCTCTCTTTCGTCACGAGCGCCACGGCGCGGTGACGGGCGCTGAGGGCGGCAGCCATACCGGCGATCCCCCCGCCGACGACGACGACGTCCGTGCGGGCGGGAACACCGGGATCGGTCAAGCGGCGTGCTCCGCCGGGCCGGAGACGATCCTGTTCTCGGCGTCGACGAGCACGACACGCGGCTCGTGCCCGCGTGCGGCCGCGTCGTCCATCTGCGCGTAGCTCACGACGATCACGAGGTCGCCGACGTCAACGAGGTGAGCGGCGGCTCCGTTGAGGCAGACCTCGCCCGGGGCTCCCTCGATCGCATACGTCTCGAGACGGTTGCCGTTAGTGATGTCGAGCACGTGCACCTGCTCGTGCGGCAGGATGTCGGCGGCCCGCATGAGGACGGGATCGAGGGAGATGCTCCCCACGTAGTCGAGATTCGCCCCGGTCACAGTCGCCCGGTGGATCTTGCCGTTCATCATGGTGCGAGTCATCGGCCGGTTCCTCCTCGTCAGTTGCCTGGCCGTGTCATGTGATCTCGCCCGCCTCCACTTCGACGCTGTCACCGTCGATTCGGAGGACGACGTTGTCTATCAGTCGTGCCGGCCCGAGACGGGCCGCGACGGCGAGGAGCACCTCCCCGTCGAGGCGGGCGAGCGGTTGGATCGTCCTCGCGTCCCGTGCTTCCACGTATTCGACGTCGAGGCGGGGCTCGTCCGCCAGCACCGACCGGATCTTCTCGACGACAACTCTAGGTTCCCGCTCCCCCGCGGTCACCAATTGCGCCCCCACCCGCAACGCCCCGAAGATCGCCGGGGCGGCCTCGCGGTCTGCCGGTGCGAGGTATGCGTTGCGGGACGACAGGGCGAGGCCGTCCGCCTCCCGTACCGTGGGGCAGCCCACGATCTCGGCCCGGAACGAGAGGTCTGTCGCCATGCGGCGCACGAGAGCGAGCTGCTGGCCGTCCTTGCGTCCGAAATAGGCGGCATCGGGTTCGCAGATCGCGAGGAGCTTCGTGACCACGAGGGCGACGCCGTCGAAGTGGACGGGCCGGGCGGCGCCGCACAGGTCGTCACCGATGACGTCGACGTGCACGTGCGTGAGCGGCCTTCCCTCCGGGTACATCTCCTCGGCATCCGGGCAGAAGAGGGCGTGGCAGCCCGCCGTTTCGAGCTTGGCTGCGTCTCCCTCGAGGTCGCGGGGGTACGAATCGAGATCCTCACCTTCCCCGAACTGGAAGGGGTTCACGAAGACAGACGCGACCACGAAGTCGCACTCTGCACATGCGCGACGCACGAGCGCGACATGTCCCGCGTGGAGATACCCCATCGTGGGCACGAGACCTACGCGCGCGCCCTCGCGCCGGGCGACATCGATCCGGCGGCGCAGCACGGCGACCTTCGCGATCCGCTCCATCAGGGTGCTCCACCCCCATCCGAGACCTCGAGGGCCGCATCCGCAGCCGCACGTGCCTCGCCCAACGGCATGAGGTCGAGGATCCGCCGCGACACGAGGCGGTAGGTCTCGGCGAGCTCGGGGTCGATCGCCGCCAGGGCCACCCGATGGCGACGCACGACAGTGGCGTCACCGCGCCGCACGGGGCCGGTGAGAGCCCCGGCGGCACCCGAGCGCGTGACGTTGCGGACGGTCGCGGACAGGAGTGACTCCACGATCATGTGGGCGTCCGCTTCCTTGACCCCGCCCGCGGCGAGGACGCGCTCTGCGGCCGAACTCAGCGCCACGACGAGGTTGGCGCTCATCACGGCGCCGGCATGGTAGAGGGTGCGGTCGACACCCCGCAGGGACACGGCACGGCCGCCGAGATCCTGCACGAGGAGCCGCAGCCACGCGTCACTGCCGTGCGTCTCGATCCCCATCGGCTTTGCGTACAACGTGGCCGGATCGTCGGGGGGGACGAGAGGAGTGACGGGGTGGAGGATGCCGACGGCCGCGCCCCGCGCGCGTGCGGGGTCGAGTACGTCCAGGCCCAGCACACCGGAGCAGTGGACCACCTCCTGGCCAGGCCCCACACATGGCGCGATCTCGGCCACGACACGGGAGATCACGTCGTCCGGAGGGGTCACGAAGACGGTCGTCGCGGCCGCCGCGGCGGCTTCAGGCGACAGGGGTGTCGCGTGCAGGGTGGCGGCGAGCGTGGCGGCGCTCGCCGCCGACCGCGAGGCGACGGCGACCACGCTGTACCCGGCACGCACGAGCCCGTGACCGATCGCTGCGCCTGCCTGTCCGGCGCCGACTATCGCGACACCCCCCGTCACGCGTGCGACTCCACCCGCGGGGAGCCTGCGACCCGCAGTCGCGCTCCGCAACGGCATCTGTGCCGGCGGGCGAAGGTGGAGGCGATGCGGCTCTCGTCGTACGCGGCGTAGTCGACACCGCAACGACGGCACTGGACGCGAAATTGTCGGGGCGGTGCCACGGATCCCGAGCGTCGATCCACGACACGCACGGGTGCGTGGCAACACAGGGACCGAGTCGCGACCTCGTCCCGTCTCCGGCTCGCGTAGGCACCGACCGCGGCCTCGCAGTCGCTGCACAGCCACAGGTAGCGACCCGACCCCGGCGCGAGGTGGCGTGCGCGGAGAAGATCTGGCGGAGCGTCGAGGCCGAGCCGGTCGAGAGCGGCGAGAAACTCCGCCCTCCAGGTGCGACCGTGCCCACCGTCGGGGACGAGCACGTGCGCGTACTCGTGGGCGAGTGTCTCGACGAGCTCCTGCGGGTGCGCCTCGTGGTACACCGTCGAGACCTCGATCGTGGGGTGGGCACCGAAGCGCACCCGGGCCACCGTCGAACGCAGACGCGGGTTCCACCTGACCTCCGACGCCGGGCATCCGTCCCGAGCACGATCGCCGAAACCGGCGCGGATCACCTCCCGCAGGACGGGAACGAGGTCGGGCGCCCCCACGACGGTGACAGGGCTCACCGGGAACAGCTCGAGCTGCGTCATCGATCCAGAGCCTACGGGAAGGGCAGTGCCGCTCACGACAGGTTCGGGCGACGGTCCCTCAGGTGAGGCGCAGACCCGTCCGCCGGACTCCACGCGTGTCGACAGCGGCGAGGTCCACCTGCGGGTCGAGGTCCGCGAGGGGGACGAGCACGAATGCGCGTTCCCACATGCGGGGATGCGGGAGCATGAGGTCCGGGTCGTCCAGCGCGAGATCGCCGCCGCGCAGGAGATCGACGTCGAGGGGGCGGGGACCCCACCGCACGCTGCGGACTCGCCCTGCGTGCGCCTCGATGCGCTGTGCGAGATCGAGGAGGTGATGCGGTGCCAGATCCGTCTCCACCCTCACGACCGCATTCAGATAGGGGCCCTGCTCCGGTCCACCGACCGGGGCGGTCTCGTAGACCGCGGAGACACCGCGGACGGTCACACCCGCCTCGCGGAGGGCATCGACCGCGCCCTGCAGGTGCGTGAGGCGGTCACCGATGTTCGAGCCGAGACCGATGTCCCAGATCACGTCTCACGGACCCGTGCCACCCGAACCGCCACAGCGTCCGCGTCGACTCCGAGGGGCGCCTTCGGCTTTGCGACCCGCACGCTCACAGCGGCGACACGGGCATCCGACATCACCGCCTCGCAGATGCGGGCGGCGAGACGCTCGAGGAGGTTCCAGCGCTCGCGCGCGACGAGCGCGGCGACGTGCTGGGCCACCGACGCGTAGTCGACGGTGTCGGCGAGGTCGTCGGATTCCTGCGCGGCCGACGTGTCGAGACGGATCGTTAGGTCGACGACGAAGGGTTGCGGTCGCGCCTGTTCCTCTGCGAGGACACCGTGGCGTCCGAGAACGCGCAAACCGCAGATCTCGATGCAGTCGGGTTCACCGCCGCCCACTCCGCCCCCGGCCTCAGACGCCGGCACCGGCGGCCTGGATCACACCCCGACCGAGCGGGCCGAGAGGTCTGCTCGTCAGCGCCTCGACCGTGGCGACCGCCGACGGTTGGTTCGCGACGAGCCCCGTGTGCAACAGCCATGCGCCCATGAGACCGCACAGTTCGTCGTCGACGTCGTCGGAATGCACGAACGTCTTGCAGTCCTCGGCTCGCACGAGGCGGTCGAGGACGCCGAAGACCTCCTCGAGGTGGGAATCCGCCTCGCCGGTGGGAATGGGGACGTGTACGGCGAGGAGACCGGCATCCTCGTACATGGCGATGTTGTGCGCGGCCTGCAGGAACGAGACGACAGCGTCGAAGTCGTTCTTCTGGAGCCAGCAGATCTCCTCTTCGCGCCGGATGCGGCGGTGTGTCGTGCCCGAACCGCCGGGTCGTTCCCCCACGGCAAGGCGGTGGGGCACGATCCACGACATCGAGCGCGGGCGGAGACCGATCATCGGTCCGAAAATAGCCGCTCCTGTCAAGCCTCTCCTCCCCCCTGTCGACGGAGTGCACGCTGCGCCGCCGCTCGGCCAGCCCGGAGGTTGTCGGCCCAGCGCACGGCCTCGACCGCTGCGGCGACGTCGTGGACTCGTACGACGGACGCACCGAGGAGCACACTCGAGACCGCCGAGGCAAGCCCGGGGACAAGACGCTCCCCGACCGGCAAGCCGAGGAGCCCCTCGAACATGGACTTGCGGGACGTGCCGACGAGGACGGGCAGCCCGAGCGTGCCGATGGCATCGAGATTGCCGAGAAGTGCGAGGTTGTGTTCGAGCGTCTTCCCGAATCCGATGCCCGGATCCACGGCGATGCTGTCTGCGGCCACACCGGCGAGACGTGCGGCCTGCACACGGGAGGTGAGGAACTCCCGCACCTCGGCCACGACGTCGGTGTAGGACGGCGCTGCCTGCATCGTTCCCGGCTCGCCCCGCATGTGCATGAGGACGAGACCCGCGCCCGCGCGCGCGGCGACCTGCAACGTCGTCGTGCTCCCGGCCATCGTCCCGCGGACCCGCCCCGCCGCCACGTCGTTCACGATCGAGGCGCCCGCCTCGACAGCGTGCCTCGCGACGTCCGGCTTGCGTGTGTCGATCGACACGCAGATACCGGCCGACGCGAGGGCCGCCACGACCGGTTCCGTGCGCCGCGTCTCCTCTGACACAGGCACAGGCACCGCCCCCGGACGCGTGCTCTCCCCGCCCACATCGACCACGTCCGCCCCCTCCTCCACCATGAGAAGGGCATGCGTGATGGCCTCACCCACGTCGGTGTGCCTGCCCCCGTCGGAGAAGGAGTCCGGCGTCACGTTGAGCACACCCATCACGAGCGTGCGGTCGAGGGGGAATCGGTGGGAACGGCAACGCCAGATCCCGGCCATCAGTACCGTCCCGCACGCGTGACGGCCGACTCCCTCAGAGGGAGCCCTGCCGGAACAGCGACATCGCCTCGGCACGCGTGGCCGGATTCGACCTGAAGATCCCCCGCACGGCGGACGTCACCGTGACCGCCCCCGGCTTGCGGATGCCCCGCATCGACATGCACAGGTGCTCTGCCTCGATGACGACGAGCGACCCCTTGGCGTCGAGCACCTCCATGATGATGTCGGCGATCTCGCTCGTGAGCCTCTCCTGGACCTGGGGCCGTCGCGCGACCGTCTCCACGAGACGGGCGAGCTTCGAGAGACCGGTGATCTCGCCCCGGTCGTTGGGCAGGTACGCGACGTGGGCACGGCCGTGGAAGGGCACGAAGTGATGCTCGCACAGCGAGTAGAAGGGTATGTCCTTGACCATCACGAGCTCGTCGTAGCCCTCCTCGAACACGACGCTCAACGTCTCCCGCGGGTCCCGCCCCACCCCGGCGAAGAGCTCCACGTACATGTCGGCAACGCGTTCGGGGGTTCCTTTCAGGCCCGGCCGGTTCGGATCCTCGCCTATGGCCTCGATGATGCGGCGCATCGCGTCCGCGATCTGCGCCCGGTCCACGTGCACGCCCGAGGCGGCATCCTCCCCGTCCTCGGAGTCGTTGCGTCCTTCGTCGGTATCGGTCACGGCAGCGGGTCCCCCTGTTCCCCTGCGGTCTCCGGGCCGGCCCAGACCTCGTGGGCGAGAATGCCCCGGGCGTCGACGACACCTGACTCGTCGGTGATGTCCCAACCGATTGCGGGAGTGCCCGGGTCGGGTGTCTCGACGCGGGAGAGCAGATGGGCGAGATCCATGTCATGCACGGTCTCGTGCTCGAGCAATTCGGCAGCGAGCTCCTCGACCGCCTCGCGGTGTGCCATCACGACTGCAACGGCCCGTGCCGAAGCCTCGGCGAGGAGACGGGTGATCTCGTCGTCCACGCGCGCGGCGAGCGCGGCCGACATCTCCGACGGCACCTCGCCCCCCGCCTCGTTCGGCACGACACGGCGCGGTCCGAGTGTCTCGCTCATGCCGAGCTCGCACACCATGCGGCACGCGACGCGTGTGGCACGGGCGATGTCCTCGGCTGCGGCACTGGACGGCTCGCCGCACACGACCGTCTCGGCCGCGCGGCCCGCGAGGAGGACCACGAGGTCGGCCACCAACTCGGATCGGGTGCGCAGATCGCGGTCGTCGGACGGCGCGGTGACCGTCATGCCGAGTGCCCGGTCCCGGCCCACGATCGAGACCTTGTGCACGGGGCCCGGGCCCGGCGTCGCCTTCGCCACGACTGCGTGTCCGGCTTCGTGGACTGCCGTGATGCGGCGCTCTTCAGGGGACGCGATCCGCCCCGCCCGCTCGGGCCCGGCCAGGATGCGGTCGACGGCCTCCTCGAACCAGCGGGCGCCGACGAGCCGGCTGCCGGAGCGGGCCGCGAGGAGAGCCGCCTCGTTCACGACGTTGGCGAGGTCGGCTCCCGAGAAGCCTGCCGTGTGCCGGGCGATCGATTCGAGATCGACGTCGGATGCGACCGGTACGCGCCGCGTGCGCAGTTCGAGGATCTGGCGCCGCCCTTCGAGGTCGGGCAGTTCGATACTGATGCGGCGATCGAAGCGGCCCGGCCGGAGCAGGGCGGGATCGAGCATCTCGGGCCGGTTCGTGGCCGCGAGCACGACGAGTCCGGTGCCACTCCCGTCCATCTCCACGAGAAGCTGGTTCAGGGTCTGGTCGCGTTCCCGCCCTGCCTCGCCGTCCTCGGCGCCGCGTCGCACGCCCACGGTGTCGATCTCGTCGAGGAACACGATGGCGGGGGCGTGGGCACGGGCGTGCTGGAAGAGGTCCCGCATCCTGGCCGCCCCCACGCCGACGTACATCTCGACGAAATCCGAGCCGGAGAGGCTGTAGAAGGGCACACCGGCCTCCCCCGCGGTCGCTCGGGCGAGCAGTGTCTTGCCGCAGCCGGGCGGTCCGCAGAGAAGGATCCCCTTGGGAATGCGGGCACCGATCTCACGGAACCGGCGGGGATCGCTGAGGAAGGCTGTGAGCTCGTCGAGCTCGTCGATCGCCTCGTCGAGTCCGGCGACGTCGGCGTAGGAGTCACGGGGTGGATGGGCGGCCGTGCGGCGCAGGCTCATGCGGCGCAACGCGCGTCTCGGATCCCCGAGGGAGAAGTACACGACGATGCCTACGGCGACGAGGAGGACGACATACGGGATCGCCGCCCCTCCCCAGTCGACGAGGCGGCCGAGGATCCCACCCGGGCCGGAGGCGGCCGATATCTGTACGCCGTTCGGCGCGCCGGCGAGCTGGGCAGTGAGCTCGTCTGCGTAGTCGGCCGGGTAGGACACCGTGTAGGACGTGTCGTCTGCCAGCTCGCCTTCGACCCTGTCCGTCGAATCGTGGATGGTGGCAGTCTCGACCTGGCCGGCAGCGAGCTTGCCGAGGTACTTGTCGAGCGTCAGCTCGGTACGCCGCGCGCCGGGGTTCCAGAGCAGGCCGGCGAGCACGACGCCGAACACGGCGACGGACGCGATGACGAGGGCGGTGCGAATACGAGGGCTCACGGTGAATCACCCAGGATGAGACGACGTGGGCGGTTCGGGTTGCCCCACCCTACCCGGGGAGGCCGTCCGCGAACCACGTACTTGCACATCGAGTGGGCAGACGGCGTCAGATCCCGTCGAGGACGGCCAGGTGGGGCAGGTTGCGGAACCGGCCGTCGAAGTCGAGGCCGTAGCCGACGACGAAGTCGGGCGGGATCTCGAAACCGGTGTAGCGGATGGGCAGGTCGACCCGCTGCCGGCTCTCCTTCACGAGAAAGGCACAGACCTCCAGCGACCGTGGGCTGCGCATCTGGAGGTTTCGCAGGAGGTAGTGGAGAGTGAGGCCGGAGTCGACGACGTCCTCCACGACGAGCACGGACCGCCCCTCGAGGCCGATGTCGAGGTCCTTGAGGATCCGCACGACTCCGGACGAATGCGTCGCACCTCCGTACGACGAGACGGCCATGAAGTCGAACGTGACGGGCAGGCGGATCTCGCGGGCGATGTCGGCCATGACGACGAACGCGCCCTTGAGCACACCGACGAGGAGGGGTGGGTCGTGCGCGTAGTCACGTGTGATCTCGGCGCCGAGCTCGCCGATGCGCCGTCGGATGTCTTCCTCCGCGAGGACGATTCGGCCCGGGCGCGGACCGTCGGCGCTCTCCCGCTCGTGGACCGATGTGTTCACCCAGACTCCCTCGAGCCCTCGGAGGCAGCGCCGGCGCCGTCGCCGGCGCCGGAATCCCAGCACCATTCGACATCTGCGTCAAGCCAACCTGAAGGGACGACCGCGCCGGGGGCGAGAACGGCGAGGATGCCGTCCTCGCCGTCTCCGGTGACCACGAGTGCCCGCTCCCGCACGCGGCGTGCGACACCGGCGCGGGCGAGCTCGTCCTTCACGCTCGACGTCGCCCCGAGGCGGCGGTCGCCGTCGCAGACGCGGCGCACGTGCAGGTCGGGGGTGTGCGGCGACGGGACACCACGGCACGTGACGACGAGATCCTCCACGCGGGTGACCCCGGGAAGGGGGAGCGCATGCAAGACCCCCCGGCCGGTGACGGGCCGTGAGACCACGCGGATCCCACCCTCGTCCCGCAGGTCGAGGTGTGTCCCGGCGAGAGTGCCGGCCCTACCCGTCATGACCGCATCGCAGGCCTGGCGGGACGGGGCAAGTCCTCCGAGCAGGCGGGTGAGCTCACGCCGCACGACACGCCTCGAGCCGGCACGCGACCCCGCGTCCGCCTGTGTCGCTTCGAGTCGTCTGCTGTCGAACGCCGCGAAGCCCGGCGCGCGGTCGACTACGAGACCGGTCATCGAGTCCGCAACGCGGTCGAGGGCGACGCGGTCGTCAGCGAGGAGCTCGGCCGTCCCCGCGATCCGCGCGGCGGCGCCGGGACGCAGCTCCTCGAGGCGAGGCATGATCTCGCTGCGCACCCGGTTGCGCAGGAAACGCGGGTCGTGGTTCGCCGGGTCCTCGACGGGGTCGAGCCCCGCGGCTTCACACAGGGCACGCGTCTCGGCACGGCACAGCCCCAGGAGAGGCCGCACGATCCGCGGGAGCGACAGGCTCCTCCTGTGTTCCCGCGGGGGGAACGGCCAGGGGGCGGCGGGCGGGAGGGCAGCGAGTCCGTCCAGCCCCGTGCCGCGCATGAGGGCGAGCACGACGGTCTCCGCCCGGTCGTCGAGGGTGTGTCCGAGGGCGAGCACATCGAGGTCGACGAGGTCGGCGGCACGGCCGAGCGCGCGGAACCGGGCGTCGCGTGCTGCAGCTTCCGGTCCGGTGGCTCCCGGCACGACACGGGCCGGGACGGACAGCGTGGGGACGCCGATGCGGGCCGCGTTCTCGGCTGCGGCACGGGCCCGCTCCCCCGAGGCGGCGTCTAGGCCGTGGTCGACATGGCAGGCGGCAACGAGGTTCGCGGGGAAGTGCGTGCGGAGCAGGATGAGGAGAGCAAGCGAGTCCGGTCCACCCGAATACGCCACTCCCACGCGGTCGGACGAGCGCACGAGATCCGCCGCGGTGACGAGGTCCAGGGCCCGCTCGACCGGCCCGGTGCCGGTCACCCGTGCAAGCCGGCTGTCACCCGCCTGTACCATGCGTCCGGACCCTCTGCATTTCGGATCTCGGTGAGACTGGGGAGGTTCTCGGGCCCGGCCCAGACGCCGTCGAGCGCCCTCGGACCGTGCGCCTCGCACACGGCGGTCAGGAACCGCTGTCCCTCCTCGTACTGGCGGGCCTTCATCTCCATACCGAGGAGGCGGAGCACGAGCTGGGCGAATCCACCCCGTTGGCGGCGCTGCGACAGGACCCGGCTCATGTACGCCTGGCCCGCGACATGCTCGGCCCCCAGCGCATCCATCACGTAGTTGCCGTGCCCCTCGAGGACGGTCATGAGCGACTGCACGCGCTCGAACGTGCGTCGTTGCTCCTCGCCCGCGAAGATGCCCACGAGTCCCTCTTCGCCGACAGCGCTCTCGCCCCGGCGCACGCGGGCAACGATCTCGGCGAGACCGTCGACGATGCGGCGTGGATCGGGGTCCATGCCTCCGATGCTCTCGTCGACGAGGCCGAGGAAGTGCGACCGGAGCCACGGGACCGCCGTGAACTGCGTGCGGTGCGTCACCTCGTGCAAGGCGATCCAGAGACGGAAGTCGGACGGCTGGAACCCGTGGCGGGCCTCGAGGACGGCGATGTTCGGGCCGACGTAGTAGACGACCCCGCCCGGAGGTGATCCCGCCGCCTCTTCGGGCAGGAGGAGATCGTACTGGCCGAGCACGCGCTGGGAGAGGAAGCCGAGGAGGGCTCCGAGCTCGAGCCCGAGGATCTTGCTGCCCATGGACTTCGCCCAGCCCGGCATGGGTCGCTGCGCCCGCGCCTCTTCGGACGCTGTGATCTTCTCCGCCATCGGTTCGAGGAGATGCCGGAAGCCCGCGATGTTCGCCCGGATCCAGCGCGGTCGGTCGATCACCTCCGCCGTCGCAGGCCCCGCCGCCGACGTGAGGCCGGTGAAGTCCTCCACGAGGGCCTGGGCGCGGGCAGTGAGGACACGCAGCTCACCCGGCATCGTGACGGCGTTCGACGTGCGCGCGTAGTCGGTCGATCCGCTGGTGAGGACGGCAACGCGGGCGGCGAGCTCCCAGTCGATCGCAGCCGCGGGTTCTCGTTCTTCGACGAGGCCGAGTGCGCCCGTCGTCGTCACGTGGCCCGCGGGTACCGCAGACGGATCATGCGCCACGCGTAGACGATGACGCAGACGATGACGAGGAGTATCGCGAGGGGAACGAGGGGGTCGCCGATGAACTGGATGCTCCAGTTCTTCGGGGCGTTCTCGGGGATCTCGCTATCGGGTGCCTGGACCTGGGCGAGGAGCGTGCTCGCCCGCACGAGACCCACGACCCCGAAGGCGACGACGGAACCGATCAGGCTCGCGATCGCGCGGGAGATCCTGCGGGGGAGGGGGTGGTGGGTCCGGTGCATGGCCGAGAGAGTAACACGCAGCCTCGTGTCTGCTCGACTCCACCCCGCCTCGCGAAATGCGCCCAGACGGCCTCATGGGGGTGGGGACCGGAGGTGGGGTGAGGTGGGGTGAGGGCCCGCTACTGGGTCTTGCCGAGTGACCGTGCTTCGGCGACATCTGAGAGGCGGCGTTTGAGGGCGGCCCGTCCCCGGTGGAGGCGGCTCATCACGGTTCCGACCGGGATGTCGAGGATCTCGGCGATCTCCCGGTACCGGAAGCCCTCGATGTCGGCGAGGATGACGGGCAGGCGGAAGCGGTCGGGGAGCTCGTCGAGGGCTCCACGGATCGTCTCGTCGGGGAGGCTGTCGATGAACTCCGCCTCCGCCGAGGGCACCTCGCCGTCGAGGCCCCGGTAGACGTACGTCTCGTCGACGTCCTCGACGTCGACCTCCTCGGGCCGGCGCTTCTTCTTGCGATATGCGTTTATGAACGAGTTCGTGAGGATCCGGTAGAGCCATGCCCGCACGTTCGTTCCCTCCTCGAACCCGTCGAAGCCCCTGTAGGCGGCGAGGAGGGTCTCCTGCACGAGATCTTCGGCGTCGGCGGGGTTGCGGGTCATGCGCAGGGCTGCCCGGTAGAGCTCACGCATGTAGGGGATTGCTGCGGATTCGAAGGTCGCACGGTCGGCCACGCCTGCGAGCGTAGCCCCCGACCCGCGGGCGAACCGCTCGGTTCGTGTCCGCTTTCTGCACTTTGCCGTCTTTCGCTGACCCGGCCGGGCGCGGCCCGGTGGGCCTCCCGACCCAGGCGGGGTCACGGGGCCCTGCACCCGTTTGAGCACGTCAACGTGCCTTTCACCCCATGTGGCCGACCGAACCGGTTTGTCGACATCAGGAAAGAACCCAGGCAAGCCGGCCGTGGGGACGCTTCCGGCGTCCACCCGGTCGTGACAGAGGAGTGTCGGGCAGATGGTTGGGCAGCAGATGGTTGGGCAGCAGATGGTTGGGCAGCAGATGGTTGGGCAGCAGATGGTTGGGCAGCAGATGGTTGGGCAGATGAACGGGTTGCGGGACAGGACGGAGACCACGCGACCGGACTTGGGCGACTACATGCCGCTCGTGCGCCAGATCGCGGCACAGGTCGCGGGGTCGATCCCCCGCCATGTCGAGTTGAACGAGCTCGTCTCGGCGGGCAGCGTGGGTCTCGTCGAGGCGGCACGGCGCTTCGACCCGGACCGGGGTGTTCGCTTCGAGGCCTACGTGGCGGAGCGGATCCGGGGTTCGATCATCGACTTCCTACGCAGCCTCGACTGGGCGCCGCGCTCGGTGCGATCCAACGGCAAGCGCATCGAGGAGGCACGGACCCGCCTCTGCGGCGAGCTGGGGCGGCCTGCGACCGACGACGAGGTGGCCGAGGCTGTCGGGCTCGGTCCCGACGACGTCCGCGCCGTGCAGAGCTCGCTGTCAACGGCGACGGTCCTCACGCTCGACCGGTCGGCAGGTGACGACGAGGACGGTGACGGCGACAGCGTGGCTGCCGGCGTGAGCGACGACACGGCTCCCCTGCCCGACGAGATCCTCGAACGCAAGGAGCTGTGCGGCTACCTCGCCGATGCCGTGAACTGCCTGCCCGAACAGGCGCGGACCGTCATCGGCCTCTACTACATAGAGGGCATGCAGATGTCCGAGATCGGCAGCCTCCTCGGTGTCACCCAGAGCCGGGCAAGCCAGATCCACTCGGCCGCCCTCACCCTTCTCCGGGACGCGATCCGGGCCCAGCTCGATCCGGAGTCAGCACCGGACCACTCGAACCCGAAGGGACGCCGTGCACGGCGCCTCTCCCGCTTCCACACGGCAGTCGCCGGGGCATCCGACTGGAAGAGCCGCCTCGGTGACGGCCACCGCACGATCTCGCTGGACCTCGACCGCATGATCGGTGATCTCGAGGAGCGGCACGCACAGCAATCCGACGAGTTCCTCGCCGAGCACAGGGCCGGCAACACGGACGGGAACCCGGACGCCGCGCGTTGGGCGCTCCTCCTCGACAAGTCGCAGCAGATCCGGGACAAGCGGGATCGGCAGCTCGGCTCCCTCGCCTCCTGATCGGACCAGATGTGTCTGGCCCGAACCACCCATGAGACTCCTCGTGCACCCCGCGTAGGGCAAGCCCGGGGGGCGAGAGCGGATACGGAGTACTCACGAGGAGATCCGGGGGGCGCGCGGCGAATCTTGATGTGGGCCACTCAGCTGCCGACACCGCCCGCACATGTGACCAGATCAGAGTCAGAGAACGCGTCGTCGACGCACCGCAACGATGCCACGGTCATCGGCCATGACGGCACCGATGCCGTCGCGCGCATGGCGGCCGAGCTCCACAGGATCATGGGCGGCACTCCCCAGCAGGCCGTGAACATCCTCGCCATCGGTTCGGACCGGACGACGGGTGACTGCCTCGGTCCCCTCGTCGGCGAGTACCTGCTCGCCGCGGGCCTCAACGTGTACGGGACACTCGACGCGCCGGTGCACGCCGCGAACATGATCGAGATAGTGCCCGAGATCACCGGCTTCACGATCGCCGTGGATGCCGCCCTCGGCAACCCGGTGGGAGGGATCTCGGTCCGGCCCGGACCGCTCGCCCCCGGCGCCGCCTTCGGTCGCGAGCTGCCCCCGGTCGGGAACATCTCGATCAGCGGCCTCGTGTGCGAGACCGGCCCCCTCGGGTTCGAGAGGCTTCGCTCCGTCCGCCTCGGCTTCGTGCGGCGGGTCGCACGGACGATTGCCCTCGGCATCGCCGCCGGGATAGGTGTCGACCTCGTGACCCCGGATCGCCCCGGCACCCCGTTCCGTGATGACGACCTCCTCGACCTCGCAGCCTGCGAATCCGAGCTCGCCGCCGAGGAACGCCCCCTCCACCCCTGACGCGTCCGCCGTCAGTCTCTCGGCGCGTCGTCCGCGTCGCGTCCCGCGAGGACGTGATCCTCGCGCAGGAAGTCGAGAAGGGACGCACAGCCGACACTGCTCAGGAGGCTGATCGCCGCTTCGAAACTCACGGCCTGTAGCCGGAGCTGGACGAGGGCGTCGGCGACGGACGGGTCGGCCTCCGAGATCGCCTCCTCGAGAGCGTCGAGAAGCTCCTCCGGTGTGTCCGGGATGGCCACCTGTTCGAGGAACCGGCTCAGCCTGTCCGCCACACCGGCCTCGATGCCATCGGGTTCGGGCACATCGGAGTCGTCGCCCACCCTCAACACGCGCCGCATCCGCTCGAGCCGCGCCCGGTTCTCGTCGGCAAGCGCCACGACACGGGCGAGAAGCCGCTCGAGGTCCTCGCCGAGCCCGAGGAGGACCGCCGCCTCTGCACCGCGCGCGGCAGCCGCGATCTGGCCGAGTGTCGGGAACGCGTCCGCCGCGACACCGATCGTCTCGAGCTCACGTTGCAGCTCGACATGGGCGGCCGTGACGGTGACGGCGCGGGCGAGGTCGGCACGGCGCAACGCGGCCAGGGCCGCTTCGATGTCCCTGCCCGCGTGGGCCATGAGATCGGACCGGGCGGAGTCGATGACGAGGCGCTGCACCTCGATCGTGTAGGCGACACGGGAGAGTGCTGCCTTCACCTTGCGCAGCGCCATCACGACACGTTCGCACTCGACGTCCACGGCCGTCCTCGGTCCAAGAGCGGGTCGAAGCGGCAGCACACTGTGTTTGCACTGCCCCGTTCGTGCCTCTGATCGGCACGAACGGACCAGTACTTAGCGATTCGGAGATGTCGCGCATCGGGGGCGGCACTGCCGCCCCCGATCGTGGTCGATCCGACTTGTCCGCGCACCCCCACGGCGGAGAGCGCCGGTGGCTGACCCCAGCCGACCCGTATATCCGCATCGATTTCTGCCTTGCTCCGCGGGATTCCTGCGGGACGCGGTCGCAGTACCACTTTCGGGGACTGCCTCGGTGCCTCAGGGAGATCGATACACCGACACGTGCCGCGTCGCGTCGGCGGAGAACACCGAGCGGCGCCAGTCGGCGTACCGGCCCTTCGGCTCGAGGCCGGCGAGGCGGGCCATGAGGTCGAGCTCTGCGGGCCACGCATACCGGACACGGACGGGCAGGAGGCGGATCCCGTCCTCGCCGATCCGGATGCTCTGCGACTCGATCGTCTGTGTCACACGGTCGTACTGCGAGGCCCCGAGGAGCACGTGGTCGGCAGCGACGTCGACAGCGAGGACCGACTGCTCCTCGTGCAGGCGTGCGTGGTCGGGCACGAAGGCCTCGAGGCAGAAGACGCCACCGGGCCGGAGGAGCTCGGCGACGTTGCGGAAGGCCGTGATCTGCGCCTCGGAGTCGGGAAGGGCGAAGAACGTGGCGAACGGGCAGAGGACGAGGGCGAACGCCCCGTGGAGTCCCCGGTCGAAGGCGGCTGCGACACCGAAGTCGCCCCTGTGCACGACGATCGTCTCCGATCCAGGCTTCGCGGCGAGGCGTTCGAGCATGGGCTCCGAGCAGTCGATCCCGTGGAGCGTCACACCGGACGGCAACACCTCCGCCAGAGGCAGGGCGATCCGTCCCGTCCCGATACCGAGCTCCAGCACGTCCCCCGCAGGGCAGTCCTCGAGCTGCTCCACGACGAATGCGACGCAGGCAGCAACCGCCTCCTCGTCCGGCCGGTAGAGGTCGTCGTAGACGTCCGCCCACGCGTCCCCGTACGTCGAAGGTCCCCACGCTTCCATCATGTCCTCCTCTTCGACGGGGCTTCGGGCCTGCCTACTGCGGGAGGGCGTGCTGGCGTGACTGGGCGAGGAGGAGCCCGCCCCGGCTCCAGATCTCGCCGTCCTCGTCGAGCAGGCCCGCACGTGACTTCTTGGTCCTGAAGACAGCGAAGCACCAGTCTCCCACGCCTGCCTGGGGGAGGGGCAGGGGCTCGTGGAGGTGGATGGTGAGATCGACGGTGGGTACGCCGAAGAGGCGGCTCCCGTGCAGATGCCGCGTGAGCACGGCCGGGGGCATGCCGTCCGCGGCCGCGACCACGAAGAGCGAGTCGGGCACGTAGGGCTCGGTGAACCTGATCCAGGCGCCGGTGAGAGCCCGCTCCCCGCTCGCCGACCCGGGCACCTCGCCGAGGGCAGGGCGGATCTCGTAACGCGCCGAGATCTCGGCTGGAACCACGTAGGTGCCCGCCAGGTCGGCGAGGGTCGGGCACTCCTCGGGGGGCGGCACCACCGGCATCGTCACGTCCTGGAACTCGACTGCGTCACCCCGGTCCCCGCCGAGCACGACGAGACCGAGGGCCTTGACCGCACCGTCCTGGACGAGACGCACCGACGTGAAGGTGAGCGTCCGCCCCTCACGCTCGACGGTGACCTCGATCTCGCACGCGCCCGCGCGCGGCCGGGCGAGGTAGTGGATCGTGACCGAGCGGGGGCGCCGCGATCCGCCCTCGGACGCCTCGAGCACGGCCCGCGTGAGGACCGCAGCCACGTAGCCGCCGTTCGGTCCCTTGAACACCCACCACCTCTCCGAGAGGTTCGCCCGAAAGGCGATCGTCGCCCGCTCACCCGACCCGGGCACCGGCACGCGCTCCACTGCCGTGTCGTGGGCGAAGGTGGATTCGTTCAACACGGGTGTTCCCGGCCGTGCACGTGTGGCTCCGGCATGGTCACAGCGAGGCAGGCTTGAGGAAGTCGCCGCCGACCTCGGTCGCGTTCAGATCCAGCGCCCGCTCCCGCGCGGCCCGGCGGAGACGACGCTTCACGACCCCGTAGGTCTTTGTCGGGATGTCGGCGCAGCGGTCGGCGAACCGGCTGACCCTCGCCTCGAGACCGTCCCTGTCGTGCTCGACCTCGTGCAGGATGCCGGCCTCGGCCGCACCACGCGGATCGTAGATGGTCCCGAAGAGGAGGACGTCGGTGATCCGATCGCTCGGGACGGCACTCTCGGCAACGACGACTCCCCACGTCGGCATGCCGAGGCCGAGCCGCGTCTCGTTCACACCCAGCTTGAACTCCCCTTCGATGCCGATGCGATGGTCGCATGCCATGGCCATGAGGGCACCACCGGCCACGGCATGGCCCGTCACGGCCGCGACCGTGGGGAACGGCGCCGTCCACAGGTCGAGGATGAAACGTCCCGCGCGTTGGAGGATCGATGCCACCTCGTCCGGATCGGGGAGGTCGAGGGCCTTGAGGTCGAAGCCGGCCGAGAACATCCCCTCACGTCCCCACACGACGAACGCCTTCGCCTCGTCGCGCTCGGCAGATTCCATGGCGGCGTAGAACGCGTCGAGGAATTCGGGCTTGATCGTGTTGGCCTTGCCGTCATCCATCCTCAGGTGCGCAACGGAACCGTCGAACTCGTAGCTGATCGTCATCGGTGTTCCTCCGTCCGGCACGATATTCGCTCTGTCGGACACGGGGCTATTCGTAGCGCCCTTCTTGTCGGTCGAGCACCGCACGGCGCATAGTTGGTGCACACATCGCACGCGGCGTCGTGCGTCCCACTACTCCCGACACTTCACCGCCCTCTTGGACACAGCGACCTATCTGATCTGCTTCGGTGCCGTTCTCCTCGGGACGAGCGTCCAGGGAACGGTCGGCTTCGGCTACGCGCTCGTGTCGGCGCCGATCGTGTCCGCCGTGTACCCCGAGTTCGTCCCGGGCGGGATCATCGCGCTCGGTCTCGTCCTGTCGACGACGATCATGCTCCGGGACCGGATAGGCCTGCGCCTCCACGACGTGCCGTGGGCGGCCATCGGCCTCGTGCCGGGATCGATCCTCGGCGCCTGGATCGTGACCGTCATCCCCCGCCAGTACCTCGTTGTCGCCGTCGCCGCCGGTGTCATCATCGCAGTCGCCCTGAGCGTGACCCACCTCGACCTTCACCCCGACCGCCACACGCTGATCCTCGCCGGGCTCGCATCGGGGACGTTCGGGACCGCGACGTCGATCGGGGGACCGCCACTCGTGATCGTGTACCAGCACGAGGAAGGCCGGGCTCTGCGCAGCACGCTCGCCACTCTCTTCCTCCTCACCGGCTTGCTCGGTGTGGGTGCGCTGTCCGTCGCCGGAGAGTTCACGACGACGCAACTCGGCCAGGCCGCCCTCCTCACCCCGGCCGTGATCGCGGGTGCCTCGATCTCGGCTCTCTCGTCGCGACGCGTGGACGGGAAGTGGCTCCGTCCCGCCGTGCTCTCGTTCGCGGTGGTCTCGTCCCTCTTCGTCGCGTCCCTCGAGGTGTTCCGCGCCGGCCACGCGACCTGAGGTTCCGCAGGGCTCTTAGAGCTCTCTCACACTGTGTGCCGGTATGGGCACCGAGCGTCTCCGGGTGCGCTACCGTGTGGCAGGCCCCGACATGGAGCGTCACGACCAGCTCCCGGATGAGTACAGGGGAGGCACCATGAACATGGACGTTGCGAGGTTGGGTGGCGACCTCGTCCGCTCGGCAGAGCGGGACGTGTCCCGGCAGAGGGAACGCCGCCGCCGCCGCCGCCTCTGGACCTGGTTCGCCGTCCTCGCGATCCCCTGTGTCCTGATGTGGTGGGGGCTGTTCGAGGGTGCCGCGTTCACAGGATGGCCGACCGTTCCCGACTGGTTCGTGAAGACGATCCCCCTCTACATCATCGTGATCCTCGTCGGCCTGGTCCTCCTCGTCCCCCTCCTCGGGGCGGGCCGCTCCCCCCACGTCCTCTACCGGCCGTCGGAGATCGACATCGGGCTCGACGACGTCGTCGGCGCCGGCGCCGTGAAAGAGGAGGTCGTGCGCTCCCTCAACCTCTTCCTCGCCCACAAGACCTTTCGCGAGGGCATGGGTGGGACCCCACGGCGCGCCGTCCTCTTCGAGGGGCCGCCGGGCACCGGCAAGACGTACATGGCCAAGGCCATGGCCAAGGAGGCCCGCGTGCCCTTCCTCTACGTGTCGTCGAGCTCGTTCCAGTCGATGTACTACGGGCAGACGAACCGCAAGATCCGCACCTACTTCAAGAAGCTGCGCAAGCACGCCCGCCAGGAGGGCGGAGCCATAGGTTTCATCGAGGAGATCGATGCCATCGCGGCATCTCGATCCGGCATGCGGGCGACACCCCTCGACGTGGGCACCTTCGGCGTGACGGGCACCGCCGCGTCGGACACCGGAACGCGGGTTGAAGCGGCGGTGCACGAGGGGATCACCGGCATCGTGAACGAGCTCCTCGTGCAACTCCAGTCCTTCGATCTGCCGACGACTGGCCAGCGCATCGCCGGTTGGTTCATCGACAGGCTCAACCGGTTCCTCCCCGAGGAGAACCAGCTCCGCAAACCGATGCCGGTCCCGGCGAACATCCTCGTGATCGGTGCCACGAACCGGGCCGCCGACCTCGATCCCGCCCTCCTCCGGCCGGGGCGCTTCGATCGCACGATCCACTTCGACCTGCCGAGCCGGGGAGGACGGCGTGAGATCATCGACTACTACCTCGATCGCAAGTCGCACGTCGACGCGCTCGACGATCCGGACAGGCGGGACACCCTCGCCGCCATGACCTTCGGGTACTCACCCGTCATGCTCGAGCACATCCTCGACGAGGCCCTCGTTTGGGCGGTGCGCGACGGCCGCACGGCCATGACGTGGCGAGACATCCAACAGGCGAAGATGACCGAGGAGCTCGGCCTCAAACAGCCCGTCGAGTACTCGGCGGAGGAGAAGCACGTGATCGCCACTCACGAGGCCGGGCACGCGGTCGTGGCGTACCTGCGCGGTGTGGGCCGCAAGCTCGAGGTCCTGTCGATCATCAAACGCCGCGAGGCCCTCGGTCTCCTCGCCCACTCCGAGACGGAGGAGCGCTTCACGAAGAGTCGCGACGAGGTCGAGGGACTCATCAAGATCGCGTTCGGGGGCATGGTGGCCGAGGAGCTCTGGTTCGGCCAGTCGGGCACGGGAGCCGCCGGGGACCTCCAGGCCGCCACGCGCCTCGCCGCCCGCATGGTCGGAACCTTCGGCATGGCCGGTTCCCTCGTCTCCTTCGATGCGACACAGGCGACGCTGCTCTCGGGTGACACGATCGCACGGGTCCTCGCCGACGCCCAGGCCCGCCCCAAGGTCGAGGAGATCCTCGAGTCCGCCAAGTCCGAGGTCGAGCTCCTCCTCGCCCAGAACCGGCACCTCGTCGAGGCGCTCTGCGCGTCCCTCCTCGAACAGGAGGAGTTGCTCGGCGAGGAGATCATCGAGGTCCTCCGCGAAGCCGAGGCGGCACAGACTTTCCCGCAGCCGGCGCTCGCGGAGGTGGCAGCCACGCTTCCCCACCCCGATCTCCGTTCTTAACCGATTCTCAGCCACGTGCGAAGACGCTCTTACACGGGGCAAACATGCTCGGACACATGGATTCACAAGAGCCCCCCCGTGCCCAGAGATCACGCAAGCGCCTCACCCTCACCGTCGTCGGTGTCGGCCTCGCCGTCCTCGTCGCCTTGGGCGCGGTCGGGTACTTCGTGTGGTTCGGTGGCAGCGCCCCACCCGAGGTGAGCCTCAGCGACGCGGTCGCAGACACCGAGTCGACGACCACCGGCGGCGCTCCCACGCCGGCGGGTTCCTCCACGGCGGAGGGGACATGGACGGTCGATCCGTCGCTCACGGCTGCCGACGGGTCACCGTCCTTCGCAGGCTTCAGGGTCGAGGAGGAACTGGGACAGGGCATCGGCCACGCGACCGCGGTCGGCCGGACCGAGGACGTGACGGGCACCGTCGTGATCTCGGGATCGACGGTGGAGTCGGCCGAGTTCACGGCAGACCTCACCACAATCACGAGTGATCGGCCGCGTCGCGACGACAAGATCCAGGAAGCCCTCGAGACCGGCACCCACCCCGAAGCCGAGTTCGTCCTCACCGCGCCGATCGAGCTCGGGACCGTCCCGACCGAAGGGGAATCCGTGTCCGCCGAGGCCAAGGGAGAGCTCACCGTGCACGGAGTCACGCGGGACGTGACGGTCGACATCGAAGCCGAGCTGAACGACGGAGTCCTCGCCATCGTGGGCACGACCGATGTCGTCTTCGCCGACTACGACGTGGCGGTGCCTTCATCGATGATCGTGATCTCCGTCGAGGACCACGGCGTCGTCGAGCTGCAGATGTTCCTCGCGAGGCAATGACTCACGCCGGCAAGCTCAGGTGGAGGGACGGGCCCAACCGCGCAGGGACATGCCCGAATCGCCGCTCGGCGTCGTCTTCGTGCAGAGGACCTGGTGGAGCTGCATGAGGTTGCGCTCGAAGAGAAGTGCGCAACCGGCGAGGTAGAGGCGCCACACGCGGGTGCGGCCCTCCCCCGCCTCCGCCACGCACGCCTCCCAGTTCTCCTCGAGGTTGGCCGTCCAGTGGCGCAGCGTCTTCGCGTAGTGCTCCCGCAGGTTCTCCTCGTGGCGGATCTCGAAGCCCACTTCGGGCATCTCCGCCATGACACGTGTGACCGCCTCGAGCTCGGCGTCGGGGAACACGTACCTGTTCATGAAACCCCGCGGGTCCAGCTTCGTGCGGTTGTCCCGCGGCCGGTGGATCGCATGGTTGAGGAGTCGCCCCGCCGGTCGCAAGAGACCGTACAGGTGCGTGAAGTAGCCGTGCAGCTCCTCTGCCCCGATGTGCTCGGTCAAACCGATCGAGCTGATCGCGTCGAAGGGACCCTCGTCCACCGTCACGTCGCGGTAGTCGAGGTGGCGGACCTCAGCCCGGTCGGCGAGACCGCGGTCGGCGATCTGCTTCTGAGCCCATTCCGCCTGTTGCCGTGACAGCGTCACACCGAGAGCCGTCACTCCGTAGTGCTCCGTCGCGTGCAGGACCATGCCGCCCCATCCGCATCCCACGTCGAGGAGGCGTTCTCCCGGCTGGAGGTCGAGCTTACGGCACACGAGATCGAACTTCTGGAGCTGAGCCGTGTCGAGTGAGGTGTCATCAGTGGGGAAGCAGGCACACGTGTACGCCATCGTCGGCCCGAGGACCATCCGATAGAACTCATTGGACACGTCGTAGTGGTGCGAGATCGCGGCCGCGTCACGCCGCAGCGAGTGCAGCGGACCGTTGTGCAGGCGGACCTCCTCGGCTGGGCGGGCGATCGGGACGAATGCACCCCATGGAAGCCGGCGGGCGAGGGCGAGCTGCTCGACGACGGTCTTGCGCCGCAGCGGTGTCTCCAGCATCCAGCCGAGGGCCGCGTAGAGGTCGCCCTCGATGTCGAGCTCACCCGAGACGTACGCGCGGGCAAGGCCGAGCTGGCCGGGCGCGGACACCATGTGGCGCAGGCCTCGCACAGAGTGCAGCACGACCGTGGCCGGGGCATCGGTCCCCCCGACTGCGCTCCCGTCGTGGGCGCGGAATGCGATCGGGCAGTCTGGTCCCGTCAACTCCTCGTACAGCGCCGCGAGTGTCACGTTCGCCTCCTCTACCGGTTGTGCCACCGGAGGAAGTGGTTACCCCCGTTGCGGCACAAACTAGGCCCGCATCACGGTCTTGGCGTACAGGTCGGGCAGTCGCCCGTCCGGGTCGTAAGTCGTCTTCAGCTTCTCGTAGGCGCCGATGTCGTAGATGCGGTCGAACTCGGCCCGGTCGTAGAACGCGGTCGAGTACAGGGACTTACGTCCCCCGAGGTCTTCGACCACGGCTTCGATCCGTCGGTTGTGGTGGTGCTCGGACATGCCGGGGAGGAGCTCCACACTCGACCAGAATCCGAAGTTCACGTACAGGGCGCCGTTTCGCATCGCGTAGAGGGGGAAGCGGCCGGCATCCTCCGACGCGCGTACGGGACAGACCCAGACGGGCACTATGCCGACCTCGTCCGCGAAGAAGCGCATGAAGTCGCCTGCCCGCTCGATCGGGATCTCGACATCCTGGATCACCGGCTCCCGCTGGTTCTCACCCGTGAGACGCCGCTTGCGGGCGGTGAGCTGCCATCTGTGCTCGAGTGCCAGGAGGCGGCGATACGTGGTCGATCTCAGCAGCTCGCGGCCGGCGAGGGCCCGCACCCAGGTCCGTTCGAAGCCGAGGTTGCCCGAACACCAGAACCAGTCCGTGTCCCATCGCCACAGATAGCCGCGGGCTGTGAGCAGATCCGAGTCCCTCTCGCGGACCGCGTGGTGGTAGATGCCCATCCACGTGTAGTCGCTGGGCGTGGAGTCAGCGGCGGCGTCGACGAACGTGCCGAGCGTGAGGTACATCTCGTCCTGCCCGAAGATCGAGCCGTCCACGAAGTCGACGGGTGTCTCGTCGAACACGCCCGTCTCGCACACGTCGGCGATCGTCGCGAAGAGCTCTTGGGGTGATGTGCACCGCGCGTGTGTGAGGCGCACGAAGGGAGAGATCGGCTGCACGGCAACGTCGACCGAGAGTGCATACCCGAGTGTTCCGTACGAGTTCGGGAAGCCGAAGAAGAGGTCGGCGTGGGGTCCGCTGCGGTCGGCGATCACGACGTCACCCGTTCCCGTGAGGATCTCGACGCGCGTGGCCGTCTCGTGCACGAGGCCGTGCATCCAAGACGTCGACTCGATTCCGACCCCGGTGACCGCACCGCCCACCGTGATGGAGCGCAGCTCGGGAACGACGGCGGGCATGAGTCCGAGCGGCAGTGTGCCGTCGACGAACGTGTCGTAAGTCGTCATCCCGCCCACGCGTGCCACCTTGTGTTCGGTATCCACGTCGAGGACCATGTCGAGCCCGGCCGTGGGAAGGCGACGGGACCTGGTGCGCCGCCGCGGCCGGAAGAGGTTCGTCGTGCGCTTGCCGAGACGGACTGAGCCCGGTGTCGTGGTCGCGCGCCGGAAGGTGGTCACGAACTCGTCACGGGCCCGTTCGAAATCCGCTCTGCCCTCGGTCATCGGGACATCCTGCCAGACACGGGCGGGCCCCGCTCGCGCCCGTGCTCAGTCGCGCCGGAGGAGGGCCTTCGTCTCGAGATACTCCTCGAAGCCGTAGACGCCCGCTTCGCGCCCGAGTCCCGACTGCTTGTACCCGCCGAAGGGGGCGAGTGGCTCGGAGCCGCCTCCGTTGATCGCGACCTCACCCGTGCGCAGCGCCAGCGCAACCCGCCGCGCGCGGTCGGGGTCCGCCGACCAGACACCTCCGGACAGGCCGTAGATCGTGTCGTTGGCGATGTCGATCGCCTCGTCCTCCGTGTCGTAGGGGATGATGGCGAGCACAGGACCGAAGATCTCCTCCTGCGCGATCCGCGCGTGGGGCTTCACGTCCGAGAAGACCGTGGGCCGCACGTAGTAGCCGCGCGTGAGCCCGTCGGGCAGGTCGTCGCCACCTGTGACGAGCCTCGCCCCCTCCTCGACACCCGCCCGGATGTATTCCCGCACGCGGGCGAGTTGGCGGGCGGAGACGAGGGGGCCGAGCTTGCCGGCACCGAGGGGGTCGCCCGGCGTGAGGGCCTCCGCGGCCTGCGCTGCCAGTGCCTCCACCTCGGCGAGCCTGTCGCGGGGTACGAGCATGCGTGTATGCGCCGAGCACGTCTGGCCCGAGTTCAGGAAGGCGTTGCGGACCCCTCCCGTCACAGCCGCCTCGAGATCGGCGTCGTCGAGGATGACGTTCGCCGACTTGCCGCCGAGCTCGAGTTGGACTCTCTTGACGGTCGCGCTCGCGAGCTCGGAAACGCGCCTGCCCGCGCGGGTCGACCCGGTGAAGCTCACCATGTCGACCTCGGGACTACGGGCGATCGCCTCGCCCACGACGGGCCCGAACCCCGACACGAGGTTGAAGACGCCTGGCGGCACACCTGCCGCGTCGGCGATCTCCGCGAAGACGAAGGCATTGAGCGGGGCGACCTCGGAGGGTTTGAGCACGACCGTGCATCCCGCGGCGAGGGCGGGGGCGACCTTGAGGGAGATCTGGTGCAGGGGATAGTTCCACGGCGTGATCGCACCCACGACACCGACGGGCTCGAAGACCACCTCGGCGCGCCCCGCCTCCTCCGTCCAGGTGAAGGAGTCGAGGATCTCGGCTTGGCGCACGAAGGTCTGGGCGGGGTTCATGGCCTGGATCGGAATCGACAGCTTGAGGGGCATACCGACTTCGCGGGCAATCAGCTCGCCGATCTCCTCGGCCCGGGACATGATCCCCTCCGAGATCGCCCGCAGGAGGCCTGACCGTTCCGCCGCGTCGGTTCCGGACCAGGCGTCGAACGCGCTGCGGGCGGCGGCCACGGCACGGTCTGCGTCGGTCGCGTCGCACTCGGGCACGTGACCCATGACCTCTTCGGTCGAGGAGTTCACGACCTCGATCGCCCCCTTGCCGTCGGGAACGGTCCAGGCGCCGTCGACGTAGATCCTGTCGTGGTACGTGTCCGTCATCCGTATCCCCCGATCGGCCGTGTCCGGGTCGTGCTTCGTGGCGACTTCCCTTCGACCGTAGCGCACCCCGGCGCGTGGTGACAGCGGCAGCGGCGGGGATGCACGCGGACACTGGGTACCTGAGCGGCGATATATCGCCGCTCAGGTACCCAGGTCGCTCGGGTCGGGCTGGGTCCTCAACTTGCGCGGTCGGATCCCGGACCGTGACGCGGGACGGTGTGCTCCCAGTCGCTCAGCAGCGCGCGAAGCGCCGCCACGAACGCGAGGGGCTGGTCGATGAGGAGATGGTGGTACGCCTGGGGGATCTCGACCTCGGGCACGTTGCGCTCGAGGAGGCCCACCATGTACTCGTGCGTCTCGGGGGTCACGCTCGTGCTCAACTCCCCGCGGAAGAGTGCGATGCGGCACTTCACCTTCGCGAGCACCTCGTGGATCTCGTGCGGGAAGTACTGGATGTAGATGAGCGGGTGGAACTTCCAGGTCCACCCGCTCGGACCGTCGTCGGTGTCTACCTCCCGTACGGAGTGCCACGCGATGTGCTCGAGGATGAAGTCGTTCTCGACGGGCTGGGGCGGGATGAGTGCGAAACGCTTCAACGCCGCCTCGCGTGACCGGTACACGAAGAGGCGGTTGAGCGCCCCCCGTCTCTTGCGCGCCGCCTCCTCCGTCTCGGGATCGGGGCGACGCACGGGGGCATCGACGACGACGACACCGGCCAGCTCGTCCCCGTAGGTCGCAGCCGTGTAGATGGCGATGAGGCCACCCATCGAGTGGCCTACGAGGACGGGTGGGCTCCCGATCCCGGCGTGTGCCGCGACGGCCATGATCTCGTCGGCCCACACCTGACGCGGATACGAATCCCTGCGTCCGGAGTCGCCGTGGCCGCTCAGGTCGAGCGCGACCACACGGTACTGGCGGGCCAGGAGCGGGGCGAGGAAGGACCACCAGTGGGCGTGGCCCCCACCGCCGTGCACGAGCACGAGGCCGGGTGCCGAGGTGTCCCCCCAATGGAGGTAGTGGATGGGGCAGCCGGCCACGTCGACACGAGCTTCGATGCCCGGCGCGGCGAGGGCGGAACGAAACCAGAGGGGCGACTCAGGCAACCGCTTCCACCTCCGGTTCGGGCCGTGCCAGCAGGTGTGCACCGAGGCGGATGCCGGCGGCCGAGACGGCCATCAGCCCCGCGACGACCAACCATGCAGTCGAGAAGCCGCGGCCTTCTGCGATCGCGCCGAAGAGGGCGGGACCGACAACGCCGCCGATGTAGACACCGGTCTGCGTGACACCGGTTGCGATGCTCGGCACATCCCGGTTGTGCCTCACGATCCCGACGTGGAAGAGGCCGGGCCAACCCCAGCCGAACGCGTAGGCAACGAAGGCACCCAGGATGAAGGCCGGGCCGGTCGAGGAGAGGAGAGCGAGACCGGCCGAGCCGACGATGAGCATTGCGGCGACACCTTTGAGTGGCTCTCCCCCCAAGGAGTCCGCAGCCCGGCCCACAGCGAGACGCGAGCCGATTCCGCACAGGCCGGCGATGGCGAGCAGGCTACCGGCACGTGCGTCCGAGATGCCGATCTCGGACGCCGCAGACACGAGGAACGCGGGCAGGGCGGCGACAGCCGCCGCTCCCACACCGACCGCGGCGGCGAGCACGAGCATCGGTCCCCGCCGCGAGAGGCGAGCCGCGCCCTGCGGCCCGTCAGCGGGTGTTGTCCCGGGGATGTGGGCGGGAGCGACCCACACGGCGGCGAGGGCGAGGCCGGCCGCGGCGACGTATGCCACGCGCCATCCGAAGTGGACGACGAGAGTGGGGACGGACACGCCGGCCAGCATCGAGGCACCGATCACCGCCGACTGCTTGACGGCGAAGTAGAAGCCCTGCCGGGCCGGCGGAACGCGTCGGGCGACGAGGAGGTTCGCGGCGGGCTGCGCGAGTGCGTTCGCGAGGCCCGCGATCACGAGGAACGGCACGGCGACCCACCGGTCCGAGATCGAGGCGACACCGAGGAGGGCGCCGGCTGAGCACACGGCCGCGATGCGCATCGACGTGCCGGCACCGAGACGGATCTCGACCGTGCGCGCCGCCACGAAACTGAAGAGAGCGGAAGCGAGGAAGAACGTCGTGGCGAGGATCCCGAGGGTCGCGGGGTCGACGTGAAGGTCGTCGGCGAGCTGCACTGACGTGGCGCCGAGCAACATCACGGGAAGGACGGACACGCACGGCGACAGGATCGCGGCTGCGATCATCCGTCTCTCGGGCATACCGTGCACGCGCCCATGAGAGCACCCGGCACGGGCCGATGCCACATCTTTCCCGGGTCCCGGCGCACATAGGGAATCAGGTGAGCGACTCGAAGGCTGCAATCACGTCAGGTGGTGCCTGCACGAGCTCGATGAGGACACCCTCCCCGCCGACGGGATGCACCTCGTCGCCCTTGGGGTGGATGAAGCAGACGTCGTGGCCGGCGGCACCCTTCCTGATACCGCCGGGTGTGAAGCGCACGCCGTTGTCCTCCATCCACGCCACGGCCGCGGCAAGGTCGTCCACCCAGAGGCCCACATGGTTCAAGGGGGGTTCGTGGACCCGGGGTCGGACGTCGGGATCGATCGGCTGCATGAGGTCGACCTCGACGGCGAGAGGTCCCGTCCCGGCAGTGGCGATGTCCTCGTCGACGTTCTCCGTCTCACTGCGGAACGTGCCTTGCACGGTGAGGCCGAGGGTCTCGACCCAGAGGCGGCGCAGAGCCGTCTTGTCGGGACCCCCGACCGCGATCTGTTGGAGGCCGAGCACGCGGAAGGGACGATCGGACATGCGACGCAAGGTACAGGTCGGTGACGGCGGCGACGCACTCGGCCCGCGACACACCGCGCTGGGCGTCCCGGCCCGACCCGGTTAGGCTGGTCTGAACGCCGTTCACCGACAAGTCGGGAGAGGTCGCCGTGGTGCTGGATTCCCTGCAGGAGGACTACGGACCGAGGGCCGTATGGGACGACCTCGTGATGAGGTCGCAGCTCAAGCGAGTGGGTGGAATCGTCGAGGAGACCTATCTGCCGGTCCTCCGCCTCCTCGCCGACGACCCGGCGACAGTCGACCGTGAGTACGAGGAGGTGAAGGCGCAGCGCAAGCCGCTGTCGTGGCGGGACTCCCCGCGGGCGAGTTGGAGGAAACGCTACGGCAACTTCGTGCGGGAGCTCGAGTGGGTGTGCAGCGAGTTGCGACCCCGCATGGCGGAGCCCGACTTCCACGAGCTGATCACGAGCACGATCGCGAACCGCCTCGAGAGCTGGATCGGCTGGATGAAGCCCCTCATGGAGAACGGAGACACGGGACTGCCGGGCGGGATGAAGGCGATGTACGACGGCCCACTGGCGGACCGCATGGCCGGCGTCGTCGGCCTCTCGTCGTTCCTGGTCGGCCCCGTCGAGATCCGCTCCGTCGAGGACGGCGTCATCGAGGCCTACATCCCGCGCTGCGCCATGCACACCGTCGTGAGCGAGACCGAACCGCAGACCTACGCCTGCCTCTACGGGTGCAAGGCGGCATGCGAGCGGCTCTTCGGACCGGACGACGTGATGTCGTTCCACTTCGAACCGAACCTGCCCGAGTTCGACTGCGTGTTGCGCATCAGGATGGGCAAGGCCGAAGATGCGGACGGAGTGCTGCCCGTGCCACGCGAGCCTCAGGAAGTCGTCCTGTCCTGAGACGCACCGTCGTCGTCCGTGCCGGCCCCGTGGTCGCGACCCGGGTGGGGGGCGGGCGGGTGCCGGCCTGCGATCACCGACTTCGCGACCGGGCACATGAGAGGGCACGGGCAGAGGATGTCGAGAGCCCGGTGGCTCGCACACGGTGGTGACTCGGGGACGGGTGACATGCGCGGGGCAGGCTCAATCGGCGAGCAGCGACTCGATCGCATCGACGATCTGTGGGTCGTCGGGCTCGACCGTCGGCGCGAAGCGGGCCACGACCTTCCCGTCGGCGGAGACGAGGAACTTCTCGAAGTTCCACCGGATGTCACCGCTGTAGCCGTCGGCGTCCGCTGTGTCGACGAGCGCTGCGTAGAGGGGGTGTCTGGCGTCGCCGTTCACGTCGAGCTTCGCGAAGATCGGGAACGTCACGGCGTACTCGTCCGTGACGAACTCGCGGATCTCCTCGGGTGTGCCCGGTTCCTGCTCGAGGAACTGGTTGCAGGGGAAGCCGAGGACCGAGAAGCCACGGGCGGAGTACGTGTCGTGGAGCCGCTGGAGTGCGGCGTACTGCGGGGTCAACCCGCACTTCGATGCCACGTTGACCACGAGGCCCGCCCCGCCCGCTTGCTCTGCGAGCCGCCCGGGTTCCCCCTCGAGGGTGTCGATCTCGATGTCGTAGACGGACACGTCGTTCCCCTTCCTCGGTTCGGCGTCAACTCAGGGCGTCGAGGACGAGTTTGATCTCGTCGTTCGTTCCCCGCGGGACGGTGTAGCCCGCTTCGTCTCGGATCTCGTCGAAGTGGTCGCGCACGGATTCCATCGTGATGTCGGGATCGAACCAGCCTTTGGTCATCCCGACGAAGAACCGGGCGACGCGGCCACCGCCGGCGGAGTAGATCTCCCCCGTCACCGGGCAGTCCTCGTGTACGAGCCACGCGACCACGGGCGTGACGGTCTCGGGGTCGAGCTTCTCGGCGAGGGGACCGAGCAGCTCCTCGGTCATGCGCGTGCGGGCGATGGGAGCGATCGCGTTCACCTTGATGTCGTACTTCCTCCCCTCCTGGGCGAGGACGCGTGTGAGGCCGACGAGGCCCATCTTGGCCGCCCCGTAGTTCGTCTGACCGAAGTTGCCGAGGATCCCCGCGTTCGACGCCGTGTTCACGATGCGTCCGTAGCCTCGCTCCTTCATGTGGTCCCACGCCGGGCGGGCGACGTTGAACGCACCCTTCAGGTGGACGTCGACCACCGGATCGAGGAAGTCCGGCGTCATCTTCGCGAAGGTCTTGTCACGCAGGATCCCCGCGTTGTTGATCACGATGTCGACGTGGCCGAAGCTGTCGAGGGCGGTCTTCACGATGGCTTCGCCCCCGGCGGCGCTCGCCACGGAGTCGGCGTTGGCGACCGCTTCGCCACCGAGATCCTCGATCTCCTTCACGACCTGTTCGGCCGGAGTCGCCGACGAGCCACTCCCGTCCACTGCCCCGCCGAGGTCGTTGACCACGATCCGGGCGCCGCGGCGGGCGAGCTCGAGCGCATGGGCCCGTCCCAGCCCTCCTCCGGCACCGGTGATCACTGCAACCCTGCTGTCGAAACCGAGGTCCACGTCCACCTCCCGGATCGGGATCGATGTGGCACCATACCTTCCCGGCGTGTGCGTGTCTCGTCGAGCCCCTTGCCGTCGCAGTCCACGGCTGGGGACTGTCCGAGGCGACAGAAGGGATGCGGGTCGCCGTCGTCGGGGCGGGCACGATCGGGCTCTGTGCCGTGGCGAGCGCGACCTCCACCGGCCTCGATGTGGATCTCGTCGCCCGTCATCCCCATCAGATGGAGGCAGGCACTCAGCTCGGCGCCCGCATCCGGGCCTCCGACCGCTATGACGTCGTCGTCGACGCGGCAGGAACCCAAGGTGCTCTCGCCCACGCCTGTGAGCTGGTCCGGCCCGGTGGCACAGTCCTCGTCCTCGGCACGCACTGGGGGACGATGCACGTGTCCGGACTTGTCGCCGTCGTCAAGGAGCTCCGGTTCGTCTGCCCGGTGGGCTGCGGATACGACGGCGACACCCGCGAGATCGACGTCGCGGCCCGGATCCTCGCCACCCGTCCCGAGATCGCCACCGCCCTCGTCACGCATCGCTTCCCCCTCGACGAGGCCACGGAGGCCTTCCGGGTCGCGGCGGACCGCGAGTCCGGTGCGATCGAGGTCGTCCTCGAACCATGAACACCACCAGGGTCAGCCGAGCCCGGACTCCCGCGGCGTGAAGAAGTCGACGAGTGTCGCCGTCCCGGCCCGGAGGGATTCCCAGGGCACCTCGGTCTCGAAGACGGCGAGGGCCGCTGTCGGGAACTTGGCGGCGATGCGGGCGCCTGCCTCCCCTGACGTGACGCCGGCGAGGCCGGCTGCGAGATCACCGATGCCGGGGTTGTGGGCGACGACGAGAACAGAGGCCATGTCTGCGTCGACCCGGTGCAGGGCGTGGAGGATCCCCGTCGCGTCGGCGCCGTAGAGACCCGGGAGGAAGCGGATGGTCTGCGCCCCGCTCCAGGCGGTGAGGATGCCGCCGAGCGTCTCCCGCGTGCGGGTGCTGGTCGAGCACAGGACGAGGCTCGGCTCGGGATCGGACGAGGTGAGGTGGTCCCGCACGACCGTGCAGGCTCGCCTGCCCCTCGCGTTGAGGGGACGGTCGTGATCTGCCACGTCCGGGTCGCCCCAGTCGGACTTGGCATGCCGGAGCAGGAGGAGTGTCCGTGTCACACGCTCGTCTCCCGCTCGGCCGAGGCGCCGCCGGGCAGCCCTCCGGCCACGGCGAGGGTGAGCAGCCTCGCCCCGCCCCCGGCCTGATCGACCACGTCCCCTCCGAGTGTGACGACCCGAACCTGTCCGTCCGCATCCACCACGAAGAGAGGGAGGGTCGAGCCCGGACCTGGGCCTGGTTTGTCGTCGGGTTCCCACATCCCTTCCGCCCGCGAGAACGTGCGCAGGGCGGCACGTGACGTCACGAGGGTCCGGAGGTGGTCGATGGTCATAGTGGGATCGAAGGCCTTGTGCGCGTCGGGTGTGCCCGCCCACAGGTCGGCTGCCCGACCCGGCTCGTGACCGCCCTCGGGAGGGAGGTGGTAGACCGCCTCACGCCCCAACCGGCCCATCAGCTCCGATGTCGCGAAGACGTTGCGCTCGGGACTCACCGACGCGACCAGTGCCGTTGCCACGTCGGCCTCCTCCAGAGCCCCGTCGAGATCCTCCGAGTCGAGGGAGCCCACGAACACGGAGTAGGCGACCGTGGGGTCGAGGCGCACGTCCTCGCGGCCGGCGGCGACGAGCAGCACCGACCCGCCGAGACGGACGAGGGCGTCCGCCAGCACACGTGCCCAGTGCTCGTCCGACACGATCGCGAGACCTCGAGCCGCCGGTGAGGCCACGCCGAGCAGACGCGCCACGGGTCGGGCCGCGAAGCCGTAGACGACACCCGCCGTCACGATCACGACGAAAGTCGCGGCCGGGATCACGTCGGCATCGGCGTACCCGGCATCTGCCATCGCGACGGCGAACGTGGCGGACGTCGATGCGGCGACGATCCCACGCGGCGCGAGGGCGGCGGCGAACGCGCGGTCCCGCCACGTGAGGTCAGTCCGGATCGTGGAGGCGGCGACCGCGAGAGGCCGCACGACGAGGACGAGGACCCCCGTGAGCGCGACAGATCCCCACACGACCCCTCGGAACTCCGCAAGCGTGACGTCCGCGGCGAGGACGATGAAGAGCATGCCGAGGATGATCGCCGACAGGTCCTCCTGGAACGATCTCACCCGGCTCACGTCCGCGAAACGCTGATTGCGGAGCGCGAGGCCGAACGCCGTCGTAGCGAAGAGGCCGGCTTCGCTGAACACCGACTCGGCCGTTACGAAGACAGCCACAGCGAGGGCGAGGGCCACCGCGACCTGCAGGTCGTCGGGCACGCGGTACCAGCGGAACGCGGGGACGAGGAGTGCCGCACCTGCCACGCCTATTGCGGTGCCCGTCGCCAGGGTGGCGAGGAGGTCAAGGGCGGCGGCGAAGACGTGCGGGGAATCACTCGTCACGAGGTGCAGGACCACGAGACCGAGCGTCGCCCCGATCGGGTCGATCACGATGCCTTCCCAACGCAGGATCGCGTTCAGTGGCTCGCGGATGCGCATCTCGCGCAGGAGCAGCGTCACGACGGTGGGGCCCGACACGACCAGGATCGCGCCGAGCAGGATCGCCACCTGCCAGTCGAGGTCGAGCAGGAACTTCGACGCAACCGCCCCGAACGCTGCCGTCAGGGCGACTCCGATCGTGACGAGACGCCAGACGACGCGCCGGCCCACTCCGATCTCCCGCAAGTCAAGGGAGAAGCCCGCCTCGAAGAGGATGAGGCCGACAGCGAGGGACACCACGGGGTCCAGCAGTTCCCCGAACAGCTCGGCCGGCTCGACGAGCCCGGTGACCGGCCCCACGAGGACTCCGGCGACGAGGAGGAGGACGATCGAGGGGAAACGCAGGCTGCGTCCCAGCCACTGCGCGCCTATACCGAGCACGACGATGAGACCGAGGGCCTGCAGGACGTCGAGGTGCATGGGGTCCGAAGGTACCCGGGTGCATCCGGCGAGGGGAGCTGACGTGAAGCTGAACAGGGCGGAGAAGGCCCTCATGAACAACGCCGTGCGGTCCTGGATCCAACGGCACTACGAGGCCCCCCTCCTCACCCGCCTCGGCGGGCGCTGCCCGGGTGCTCGCGCGGTCGAGATCGGATGTGGCCGCGGTGTCGGCACGGAGATCATCCTCGGGCAGTTCGGGGCCGCGCATGTTCTCGCTGTCGACCTCGATCCCGGCATGGTCGATCTCGCCCGCGTCCACCTCGCCCGCTTCGGCGACAGGGTCGACGTCCGCGTGGGTGACGCCACGCAGATCCCCGCGCAAGACGACTCGGTCGATGCCGTCTTCGACTTCGGGATCGTCCACCACATCCCCGACTGGCGTTCTGCCCTGGCCGAGGTGGCGCGCGTGCTGCGGCCGGGTGGTCGCTTCTACTTCGAGGAGGTCACGCGGCATGCACTCGAACGCTGGACGTACCGCACCTTCCTCGAGCATCCGGACCACGACCGCTTCAGCGCCGAGCAGTTCGTGGCGGCTGTCGAGGACCACGGCATGAAGGTGGCGGACACGTGGAGGACCGTGTTCTTCTCGGACTTCGTCGTCGGAGTGGGCGTGGCGGCGTGACCGGCACCGCCTGCCACGCCCGTCTCGGATAGCTTGGGCGGATGCAAGAACTCGGTGCACTCGACGCGACAGCTTGCGCGGAGCTGATCCGCGCGGGGGAAGTGAGCCCGCAGGAGATGGTCGATGCCGCGATCGACCGGATCGAGCGGCTCGACCCGGACCTGAACGCCGTCGTCCATCCCCTCTTCGAGAAGGCACGGGCCGCAGCCGCGGACCCCGCCCTGCCGGACGGCCCGTTCGCGGGTGTCCCCATGCTCCTCAAGGACCTCACCGTCGAGACGGCGGGAGATCCGTTCACGTGCGGTACGCGTTTCCTGCGTGCCCTCGGCTGGCGGTCGGAGGAGACGTCGTGGCTCGCCTCGCGGTTTCGCGAGGCCGGTTTCGTGAACCTCGGCAAGACGAACGTGCCCGAGTTCGGTTCGGTCGTGACGACCGAACCGGTTGCCTTCGGGCCGACCCGCAACCCGTGGAATCCTGACCACTCCGTCGGCGGTTCGAGCGGCGGCTCGGCGGCCGCAGTCGCCGCCCGCATGGTTCCGGTGGCGCACGCGAACGACGGAGGTGGCTCCATCCGGATCCCGGCCAGCGAGTGCGGCCTCGTCGGCCTCAAGCCGAGCCGGGGGCGAGTGTCGCAGGGACCGATGATCTCCAAGGAGTGGGACGGCTTCACGATCGACGGCTGTGTCACACGGTCGGTCCGCGACACCGCAGCCGTGCTGGACGCGATCTCGGGACTCATGCCGGGCGATCCGTGCACAGCCCCGCCCCCACGGCGGCCCTTCGCGGACGAGGTCGGCGCCGATCCGGGTCGCCTCCGTATCGGCAGTCTCACGTCGAGCGGCCCGGTCGAGGCGCAAGTACATCCCGACTGCGCCAAGGCGGTTGCGTCGACGCTCGGCACGCTCGAAGGGCTCGGTCACGACATCGACGCGGACGCTCACCCCGAGCTCGACGACCCCGAGTTCTCACGCTTCTTCCTGGTCATCATCTCCGCGGCAACTGCCCGGGTCGTGCAGCATTGGGCCGAGACGACCGGTCAGGATTACCCCGACGACCTTCTCGAGCCCCACAACCTGATCCTCAGCCAGACGGGCCAAACGTTCAGCGCCCTCGACTGGCTGACCGCCTCCGAGTGGCTCGGCAGCTACACACGCCGTGTCGCGTCTTGGTGGGGGGACGGCTGGGACATCCTCGTCACACCGACGATCGCAGAACCGCCACCTCGCCTCGGCGAGTTCACACCCACGGTGGAGAATCCGGGCGCGGCGCTCTTCCGGTCGGCGAGCCTCATCCCGTTCACACCACCCTTCAACGTCTCCGGGCAGCCCGCCGTCTCACTGCCGCGGCACTGGAACGAGGACGGCCTCCCGATCGGCGTCCAGCTCGTCGCCGCCTACGGACGCGAGGACCTCCTCCTCCAGGTCGCGGCCCAGCTCGAGGAAGCGATGCCGTGGGCGCATCGCTGCCCACCCGGCTGCGGATAGGTTCCTCTCGGGGCAGGTGAGCTCGGGCACCGTGCCTGCCGGCAGATCCGATGCGAGGCCGGCCAGGTACGACCCCGACCAGACGAGCAGTGCCGCGGCGAGCTTCAGGGCACAGCGTCCCGCGGCGGAATCGCCGGCGGCGGCGGCGAGGGACGCGCGGAGTGCCGCTTCGGCGACGACGAGGAAGCCCGCGCTGAGGTCGACAACGGCGGCGTACGTCTCGGGTGTGAAGTCCCCCAGGGCGAGGATCGCCCGCCACACGGCGCCACCGCCTGCCTCGCCGAACGTGAGGAGTGCGTGGGTGAGCCAGGCGAGGACCGTCCATCGTGGGTTCGACGGCTGCTCGAGCTCGTCGGGGACGAAGGCGTAGGCGTCGTTCACGGCGAGGGGGAAGGACGCCACCTCTGTGTCGAGGGGCCGGTGGAAGACGACGGCCGTCTCGGGGACGGTCACACCTGGTGGTGGGTTGGCGAGGGTGACCTCGAGGTAGGCGCGGTTGTAGCCGTAAAGGAGGAGGAGCCAGACGAGATTCCCGCGGGACTGCGAGACGACGGTCGTGTCACCGCCCACGGCCCCGACCCGCGCCATGCGCGCGGCGCGCTGCGCCGTGGCCCGCAGGATCATCCCGCCCCCGCCTCCCCCGGCGCCGAATGCCGTCACCTGGTCCCGGAACCAGACCCCGCCGAGGTATCCCGACACGTACATGTTGCCGAGGAGACGCGTCACGTCGGCTCCGGGAGCGGAGCACGCCGCATCGACCGAGCGACGGGCGAGGTCGGCGAAGGTGAATTCCACGGGATCCGGGTCCTCCGCCTCGGCGCAGTACAGGCAGGCGGCTCGTTCGATCCCCGCCCCGTCGACGACGATCGTGTCGGGCGGCGGGTCGGGCAGAGGCGGGAGTCCGAGCTCCACACCGGTCTCCTCCGGGTCCGCGATCACGGCGCGGCTGCCGGTGGCGGCCGACATGAAAGGAAGGAGGAGCACCGCGACGAGGACGAGTCGGCGCTTCGCCCCGTACACCCCTGCCCCACGCCGTCCCATCGGTCCAGGATGGCCCCCTCGTACCCCGTGACGCAAACGGCTCAGGCCTCGGCGAACATCTCGACGAGGATGACTCCGCAGACGACGAGGCCGATGCCCACCCAGGCGGGCCAGGCGAGCTTCTCGTCGAGGAACAACAGGCCGACCACGGCCACGAGTGCGGTACCGATGCCCGACCAGATCGCATATGCGACTCCGACGTCGAGCTCCCTCAGCGCCAGCGCAAGGAGGAGGAACGCGAGGAGATAGCCCACGAGTGTGACGACGGACGGGCCGAGCTTGGAGAAACCGTCGCTGAGCTTGAGCGCGGTCGTGGCGGTGACCTCACACAGGATCGCGAGGATGAGATAGAGCCAGGTCATGGAGCGGTTTCTAGCAGCAGAGCCAGACGGCCATGTCTGTCGGACCGGCGTTGCCCCAGGTGAAGAAGGGTGTGGCGACGACAGGGGCGCCGCCACCGCGCGTGGAGATGAGCAGTCCCGTCGCCCCCGCCACCTCCCCTCCCGTCTCGGGCGCACCGGCGACGCGGAGGGCATGCACGTCGACCCCGGGATTGTCGCTGCACTGCACGCAGTGGACGAGCGGGCCGTGGCCGAGGGCGACCCTTCCCCTGTTCTCCACCACCTGTGGTGGAGACGTGACGGGCCGGGGGGTGAACGTGAAACCGAGCTCGATGGTGTCGTCCCGCCACGTGCCCGCCAGGTCGAGGTAGCCGGTGTCGCCCGGTTCGACGGTGACACGTGTGCCGTTCACACGGCACACGTGGGCCTCGGCCCAGTCCGGGACACGCAGGCTGATGCAGAGCTCCGACGCGGGCGTGGCGGTTACGCCGACGCGCACGACCCCGTCGCGTGGCAGGCCGCTCTCGAGGGAGAGGCTGACGACGCTGTCCCGCGTCTCCACCCGCGCCCGCGATCCGATCCACTGGTGGATCTGCACACCGTCCTCGGTGCGCGTGTAGATGTACCGCTGGACCGAGGCGAGTGTACGGGCGATGTTCGGGGGACAGCACGCCACCCCGTACCAGGGTCGTCTCTCCTCTTGCGCATGGGAGACGAGAGGGTTGCGGTAGAAGTAGCGCCGGCCGTCGAGCGAAGTCCCCGAGAGGACTGCGTTGTACAGCGCGCGGTCGATCCAGTCGGCCGCCCGCGACGAGCCGGTAGCGCGGAGCACACGCCACGACCAGAGGACCCCACCGATCGCCGCGCACGTCTCGGCATACGCCCGGTTCGGCAGCTCCCAGTCATGCCCGAATCCCTCGACGAGGGGGAGGGAACCGAGGGCACCCGTGACGTAGGCACGCCGGGTCGTCGTCCTCTCCCACACGCTCGCGAGGTGGCGGGCGAGCTCCCGGTCCTGCATGGCGAGTGCGACGTCCCCGGCTCCGGCGTAGTAGTAGGCAGCGCGCACGGCGTGGCCCTCGGCGACGTCCTGGGCGGCGAGCGGCACGCGGTCCTGGAAGTACGCGCCGGTGAGGAACTGGCCCGCGATGCGCGGCCAGAGCCGTGCCGGACCGGGATCGAACCCGAAATCGGCGTCGTCTGCAGCGTCGCTCCCCGTCACGGCCGGTCGCTGCCTGCGGCGCGCGGCCAGGGCGGTGCGCAACGCGCGGGTGGTGTTCCCGAGGAAGGCGCCCGGATAGCGGTTCACGTGGCCGCGCCGCTCCACGAGATCGCGTGCGAGCTCCACGTATTCGTGCCGCCCCGTGCGACCGGCGAGACGTACGAGGGCGATCCCGATCTCCTCGTGACCGGGTACGCCGGCCTCGGGCGTCGCGAAGCGCTCGCCGATGTGGTCGGCGAAGCGGACCGCGACGTCGAGGAGGCCGCGTTCGCCTCTCGCCTCGTCCTGCGCGCACGCCGCCTCGATGAGGTGGCCTGCGCAGTAGAGCTCGTGGTCGACGAGGGGGGCGGTCCAGCGCCGCGTGGCCCCACACGCCTGGTGGTACGTGTTGAGGTATCCGTCTCCGAGCTGGGCCCGGCCTATGAGGTCGACGGCCTCGGCCGTCCGGGTCTCGAGCGCGGCATCGGCGGCCACTGCGGCCGCGTACGCGGCGGCCTCGAGCCACTTGTACAGGTCGGAGTCGGCGAAGAGCATCCCGCGGTGACTGCGATCACCGCCCGGCGCGACCGCGCGGAAGTTGTCGAGATACCCGCGGGTGGTGAGCTGCCCCCACTGGTGGGGCAGCATCGCCTCGGCCACGAGTGCCTGGCGCGATGACCAGAACGCGTCCTCGACCCGGACGTCCTCGAGCTCGAGCGGGTGCAGGGGCGGGATGGGTGCAGTCCCGCCTCGAATCTCCATGCGGCGAGTCTGCCAGGCCCGGTGGAGGCGGGCTCAGGACCCGGCGTCGGGAACCCTGTACCTCTGGACGGCACCCCCGGACCCGGATGCGTCGACCGTCATGTAGAGCGCGGTGCCGTGGCCGATCAGATGCTGCCTCTGCCCTGTGGCGAGATCGAACTCCTGTTTCTCTCCGTTCTCGCGGACGGCGAGGACTGCCGTCTCGCCTGTACCGTGCGTGAGGAAGATCCGGTCACCGACCACTGCCGCGTTCCTTCCCCCGCTCCAGCCGTCCGGCAAGGCGAGCTCGCCCGTCACGTCGCCCGTCTCCCCGTCGAGGACGACGAGCGGCGGCTCCCCCTCGCGCACGACCCAGAGCGTGGAGCCGGAGGCGATGAGCGGTGGTACGGACGGAACGCCCTTCGTCCTGTCACCGGGAAGATCGCGCTGCACGGTGGTCTCGCCGGTGTCGGGGTCGAGCGCCGTCAGAGCCGAGTCGTTCCGCAGCATCCAGATCCGGCCCCCGGCGGCCACGAACCCGTCGAGGACGGCAACCGACTTGAGGATCCGTCGGGCCGTGCCCGTCATGGGATCGATCGCGAAGACCTCGGCGCTGTCCGTGGAGAACCAGATCTCGTCGAGCACTGCGATGTCGAGGATCTGCACGTCCGGCGCGAGGCCGGTGGGTAGGTGGGCGATGACGGCGTTCGTCGCCGCGTCGATCCCGACGAGCTCGGGTCCCGCCGGTGCGGGCGGGCCTGCGGCTTCGGTGGCAGAACGGGAGACCGCCGTCCAGACGACGCCGTCGTCGGTCACGGCCATGGCTGTCGGCACCCCCTCGATGCCGATCGTCGCCTCTGCTTCGCCGTCCGATGCACGCACACGCTGGATCCGGCCCGCGAACCCGACCCAGACGGCATCGTCGGCGAAGGTGAGCTCACGCACGGCGTCGGCCTCTCCTTCGTACTCCCACGTCCACTCGGGCCGGAGGACCTCGTCCTGCGCGCAGGCAGCGAGCAACAGGGTCGTGAATACGAGCCCGGCCAGAGCAGCACGGCAGGGGACACGGATGGTGGACGTCCTCACGAATGTATCGCCTCGGCGGCAGAGCCTATCCCCGATCGAGGGGGTCGCGGTTCACCCGAACTGCGCGGGCGGAGTCGAGCCGGATCGCGCAGGCGCACGCGAGCAGCTCAGGCAGGAGCGCGAGCCGGGCCCACACCGCGCGGCGTCCTCCCTCCCCCACCTCCGATGCGGGACCGTATCACAGGCTGCGGCGAGGTGCCCCCCACGCCGGGACCACGGCATACTTCGCTGCACACGCAGTTCCGGGCTCGTCACACGATCCACCGTTCCGTCCGCCGCCACGGTCATTTCATGAGAAGCTCCCACGTCCACCTCGCCACGGTCGAGATCAAGCGCCGGAAGGTGCGGTACGCGCTCCTCACGGGAGCCGTGACACTCCTCGTGTTCCTCCTCCTCTTCCTCGTCTCGCTCTCGGGTGCACTCGTGGGGGCGATCACGGGTGCGCTCGAGAGCCAGGACACCGACGTCCTCGTGTACAGCGACACCTCGCGCAACAACGTCGAGGCATCCAACCTGCCCGTGGGCTCCGAGGAGTCCGTCGCAGACATCGAGGGTGTCGAGAGTGCGGCGCCGTGGGTGGAGGGTGCGTTCACGATCGTGGGTGGGACCGGACGTGATACGACGCGAACGACCGTGACCGCTGTGGGTTTCGTACCCGGTGAGGCGGGCGCACCCACCCGGACCGACGCCACGCCCGGCCCCGGGGAAACCCTCGTCGATGCCGGCAACTCGTCCACCTACCCCGTCGGGAGCCGCGTGACATTCGATCCGTCCGGTGTCGAGCTCGAAATCGTCGGCACGGCCGAGAACGCGGGCTTCCTCGCCCAGCCGACATTCCTCATGGACTTCGAGCAGTACCGCGATCTGCAGGCTGCCACGTTCCCGGACGCGCCCCCCGACCTGCCCGTGAACGTCGTCGCCGTACGACTCGACCCCGGCACTTCCGCGTCGACGGTCATCTCGGCGATCGAACGGGCCCTTCCCGGCACCGTCGCCCTGACCCGCTCCGACGCCGTGGCGGCGATTCCAGGCGTGGACGAGATCTCGATGTCGTTCCTCCTCGTCATCTCGGCCACGGGGATCATCGTCGTCGTGGTCACTGGCTTCTTCTTCGTGATCTTCACCGTGCAGAAACGCCCCGCGTTCGGCACCCTGCGGGCCGTCGGCGCCGGGGTGTGGCGTCTCGGCCGTGCAACCCTCCTCCAGATCGCAGCCGTCGTCGTCGTCGCCTCCGCGATCGCGACCGCTCTCCTCACTGCCGCCCTGGCCGGCTTCGCGGGTGGGCTCCCCGCGACGGTGGACCCGGTACGTGTCGTCACGGTCGTCGGCACCGTCCTCGCGGGTGGTCTGTGCGGGGGTCTCGTGTCCATCCGCCGCATCGCCGCGATCGACCCGGCGGAGGCAGCTTTGGGAAGGATGCGCTGATGCGTCTCGCCTGGAAGGAGATCCTGCGCCGCCGGGGCAGGTTCCTGAGTGTCGGCATCACCCTCCTCCTCATCAACGTCCTCGTCCTGTTCCTCGTGAGCCAGCTCGCGGGCCTCGACAGCGGGCAGACGGGCGCGATTCGTGCCCTCGACGCCGACCTCCTCACCTTCGACGCCGGCGTGGACCAGTCACTGTTCAGGTCGTCCGTGCCGGTCGCCGCCGTGCAGCGGGCGAGATCGGTGTCCGGTGTCTCGGATGCCGGCGCGGTCGGTGTCCTCTTCGGAACCGGTCGCACGCAGGTGGAGGTCGTCCCCGACGATCTCTTCGACATGTCGGTGTTCGGGTACGAGCCCGGGTCGCCGGGGGAGCCGGCCAACCTCGTCGCGGGTCGCCTGCCCCGTGCCGACGAGTCCGGTGTCGGTGCCATCGACGCACGGGCCCGGACCGACGGTGTCGCCCTCGGCGACGTCGTGTACTTCGCCGAGTCCGACCGGCCGATCGAGATCGTGGGTTTCGTCGAGGACAGCTCGTTCCAGCTCCAGCCCACCCTCTGGGTCGGGCTCGACACGTGGGAGGAGCTCCTCGTCGCGGTACGACCGGAACGGGTGAGCGATGACCAGCGCGCGAACCTGCTCGCGATCGACGTCGAGAGCGGGGCCGACCCGGACGCCGTCGCGCAGGCCCTCGACTCTGGGCTCACCCACACGGAATCCGTGACGACCGCGGACGCGATCGCGGCACTGCCGGGGTTCAGCGAACAACGCCGTACCTTTCTCACGATCGTGGGCATGACATACCTCGCCACCGCGATCGTCATCACGTTGTTCTTCGCCCTGATCACACTCGAGAAGTCCGAGCAGATCGGCATCCTGAAGGCGATCGGTGCCCGCACCCGCGACCTCACCGCGTCCGTCCTCGCCCAGAGCCTCCTCCTCGCGATCCCGGCCTTCCTCGGCGCGGCTGCCCTCACGCTCCTCGTCGGGGCGGCTCTCCCCCCGGAGCTTCCCTTCACCGTCGACACGCAGGCCTGGCTGACCGTGGGGTTGCTCACGGCCACGGTTTCGGTGATCGGTGCCCTGCTCTCCTTCAGGCGCATCTCGCGGATCGACCCCGCGAACGCAATCGGAGGAGCCGGTGACTGAGCAGGTCGTCGTGACGCGTGACGTGAGCAAGGTCTACGGGTCCGGGCATGCCGCGACGACGGCACTGCGCGAGGCCTCGATCCACCTTCACGAGGGCGAGTTCATGGCGCTGCTCGGGCCGTCGGGTTCGGGCAAGACGACACTGCTCTCCATCGTGGGCGCCCTCCTCACCCCCACCTCCGGTGAGGTCACGGTTGCCGGCGAGGACGTCACTCGCCTGACCGCGCGTGCCCGGTCCGGGTTCCGCGCGAGACGCATCGGGTTCGTCTTCCAGCACTTCAACCTCGTGCCGTTCCTCACGGCAGCGGAGAACATGCTCGTGGCCGCCCAGTTCGCGTCGGTCCCACGGCACGAAGCGCAGGCGCGTGTTGCCCGGCTTCTCGACGAGTTGGGTCTCGCAGGCGTACGCAACCAGGTGCCGAGCCGGCTTTCGGGTGGGGAACGTCAGCGGGTCGCGATCGGGCGGGCACTCATGAACGATCCCGACGTGATCCTCGTCGACGAACCGACCGCGAACCTCGACACGAAGCTCGGTACGGCAGTCGTCGAGCTGCTCGCGCACGAGATCAGGAGCCGCCACAAGGCGGGGATCATGGTCACGCACGACGTACGCATGGTCGACTTCACGGACCGCACTGTGGAGATCCTCGACGGCACCGTGCGTTGCTGACGGACACCACGACTGGGTACCTGAGCGGCGATATATCGCCGCTCAGGTACCCAGTCTCTCCGTGACGACACCATCACCGGGGCGGCGGCCTCAGCCGCCGACGAGGAGAGCGACACCGGCGAGGGCGACGAGCCCACCCGCTGCCAGACGCGCCGTCGGCACACGGCGCAAGAACAGTCCGATCCCGGCGCCGGCGGCGTGGAGGAGAGCCGTCATGCAGACGAAGCCGGCCACGTAGAGGACGGGTACAGCCCCGGCCGGGAGCTCGGCACCGTGCGCGTATCCGTGCACCGATCCGAGCGCCATGGCGGCCACGGGCAGCCACCACCCGGATACGCGAGGAGAGGTGGCGAGGCCGAGGCCGAGGGTGACGACGGTGAGCGCGATCGCGATCTCGACTGCAGCCATCGAGCCGGCATCCACGCCGAGCAGCCCACCTCCGATCATGCCGATGACGAATCCGACGGGGGTCAGCCACGCAACCCTCCGATCGCGCACCCCGGCTGCGAGCACACCGACCGCGACCATGGCGAGAAGGTGGTCGATGCCTGAGACGGGGTGGGAGATGCCGTCCGCGACGCTCGCCGCCGACCGGCCCGTGTGCGCGGCAACCGGCGCGGCCGACCAGAGGGAGATGGACGCCGTCGCCGCCAGACCTACGGTCACAACCCCTGCCAGACGAAGCTTGGAACGCGTCATCATGCCCTCCTCTCTCCGGGACCTCGGCCGGTCGGGGCCACCTTAGCGGGGCGATTCGGAGTCACGGCGGGTGTGCCGGTACGGTTCGGCCACTGTCCATGCGAGGGGGCTGATGATCTCGCCCGAGGACGAGGCACTCCATCCCGCCGGGGATCTGCCGCACTGGCAGGAGAGCTTCTACTTCAACTGGTCCGATCCCGAGAGGGAGGTCCTCGGCCTCGCCCGGATCGGCTACCGCTTCGCAGACGACCGTGTCGACGGACTCGTCCTCTCCATCCGGGGAGGCCGTCCCGAGTTCTGCTATCCGGCGGTGAACCTGCGGCGGCAGGGACCGTGGACGGATCAGAACCCCGACAAGGGGTTCCGGGCCGGGCGCCTCGTCTTCGAGATCCTCGAACCCCTCTCGCGTTTCCGCCTCCGCCTCGACGGAACCCACTCCATGGATCTCGTGTGGGAGGCGACCACTCCTCCTCTCGACTTCGGCGACTCGCAGGGGAGCTTCCGGTCCGAGATGGCGGCCGAGCACTTCGAGCAGGCCGGTACCGTGCGCGGCTGGACCGAGTTCCGTGGCCACCGCAGTGATGTCGACGGGAGGGGGCAGCGTGACAAGTCGTGGGGTCCACGCGACTGGGGCTCACTCGTGGGCTGGGACTGGGTGAGCGGCCAGTTCGAGGACGGCACCGCGTTCAACGCGACACGGGTGCGGGGCCCGGACGGCACCGTCGTCCCCGCCGGGTTCGTGCACCACGACGGCGAAACCCGCCATCTCACGGACATCGCGATCGACTACACGTGGGGACGTCGCCCCCACCTGCCCGAGTCGGCACGGCTCGTGCTCACCGATTCGGCCGGGGTCGACTGGCGCGTGCAGGCGACTGCCCTCGGCCGCTGCCCTCTCGCCCGCAACGGCGCGTGGCTCGAGGAGATCCGCGCCCGCTTCGAGATGGACGGAGGTCCGGCGGGGACCACCGTGTCGGGACCCGGGCACGGTGTGATCGAGCACGTGTGGCGGCCGAGGCGCCTCGGCATGATCGGCCTCCTGCCCGAGCTCTGGCCCCTCGTGAGGTCGACGGTGAGGCCGTGATCCCCAGGACGGGGCCGTGATCCTCGAGCTCACGTCCGAGACCCCCGAGGACGTGACGGTGATCGGCGGCAAGGGCTGCGGGATCGTGCGACTCCTCCGAGCCGACCTGCCCGCACCCCACACGTGGTGCGTCGCGGCGACGGACGAGGTGGATGTCGACGCGGTGACGGAAGGGGCTCTGCGCCGCCTCTGGAACGATCTCGCGGCGTACGGCGGTCACCCCGTTCTCGCCGTGCGGTCCTCGGCGACGGCCGAGGACCTCGAGGAAGCGTCCTTCGCGGGCGTTTACACGACCGAGCTCGGCGTGCAGGACTGCGAGGCACTCGTGCGCGCGGTCGAGACCTGCCGCAGGTCCCTCCACAGCGATGCCGCCTCCGTGTACCGGGCAGAGCGCGGCGTGGCGACGCAGGCGCAGATGGCCGTCCTCGTGCAACGGCTCGTCACGCCCGACGTCTCCGGCGTCATGCTCACGGCGAATCCGTCCCGTCCCTTCGCCGACGAGATCGTTCTCGACGCCTCCTACGGTCTCGGCGAGAGCGTCGTGTCCGGACGCGCCGACCCCGACCACCTCGTTGTCGAGCGGTCCACGGGCCGAGTCCGCGAACGCCGGATCGGCACGAAGGCACACAGGCTCGACTGGCGGGCCGGTGAGGGGGTCGTGGAATCGGCTGTGCCGGACGGGGCCCGCGCTGCCCCCTGCCTCACCGACCGCCACGTCGGCCTCCTCTGGGAGACGGCGCGCCGGGTGACGGCTCGCCTCGGTACCCGCCAGGACATCGAGTGGGCGATCAGCGGTGACGAGCTCGTCGTCCTCCAGCAGCGGCCGATCACGGGGTTGCCGCCCGAGAACCCGCGGGTCGTCTCCACGCGGAAGTTCGGGGACGAGTACCTCGCCGAGTACTCGCTGCCCCTCGGCTTCACGCTCATGGGCCACTGGATCGCCGAATACACGATGGCCGAGCAGGCCCGGCTCATGGGCCGCCGTGACATGGAGGGAGTGGAGTCGGTCCTCCGCCACGAGGGCTACTCGTACATGAACGGCGCGTACGTGGCGAAGCTCCTCCAGTGCGTCCCGAAGGAGGCCCGCGCCGGACAGGCCGATGCGTGGTTCACGCCGCTGTGGACGGAGCGGCTCATGGCCGAGCCGTTCGTGCCCCGGTACTTCCTGGGCTGGCTGCTCGCACCGTGGCGTGACCCGCGGGGCAGGATGCACCGCAACGTGGCTGCACTCGAACGTCACTGCGGCCGCATCGAGGAGTTCATCCGCCCCGAGCTCTCCCAGGACTACACGGCACTCACCACGGAGGCGTGGGAGGCGCAGATGGACGAGGTCGAGGCGTTCGGCATCGAGCACTTCCGCGTGATCCGCTGGGGTATGGCCCGCTACAACCCGCTCCTGCACGCGGTCCTCTCCGACCTCCTCCGCCGTTGGGCAGGCGACGAAGACGGTGCTCTCTACGGGGATGTCATCGGCGGCCTGCCCGACACGCACACAGCACGCATCAACCGTGAGGTGTGGGAGCTCGGCAGGATCGCGCGAGACGACACGAATCTGGCACAGGCGATCCGGGCGGGCACCGACTACGTGGCTCTGCGCACGTCGTTCCCCGACTCGGGGTTGTGGCGGGAGTTGGATTCCTTCCTCGACCGCCACGGCCACCGCTCGGACTCACGTGAGATCTCGCGACCACGCTGGGTCGAGACCCCGGATGTCTTCGTCGGGTTCATCCGCGCGCAGCTCCGCGATCCCGACCTGCCGGCGAACCCGGCGGAGCTCGAAGCGGCGGCCGTCGTGCGCAGCCACGCCGCCCTGCGCACAGCACTCGGTCGCGCCGGCCGTGGCGCGTTCGGCGCCCTGCAGACTCAGGTCCTGCGCCGCCTCGTCCACTGGACGCGCCTCTTCACGGCCTATAGGGAGAACCAGCGCTACCACCTCGACTACATCCTCGCCCATCTCCGCAGGCTCGTCCTCGAGCAGGGACGCCGCCTCGCCGCGCGGGGTGTCATCGGTGTGGCCGACGACGTGTTCCTCGTCGAGGCGGACGAGTTGCGCCGCCTCGCGCGGGACGAGAGCATCGACGGACTCCGGGACGAGATCGAAACGCGGAGACGGCACTGGCTCACGTGGCGCAACCGTCTGCCCGCCACGTACCTCTTCGACGGCGTCGAGACGGAGGGCGAGATCGTCGAGGGTGATCCCCTCGACGCCGTGCCGGGCAGCGCCACGGACGGGGTGGGCGCAGCCCGGGGTCTGGCTGCAGGACCGGTGCGCGTCGTGCGGGCGATCGAGGACCTGGATGCCGTCGAGCCGGGCGACATCCTCGTCGCGGGGAACATCGATCCCGGTTGGACGCCGGTCTTCCCCCTCCTCGCGGGGGTCGTCACGACGACCGGGGGGCCGCTCAGCCACGGCGCCCTCCTGGCCCGCGAGTACGGGATTCCGGCTGTGATGGGCGTACCCGGTGCGACCGAGCGCTGGGTGGACGGGACCCACGTCGCCGTCGACGGCTCGGCGGGCACGGTCGTCGAGACGGGCCCGGCGTGAGCCGTCGCGCCTCAGGAGGGGCTCGCCTCGGGGTCCGCTGATTCGATCACTTCCCAGTCCTCGGGACCGAGGTAGACGAGGGACGCGGGGAAGATGTCATGCTCCTCGACCTCGATATGACGGCGCAGGGTGGCGACGATCCGCGCGCGGTGCATGAGCTCTTCGTGGTCCCGGGCGAAGCGGACGATGATCGGCTGTTCGCGGCACCCGCAGTAGTCGCACATGCCGCTCGTCCTTCCGTCACCTCCAACGTATGCGCGGGTCGCGTCCCACCCGCATGCGAAGATCTCCCCGAGCAGAGGAGTGTGCGGATGGGAGCTGGCGAGCGGAGCATCTGGATCTTCCAGTGGAACCCGGAGTACTGGCCGAGCCGCGACGAGCTCGCCCGGCTCGACGCCGGTGAGATCTCGATCCTCGAGTACATGGACTCGTGGTACTGCCCGAAGTACGGGGGCGAGATGCGCCTCGGTGACATCGCTCTCCTCTGGCGCACGAAGGGCTACCCGCCGGTCGAGAAGCTCTGGGGGATCGTCGCGGCGGGCCACGTGTGCGGTGACCTCTTCGAGGGGAGCGGGGAGGGGCACTTCCCGGGGCCGTTCGTGCCCCTGGCCCTGACGGTGGACATGCGCAGCGCCCCCGTCCTGAGAGCCGACCTCCTCCTCGAGCCTGCCTTCGCCCAGGCTTCCATCATCCGACTTCCCCTCGGGACCGTATTCCGGGTCTCGGCCGAGCAGTGGGATACCGTGAAGGAG
>JADZDR010000063.1 GCA_020850945.1 Acidimicrobiia bacterium | reverse complement strand
GCCTGTCGGACTGCGACATGACACGGTCCACGAAGTCCGGCCCGGGTAGATGCAGCATGTCCTGCGAGATCTTCTCCGACTTGTGCTCCAGCAGCGATGCGTACTGGTCGCCCAGGATCTCGCGCACTCTGTCACTCATTGTCTTCCTCGGGGAGTTGGCGGCCCACACGATGTCGTGGCGGGCCGTCTGGCGGGGACACCTCGAAGGGTGGGGCGGTGTCGCGAGGCCTAGGGTAGCCCGAGCGGTCGGGGCGCGAACACCCCGCGCTGGGCGGAGCGCCAGGGGGCGTTGTGACGAAGATCCACTACGAGCGCGATGCAGACCCTGACAGCCTGTCGGGACGCCGCGTAGCCGTCGTCGGGTACGGCAACCAGGGACGGAGCTGGGCGCTGAACATGCGTGATTCGGGGGTGGACGTCGCGGTGCACGTGAGAGCCGATGCGAGCCATGCACGCGCAGTCGACGACGGATTCGAGCCACGCGACATCGAGTCTGCCGACACCGCCGACGTCATGTGCCTTCTCGTTCCCGACGACATCATCCCCGTGCTGCCCCTCACGCCCCGCGCCGACGCGCTCGTCGTCGTCGCCTCCGGCTACACGCTCGCCTTCGGTCGCTTCGACCCTGCATGTGATGTCGGGATGGTGGCTCCCCGCATGGTCGGCCCCGACGTGAGGGACTCCTTCGAGGAGGGAGCCGGGTTCATCAGCGCGATCGGGGTGCATCGGGACCGGACGGGATCGGCGTGGGACGTGACCAAGGCGATCGCGCTCGCCATCGGCGGCTTGCGCCAGGGTGCGATCGAGCTGACACCTCTGCAGGAAGCCATTCTCGACCTCGCGACCGAGCAGCTCCTCGCACCCGCCCTGCGCCACGTGAATGTTGCCTACACCCAGGTCCTGGCCGAGGCCGGCCTACCCATGGAAGCGATCCTCTGCGAGCTCTACTTCTCGGGGGAGGTGGAGCGCACGTTCCGGCGCGTGCGAGAGGACGGCTACGTCGCGCAGTTCACGAACCACTCGCCCACGAGCCAGTACGGGCAGTTGAGCCGCATGCGGGCATTCGACGACTTCGACATCGCGGGTCGCATGCGAGAGCTCCTCGACGACATCCGGACGGGCCGCTTCGCGGACGAGTGGGATTCCGAGCGGGACACCGGTCATACGCGGCTCGAGGAGCTGCGCAACCTGCACGCCGGGCCCGAGCTCGCCGCCTGGGAGACGGAATTCCGTGAAGTGCTCGGCGAGGGCGTGATCGAGGCCAATCGCAAACGGCCGGCGCCGAGACAAGGTCGCTGAGACAGAACGTAAACCGGCGGCATCGACCGTCCGGTCCGTGCCCGCGGAGCTCAGGTCTGGGGGGTGAGGCGGAGGATCCGATCACTGCCCTCGCCGTTCGAGGTGGTCACGTAAAGACTCCCGTCCGGACCCATCACAGGCGTCCTGAGACGGCCGTATCCCGTCAGAGTCGTTGTCTGTCCGATCGTCTCGTCGTCTGCATCCAGCTTGATGACACGTAGGTGTGTGGTCTTGAGAGCCCCGACGACCAAGGCTCCGTCCCAGTTGCCCCATGCCGGGCCGTCGATGAACGTCCCCCCCGACGTGGCGAGGGAGTACGCCCCCGAGCTCCACACGGCCTCGACCGCGTCGGGGAAGAGCTCGAGGTCGGTCATGGGTACCGACTGGTTGTAGCCGGGAACCGGGTTCCAGCCGTAGTTCCCGCCGGCGACGAGGCGGTTCACCTCGTCGTCCCACGTGGGTCCGTGCTCAACCGAGTAGATGGCGGGAAGCCCCGGGGCACTTGGACGCAACGCGAGGCCCTGCACGTTGCGATGGCCGAACGTGTAGACACGCCTCGTGTCGGGGTCCGTCGACGAGGCGAAGGGGTTGTCGAAGGAGCCGGCACCCGTGGCCGGGTCTACGCGCAGGACCTTACCCCCGAGCGACGTGAGGTCCTGAGGCACCGTGCCCGTGTAGGCATCGCCTGTGCCGACGAGGAGCTGGTCGGTCGCGTCGAATCGAACGCGGCACCCAGCATGCCCGCCGGTGTCCGCGCCGGCCGGGATGCCTGAGACGAGGGGAAGGGGGTTACGAGTCGCACCCGCCCAGGAGGGGGAGACGGTCCATCTCACGACCTGGGCAGTGTTCGTGGGGGCGTGCGACTGGCACGTGTAAACGGCGTGGTCGATGGAGAAGGACGGCGACACAGCCAGGCCCATGAGGCCGGTCTCGTACGTGACCAGGAGGTCATCCGGCTCGGTGAGTGTGCGCAGCGACCCGTCGGGGAGGCGTGCTCTGAGCCGGCCGGGTCTCTCCGTGAACAGCATGGTTCCGTCGGGTGCGAACGCGACATCCCACGGGATCGTGAGGCCGTCGACGAGGGTTTCGACATTGAATTCCGGCCCCGGCAGGGGAAGCTCGGGCGAGTCGACACGGATCGAGGTGTTCCCGACGAGTGGTACCCGCGTCTCCACCTCGACGGGTTCGTATCCGTCCTTCACGATCCTGACCGTGTGCAGCCCCGGAGTCACGGGGAGAGTCGTCGAGTCACCCGGCGTGCAGGTGTCCCCCGGTAAGACATGCCCGCAGCCGGTGAACGCGGCGGTGTCGAAGTTGTCGACGAAGATGCGGGCTCCGTCGGTATCGGAGGCCACGGTCAGCTTCGCGTAGCTCCAGAAGGACGTGGTTGCCGGTGAGACGTTCGCCTCGAAGATCACGTCGTAGTCCCCAACGAAGCGCATGAAGCCGGGATGGCCGCCCCCACCTTCGATGACGAAGAAGCGTTCCAGCTTGAGCTCGGGCAGAGACATGGCCGGGGCCTTGCTGTAGGTGACACAGTCGAAGCTCACGGTCCTGGGAAGCGATCTCGACAGCTTGATGTTCCAGACCAGGGGCAGGCATCTCGAGGTCGTGACACCGCTGGGATCGGACTGGCGCAGCCATGCGTCGGCAGACCCGAAGTCGAAGACATAGGGGCCGAACGCGAACGACGATACGCGTACGTGGGCGGTCAGGGATCCGTCCGTGCCGTGTGCCGAGGCACTCCGAACCGGGATCGGTCCGCTCGCGTCGGCAGGGCGCCCTCCGAGCAGTAATACCACGAACCCCGCGGCCAGGATCCCGGCGAGTACGAGCCTGCGCATCCCCAAGATCCCCTTTGCTCCCCGGTCCGATGTGAGACGACGCTAGCGCGAACGACCCATAGGCCACATACGTGCAGGCGGGAGTTGTGGCCGCCGCGGTCAGATGGAGCCGGGCGAGGTCGGTGCCTGGCTGTGCACGTAGCGGAGCAGGCCGCTTGCCTCCGTCGCATAGGTGGTGCGCTCGTCCACACGGGCGATCTCACGAGCGGACCGGCCGCGCGCTTGCAGGTCCGCGTGGTTCGCCTCGCGTATCCGGTCACCGACCTCGGCGGGGGTCGCATCGCGGTGGCGGAGCACGACGTCCGTCCAGAGGCGGAGACGGCGCTCCGCCTCGTCGAGGAGCCGGCCCACGTCGTGTTCGACGCCGAAGTGGGCGAAGGCGAGAGCCGTCGTGTCCCGGTCCCGGTACCTCGCGAACTGCGACACCAACAGTTCGACGTCGATGTCGGGGGGTGGCACGACCGGTTGGACGATCCCAGACCCGGGAAACGTGAGTCCCACAGAGTCACCGGCGAACATGATGCCGGTGGTCGAGTCGAAGAGCGACATGTGGTGCTTCGCGTGTCCCGGTGTGTAGAGGACCTCGAGACGCCTGTGCGGCCCGATGCGGATGAACTCACCCTCGTCGACGGCGTGCAGGCGGTCCGGCTCCACGGGCGTGATTGGCCCCCACAGATCCCGCATGCCGTCTTCGCCGTAGATACGCGTGGCGGACCTGACGAGCCTGGAGGGATCGAGGAGATGGGGCGCGCCGATCCGGTGCACGTGCACCGTGGCTTCCGGGAAACGCCGCGCGAGCTCGCCCGTGCCGCCGGCATGGTCGAGGTGGACATGGGTCGTCACGATCCGGGCGAGCGTCTCGACGCCGAGAGCTGCGAGGCCCGACAGGATGTGCTCCCGGCACGTCGCCGGCCCCGGCTCGACGAGCGTCGGGACCGGTTCCGGTATCACGTACGACGAGAGGTTCTCGGCGACGCCGAACATGTGGGCATCGATCATCCAGATGCCGTCTCCGATCTCGCGCGGCCGTGATGCCGTCATGGGTGCTCCCGGAATGCGATGCGAGGAGTCCGTGTCGGTATCCTGACATTCGTCAGGGGGCACGTACGAGGAGGCAGCGTGGATTTCAACGACACGCCTGAGGAGGAAGCCTGGCGCGAGCGATGCCGGGCGTGGCTGGAGGGCAACGCCCCCAGCCGCAAGGCCGACACGGGTGGGGTGTCCCTCTTCGGCGAGATGTCGGACGACGCCGCCCACGTCGCGCGCGCCAAGGAGTGGCAGGCGAAGAAGTTCGATGCCGGGTTCGCGGCCATCACGTGGCCGGAGGAATACGGCGGGACCAACGGCACACCGATGCAGTCGATCATCTTCCGCCAGGAGGAAGGTCGTTTCGACGTGCCGACCGAGCCCTACATCATCGGCCTCGGCATGATCGCCCCCACGATCCGCACCGTGGGGACAGACGGTCAGAAGGATCGTTACCTCCGCGAGATGCTGCGGGGCGAGGAGATCTGGTGTCAGCTCTTCTCCGAGCCCGCAGCCGGGTCGGACGTCTCCTCGCTCACGACGTCTGCCGTGCGTGACGGTGACGAGTGGGTGCTCAACGGGCAGAAGGTGTGGACGTCGGGCGCCCACTACTCCGACTTCGGCGAGATCATCTGCCGCACGGACCCCGACGTTCCCAAGCACCGGGGCATCACGGCGTTCGTCGTCGACATGAAGGCACCCGGGATCACGATCCGGCCCCTGCGCCAGATGACCGGCGGCGCCTCCTTCAACGAGGTGTTCTTCGAGGACGTGCGGGTCCCGAACGACAACGTCCTCGGCGAGGTGAACAAGGGTTGGAGCGTCGCGATCACGACGCTCATGAACGAGCGCGTGGCCATCGGATCGGGTGGCGGGATCGGGGGCGGCATAGGCCGCGTGGTGGAGATGGCGCGGCGCTCCGGCAGGCACACCGATCCGGTCCTCCGCCAGGAGATCGCGAGCCTCTACTGCCTCCAGCGGGTCCAGAAGTTCAACGGCATGCGCACGTTGACGGCAGTCTCCAAGGGTGCCGTGCCGGGGCCGGAGGGAAGCATCGGCAAGCTCCTCGGTACGAAGGCTCTCGTCAGGATGGGGGAGGTGTACATGGACCTGATCGGGCCGGAGGGAATCGCCGACACCGGTCAGGGCACCCATGACTTCAACCAGATCGTCCTCGGCGCGCCGGGCTTTCGTGTGGCCGGCGGAACCGACGAGGTCATGAAGAACATCATCGGTGAGCGCGTCCTCGGCCTGCCGGGTGAACCGCGTATGGACAAGGACATCCCCTTCCGCGACCTCCCCCGCTGAGCCTCGGCCTGGCCACGAGGATCCGCGTCCCCTGTGTCGCACCGCCCGTCTAGGTTGACACCGACTTCCTCCCTGGACTTCCCCCGTCGTTCACGGTTGGGCGCGCGCGGCGCGGGAAGGGAGAAGTCATGTCAAGGGAAACCGGACCCAAACGCTCGGGAAGCAACTCGGTCGACCTCGCCGGTGAGCTCGCAAAGGACGCCGATGTGCGTGAGCTGCCGTCGGGCTCGCGTCTCGCCCTCCTCACGTTGAGGGTCCCACTCACGGACGAACGCAAGACGTCCGTGCCGGTCACCGTCTGGGATCCGACAAGATCCGTCGCGACCGCGCGTGCGGGTCGCCGCGCCGAGGTGACGGGCCGTGTGGTACGCCGCTTCTGGCGCGGCGCCGACGGAGCTGCTCTGTCGCGGGTCGAGGTCGTCGCCGACAGGGTGCGCATCCGTTGACCGGACGGCACCGTCGGCGGTCAGAGGAACGGGCGATTGCCGAACCGGTCGAGGTGGACGACCTCCTTGACCGGGCGCCGTGTCGTTGGTCCGTAGCGGCCCTCCGGCCACCCCACCGGGATCACGGCGACAGGCAGCAGGCCGCGTGGCAGCCCCAGGATCTTGCGTACGCGCCGCACGTTCCACAGAGGGAGCGTCGTCAGGCACGCTCCAAGTCCTGCGGCACGGCAGGCAAGCAGGAAGTTCTGGATCGACGGGTACACGGATCCGTAAAGCGCGCTCGCGCCGAGGACCGGACCGATGACGAAGGGGATCGAGAACGGCACGCGGACGCACGGTACGACGAGGGCGGGGATATCGTCGTAGTTGTCCGCCTGGTGCTGCACGGCCGCGAGGATGCGCTGCATCTGCTCGTTCCGTCTGTACTGGCGCCGTCCGACCGGCCCGTAGAGTCGCCATGCGAACCCGTTGAGGCGGCCGATCGCCCCGACCGAAGTGCGGTCCTCGACGAGGACGAACTCCCAACCCTGTGAGTTCGATCCGGTCGGTGCCTTCAACGCCAGCTCCACGCAGTGCAGGAGCAGGTCGTGGTCGACCGGGTCGGCCCTGAGTCTGCGGATCGACCTCTGGGTCCGCATCGCCTCCTCGAGTGGCATGTCGAAGCTCCGGTCCTCGGTCACGACAGCCCCTCTTGATCCACGAAGCGGCGCAGGACGAGACCGGTACGGGCCTTCGGCCAGAAGAAGGTCGTCTTGGCAGGCATGCGCTCACCGGCCGCGGCCACGCGGCGGATGTCGTCGACCGTGACAGCAGGGAGGAGCACGCCGGCGGCGGCCTCACCGCGGGCGACACGGTCGAGGACTTCACCCGCGTCGTGGTGGAAGAACGCCTCCGTCGCCCCCAGTTCGGGCAGGAGGACGTCGTGCGTCCAGGTGACGGCGAGGTCCCGTAGCGCCTCGGGCCGCCGTAGCAGGACTTCGCGGTCGGCGGGTCGGGGGGCAGGGCTGACGGCGAGCGCCCGCTCCGCAGTCACCACGGTCGGAACCGGGACGCCGTCTGTGGCGAGCCCACCACGATCCACCTCGCGTACGGTGCCGAGGCCGGCGAGCACCCTGTCGAGATCGGCGTCGCCCACACCGGTGGCGGGCAGGATGCGGTGGATCGGTCTCACAACGAGAACTGCCGGATCGAGCGGGACCACGAAGGTCATGATGCGGTCCGCCGGGGACGGGCCGGGCTGTTCGTCCCGGTACTGCTCGGCGACGGTGTAGCGGTGGTGGCCGTCTGCGATGACGAGGGGGCCGGACTCGATCGCCCTACTGATCTGCATCTCGACGTCCGGGTCCTCGATGCGCCAGAGGTCGTGCCGGACGCCGTCCTCGTCGACGACCGAGAGAAGGGGGCTGTCGGGCGCGGTCCCCACCTCGAGAAGATCGGTGAGCTCGGTCGCCGGCGTGAGGGCGTAGATCATGGAGACGTTCGTGCGCGTGCGACGCAACGACTCGAGCCGGTCCGACTTCGCCTTGCGAGTCGTCTCCTCGTGTGCCAGGACGCCCTCGCCGCCGATGGACATCGCGCCCACGACACCCGCGGTCCGGTGGGCCACACCATGCCGATCCGTGTGCGTCTGCGTGTATGCGTAGAGATGTGGATCCCGATCGGGCACGAGTGATCCCTCTGCCACCCACGTGTCGAGCAATTCGGCCGCGTGCACGTGCGCCGCCGCCGTCGCCGCATCCGTCCCCTCGGCTCCGACACCCACGTCCGTGGCAGCCGCATCCCCGACCACGACAGGCATGTCCACGTGCACGATGTTCTCCGCGTCGAGCTCGCGCAACCGCACGGCCCCCGCTACGTCGATGACGTCATATGGTGGTGAAGTACGCAGCTCCACGCGTTCATCGGGAAGGAGTCCGCGAAAAGGCGCGAGGCGCTGGTGCGACATGGTTTCCTTTCGGAGGAGTCGTCCCGTGTCAGAGGGATATGACCTCTACCAGCGTGGCACAAGCTTGCTCGAAAGCGGCAGTTGGCATGCGGCCTGCGTCGTCCTGCGCCAGGCGACCGAGGTCGAGCCCGACAAGATGTCGATCCGGGAGGCGCTTGCCCGGGCCCTGTTCCGGGCGCGGCGCTTCGAGGAGGCGGCGGTGGAGTTCCGGACGCTCGTCGAGCACAACCCGACGAGCGACTACTCCCACTACGGTCTCGGTCTCGCGAGCCGCCGGCTCGGCGACCTGTGGGCGGCGCGCAGGCACCTGAAGCTGGCCTGCGCCATGGCACCCCAGCGCGAGCACTACCGCTCCGCTCTCGCCGCCGTCATGGCACAGACGGGCGACGCCGACTAGCCTCCCGGGCACTATGCCCCGACTCGGAGGAAGGTTCCTCGTGGCAGGCCAGACATCCCTTCAGCACGCTTGGCGCCAGTACATGCAGGAAGGGCGCCTCTTGGGCGACGAGAGTCGTAAGCAGGTGGAGACCTTTGTGCGTCGCCTCGTGAAGGAGGGGGAACTGCGCACAGATCAGGTGCAGCAGGCGATCGACGAGATCCAGAAGCGGTCGAAGCGCAGCGTCGACCTTCTTCAGAAGCGGGTCCGGGACCAGCTAAAGGACGAGTTGAACCGGATCGGGGTCGCCACGAAGGGTGACTTCGACAAGCTCGAGAAGCGGGTCGACAGGCTCCAGAAGCAGGTCTCGGCCGGCAACGCCAAGCCGGCTGCGAAGAAGCCCGCCGCCAAGTCCGGCACCACGACCGCGAAGAAGGCTCCCGCCAAGAAGCCGGCCGCGAAGAAGACGACTTCGACGGGCGCGCGGAGCGCGGCTGCGAAGGGGACCGCGGCAGGCGGAACGAGGACAGCCTCCTCGGCTCGCAGCTCGTCGTGAACACCGCCGGCTCCGGACCGGATCCGGCCCCGGCACCGGCCGAGATCCGGGCCCGCCTCGACCGGATCGCGACCGACGGCCTCGAGGGTCCGGGTGGGGAAAGGGCGGCGACTCAGCTCGAAGGCCTCGTGGACGCGATAGAGGACTTCCTTCACACCGAGACCGCACCCGAGGACTCCGCAGGCGACGCGCCGGGGTGACACGCAGGCGCCTCGATGTCGAGATGGTGCGCCGTGGCCTCGTGTCATCCCGTGAGGAGGCCCAGGCGGCGATCGCCGCGAAGCAGGTGACGGTCGCCGGCGCCGTGGCGGAGAAGAGCGCCCGCATGGTCGATCCCGCCGAACCCGTCGAACTGCTCGCCCCACCCCGGCGTTTCGTGGGCCGCGGCGGGGAGAAGCTCGCGCATGCTCTCGAGGTGTTCGGGCTCGACGTCTCGGGGTATCGCTGCCTCGACGTGGGTGCGTCCACGGGTGGCTTCACGGACTGCCTCCTCCAGGCCGGTGTCGCCCGCGTCTTCGCCGTGGATGTCGGACACGGCCAGCTCGCGGACAAGCTGCGCCGTGATCCCCGCGTGGTTCTGCACGAGGGTGTCAATGCCCGGGATCTCATGCTGGACGTGGTCGAGGGACACACCGTCGATCTCGCCGTCGTGGATGTCTCCTTCATCTCCCTGCGGCTCGTCATGCCCGCGATCGCCGGCGTGATCGGCCACGACGCGCCATGTGTCGCCCTCGTGAAGCCGCAGTTCGAGGCACCCCGTGGCAAGGTCGGCAAAGGCGGTGTCGTGTCCGACCCCGACGTGTGGAGCTCGGTTCTCACGCGGCTGGCCGGAACGCTGTCGGCCCAGAACATCTACATGGTCGGGGTCACACCGTCGCCGATCACCGGGGCTGCGGGCAACGTCGAGTTCCTCGCGCTCCTCCGAAAGAACGCCCCCGCCGGCCGCGTCGACGCCGCAGCCATCGGCGAGGCTGTCGCGACCGCGCACGAGAGACGACCCCCCCGGGACTCACCCCGCCCAAGACCATGACGCTTCCCCGGCATCGCGAGTCCAGGCTGCCGACAACTAGCCTGCCAGGGAAGATGAGGTCATTCGTCCTCTTCCCCCACCCGCAGCGTCGTGAGGCACACGAGGTGGCGACGGCTCTGGTCAAGTCGGCCGTGGCAGCCGGCCTCCAGCCCGTCCTCCCCAAGGAGCTCGCCGCGCCCTTCAAGGACACGCGGGGTGTCGAGTTCCGGTCCGGCGACGACATCGCCGGGGGCTGCGACTTCACCGTTGCAGTGGGAGGAGACGGAACGCTGCTCTACGCCTTCCAGCAACTCCCCGACCTGCCCATGGTCGGTGTGCACGCAGGCGAGCTCGGCTTTCTCACACCCGTACAGCCCCACGAGGTCGACGCCCTCGTCGAGGCGGCGGTGGCAGACCGCCTCGAGTTCCAGGACCTCGCCGTCCTCGAGGTCCGCCACGGCGACGAGGTGCTTCTCGCACTCAACGACGCGGTCATCGCGAAAGGCGACGAAGGCCGGGCGCCGAAGCTCCGCCTCTGGATCGACGGTGTCGAGTTCGTCACGATGCTCGCCGATGCCATCGTCCTCGCCACCCCGACGGGGTCGACCGGATACACGTTCTCGGCCCGGGGTCCGGTCGTGAGTCAGCGTCTCGCCGCCCTCGTCGTGACCCCGGTTGCGCCGCACACGCTGTGGGATCGCCCCCTCGTCCTCGGCCCCACATCGCGCGTGCAGGTCGAGCTCGTCTCGAACCGAGCCGGCGTTCTCCTCGTCGACGGGACGCGCAGCGCCTCGCTGCCCGCAGGCGAAGCCGTGGATATATGCGTGAGCGAGCGCGTCGCCCGCCTCGCCACGTGGGGTGAGATCGACGCCATCACGCGCCTGCGTCGCCTCACGGAGCCCGCCCGCGACTACGACGTTTGAGACCCATGTGCGCCTGTCAGGGAGACGACGTGAGTGGCAACGACGGCATCGAGATCTCCAACCTCCTCGCCGAGTACTCGGAGCGCTTCGACACGGGCGACTTCCAAGGCTTCGGAACCCTCTTCGCACACGGTACGTGGTTCCCGACCGTGGCCGACGGTCCCGGTGCGGCGCCCGTCCAGCGCTGGTGCGAGGAGAACATCCTGCTCTACGACGGCATCCCCCGCACGAAACACGTGATCACGAACATCGCGCTCGAGATCGACGCCACAGCCGGCCGCGCCGCCGCCCGTTCGTATGTGACGGTGTGGCAGCACCTCGCGGACTTCCCCCTCCAGGTGATCTTCATGGGCCGCTACCGCGACCGGATCGAACGCGTGGACGGGGCGTGGCAGTTCCGTGAGCGGTTCGTCCTCCCAGACATGCTCGGCGACATGAGCCGTCACATGCGCAATCTGAAGTAGCCGGGATGGGGAGCCCTGTGCCCGGGTAGGCCTGCCACGGGTGGGTGGTCGCCCACCCGTAGAATGACGCCTGCCCAGCCAGGAGGCCGGCTTGCTTCTCGAGCTGCACGCGGCGGGACTCGGGGTCATCGACGACATGTCCATCGAGTTCGAACCGGGGCTCAACGTCATCACGGGTGAGACCGGCGCCGGCAAGAGCATGATCATCGGTTCGCTGTCGCTGCTCCTCGGGGCGCGTGCCGACTCCGACGCGCTGCGTCCCGGCACGGACGAAGCGCAAGTCGAGGCGCGCTTCGTGGCACCCGACGACGTCGCAGCGCGCCTCGAGGCGAGTGGGATCCGGGATGCGTCCGAGATCGTCGTGGTGAGACGCATGCGCAGGGGTGGATCGCGCACGTGGGTGAACGGGGGAATGGTCACGGTGGGTCAGCTCGCCGAGATCGGCGCCGACCTCGTCGAGCTCGTCGGACAGCACCATGCCCGTTCCCTCACACGCCCCAGCACCCAACGTGAATCACTCGACCGCTTCGCGGGGGCCCGCGTCGAGAAGGCCAGGCGCCACGTCGAGGACCTCTGGGACCGTCACACGGAACTGGCGCACGAGCTCGCGACCCTGGGCCAGGACCCCGCCGCCCGCGCCCGTGAGGAGGAGGCTCTGCGCAGGCAGATCGCCGAGATCCACGCCGTCGCCCCCCAGCCCGACGACGACCGGCTCGCTGACGACCTGCGGCGCCTACAGAACGCCGGCCTCCTACGCGACGAGGTGCAGGCGGCGAGGGAGGCGATGGCCGCGGCCCGAGACCTCGTGGCCGGTGCCGCCGACGGACTCGAGCGGGCAGGCGACCCCGCCCTCACCGACGCCGTGCGCACCCTCGCCGGTTCCAGCCTCGAGATCGAGGCTGCCGGCGACGATCTGCGGGCCTACCTCGAGTCGATCGTGGACGATCCGGAGCGGCTCGAGGCCGTCCGCAAACGCCATGTGGAGGTGCGCAACCTGCGCCGCCAGTATGGTCCCGACATCGTCGACGTCGTTCGGTACGCGGCCGAGGCCGAAGACCGTCTGGCCGCTCTCGCCCGCGCGAACGAGCGTGCCGGTGAGATCGAGGCGGCACTCGAAGAGGTGAGCTCCGAGCTCGCAGCCGCGGCCGGGGTGCTCAGCCAGGAGCGGCGGCGGGCGGCGGGTCGTCTCACGCGCGGAGTGACCGCCCGGCTCGACGAGCTCGCCCTGGCCGGCGCCGCTCTCGAAGTCGAGGTGCGGCCCCTACCCCGCGTCGCGCGCCACGGTACGGACGATGTCGCCTTCCTCTACGCCGCGTCATCGGCGGCCCCGTCCCGCCCGCTCGGGAAAGTTGCGTCGGGCGGCGAGCTCTCGCGGATCGTGCTCGCTCTCGCCGCCGAGATTGCCGATCTCGACGCACCCCCCACTATCGTCTTCGACGAGGTGGACGCCGGTACGGGTGGTGCGGCGGCCTCGGCCGTCGGTGCGGCCCTCGCCGCGCAGGCGGCCCGCCACCAACTGATCTGCGTGACCCACCTTGCCCAGGTCGCCGCCCATGCCGACAACCACATAGTGGTCCGCAAGGAGGCGGCCACGGCAACGGCGCAGACCGTGGTCGAAACGGCGCGTATCGTCGAGTTGAGCCGAATGCTCTCCGGGTCTCCGGAGAGCACGCGGGCCCACGAGCATGCGCATGAACTGATCGAGCGGGCCAGAGCAGCGAAGCGGAACTGAATGACAAGCTGGCTCACGAACGAGATGTCCGACGTCACCCCGAGCGAGAACGCGCCCGGAGGCGGACGCGCGCGCGGGGTGCACGGCAGCGGATTCTCGACCGAGGACCTCGGAGCCCCGTACGAGTCGCAGGCGCGTGTGGACACGCGCACGAAGGACCTCCTCATGCGGATCCGCCCCGGCGAGGTCGCGGTCATCGATCACGAGGACATAGACCGCCTCTCGGCCGAGGGACTCGTGCGTGCCAAGGTGGGGGCCGTCGTCAACGCCGCCCAGTCGATCTCGGGCCGCTACCCGAACATGGGACCGCTCCTCATCGCTGCCGCCGGCATCCCGCTCATCGACGACTGCGGATCCCGCGTGATGGAGGCCATCGAGGAAGGCGAGGACGTCCGCATCGTCGGGGGAGTCATCTTCGTCGGCGGGCGGGCCGCGGCCCACGGCCACGTGCAGACCCTCGACTCCCTCGAGTCTCGCATCGAAGAGGCGAAGCACCTCGTGGGTGTGGAGCTCGAGAAGTTCGCAGAGAACACCCTCCAGTACATGCGCGAGGAGCGCGAGCTCATCCTCGAAGGCGTGCGCGTACCGGAGACGCGCCACGACTTCGAGGGCAGGCACGTCATGGTGGTCGTGCGGGGATATGACTACCGCCAGGACCTCCAGGCCCTCACCTCCTATATGCGGGACGTGAAACCCATCCTGATAGGTGTCGACGGGGGAGCCGACGCCCTTCTCGAGCTCGGCCACACACCCGACATCATCATCGGGGACTTCGACTCCGTCTCGAACGAGGCGATCACGTGTGGTGCCGAACTGATCGTGCACACATACGAGGACGGGCGGGCACCCGGCGCGGGGCGCCTCGAAGATCTCGGACTCGACTACGTCCCCTTCCAGGCAAAGGGCACGAGCGAAGACATCGCCATGCTCCTCGCTTACGAGAAGGGCGCCGAGCTCATCGTCGCCGTCGGCACGCACGCGTCGATGGTCGAGTTCCTCGACAAGGGGAGGGCGGGCATGGCGTCGACGTTCCTCACACGCCTGCGCATCGGCCCTGTGCTCGTCGACGCCAAGGGCGTGAACAAGCTCTACGGTGTGCGCCTCCGCAAGAAGGACGTGATCCTCCTCATCCTCGCCGCCTTGTTCACAATGCTCCTCGTGATAAGCATCTCGGAGCCCTTTCAGTTGTTTCTCAAGGGAATCTGGATTCAATTGACGAGCGTCTTCTGACCCCCGAGACGCCCCCGCCGCCGACGAGGAGCTGCGCGACCCCGTGATCGACTTCCGCTACCACATAGTGAGCCTCATCGCCGTCTTCCTGGCGCTCGGTATCGGCATCGTGATGGGCACCACCGTCGTCGAACGGGCGATCGTCACGCGCCAGGAACAGCTCCTCGACGAGCTCAACCAGAAGTTCAAGGACGAACGGGCCGCGAAGGCGGACGCCGAAGACGAGCTCGACGTTTGGGAGCAGTTCGGGCAGGAGGGCGCGAAGTTCTTCGTGGGCGGCCGCCTTGCCGGACAGAGCGTGAACGTCCTCACGGCACAGGGCGTACCGCAGGAGGAGTTGGACGCCACCGTCGAGATCCTCCGCCAGGCCGGAGCTCAGGTGCCGGCAGTCATCACGATGACCGACAAGTGGAAGCTGAACGAGCAGACCTCCCGCGAGCAACTCGCGCTCTTCACGGGCGCCCCCGCAGACTCCGATCTCGAAACGCTCCAGCAGCATGCGATCGTGAACATGGCCGCGAAGCTCGGGAATGCGCCACCCGATGAGGCCCAGGCCGCCATGGTCGACACTGAGCTTGCTGCAACGCTCCTCGGCCGCCTCCGCGACGACGGATTCATCGACGTGAAGGGTGTCGACATCCAACAGGGCCTCGACCCGAACACGCTCGGTGGGGCGAGCTCGATGACCGTCGTCGTGGGAGCCGACGACATCGTCGTGCCCATGGAGGGAGTGTTCGTCCCACTCACGGTGCAGCTCGGGCGAGGTGGCAAGACCCTCGCCGCCCAGGGTGGAGGCGGTGACTTGGAGTACATCCAATCCGTGCGGGGCTCCCTCGACCGCGTACCCACGATCTCCACCGTCGACAACATCGACATGCTGATCGGGCGTTACGCGGCCGTGGTCGCCCTGCAGCAGACGTTGAACGGCGTGTACGAGCAGCTCGGCACCGCCGACGGCGCCCAGGCTCTCCTCCCGTCCCGGGCGGGATGACATCAGCCTGCCCCTCGACCACGTGGTCCCGGTCGTAACCTGCGGTGACGATGGCCGACCGTATCGACGAACCGGACCCCCGGCAGAGCCCGCGTGCGGGTGACGGCACGGCTCTCGACGACGGCAGCGACGAGCTCGCGCGGCGTGACACCGAGGTTGCCCAGTATCGGGCGGGTCGGGCGATGTCGGTCGTCACCCTCCTCGCCCGCATCACGGGCTTCGCCCGTATCCTCGTCGTGTCGGCGGTCTTCGGGACCTCCTTCCTCGGTGCCACGTACCAGACATCGAACAACGTCCCCAACCTCGTCTTCGAGCTCGTTGCCGCGGGCGCGCTCAGCTCGGTACTCGTACCCACGCTCGTCGATCACCTGCGACGCGAAGACCGCGTGGGAGCAGAACGGCTCGCCGGAGGCGTCCTCGGCTGCGCGCTCGCCCTCATGGCGGTCATCACCGTCGTCGGGATCGTCCTCGCCGAGCCGCTCGCCCGTCTCATCTTCGTCGCCGACGACGACGCCACGTCACGGGAGGACAAGATCCGGCTCGGCACCTTCTTCCTCAGGGTCTTCCTGCCCCAAACCCTCTTCTACGTCGTGGCCATGGTCATGACCGGTGTCCTGCAGGCACACCGGCGCTTCGTCGTGCCCGCTCTGGCACCCCTCTGGAACAACGTCGTCGTGATCACCGTGTACGTGGTCTACGGAATCGCGTTCGCGGGACAGGTCGAGGCAGGGTCGGTCACAACGTCGGGGGCCCTCCTCCTCGGCCTCGGCACGACACTCGGGGTCGCCGCCCTCGCCCTGCCCCAGATCCCCTTCGTACGGCACCTCGGTTTCCGCGTGCGGCCGCGCATCGCGTGGCGCGATCCCGGTGTGCGCCGCATCGCGAGGCTCGGCGCGTGGGCAATCGGCTGGCTCGGCTTCAACAGCCTTCTCCTCCAGGTCATGGTCTCGCTCGCGAACCGCGGTGACAACGTGGTCCCCCTCCAGGTGGCCTGGGCATTCTTCCTCCTGCCCTACTCCCTCTTCGCGATGGTGCTGGCGACGGCGGCGTTCCCGGCCCTCTCGAGTCGCCATGCCGCTGGAGACAGCGCCGGGTTCGACACCGAGTCGGGTCGTGTGCTGTCCGACATCCTCTTCTGGGTCATGCCGTCGGCCTGTGTCTTCCTAGTCCTCGCCGGCCCCATCTCGACAGTGTTCAGGTTCGGTTCCATGACGACGTCGGGGGCGGGCTCCGTCGCCCTGTACCTGCGGGCATTCAGCATTGCCGTACCCGCGTTCTGCCTCTTCCTCGGGCTCACACGCATCGCTTACGCCCGCAACGACACGCGCAGCCCGACCCTCGGCAACGGGCTCGGCGTCGCCATCGGCATCGCGGTCATGGTCGTCGCCGTTGTGTGGGCGGAAGGGGATGCCGCGCAGGCTGCCCTGGGGTTCGGTACTGCCCTCGCCTACGCCGTCGCCTGCGTGGTCGTCGCCGTCTCGCATTTGAAGGGGGTCGAGGTGAGGCGTGTCCTGCGCAACCTCGCACTCACGTGTGTGGCGGCAGCCGCGGCCGGTCTCGTGATGTTCGGCGTCGAGACGTTGCTGGAGGCGGCTCTGCCCGCGGGGCGTGGCGGTGCCGCCCTCGTCCTCTGCGTCGCGCTCCTCGTGGGGGGCGCGGTCTACCTCGCAGTGGCACATCTCGTACGGGCGGAGGGCATGGCGAGCGCGAGGTCGGTGCTCCCGTGAGAAAGGCGCTCCTCACACTCGGTCCGTCCACGGGGGGCATCGGCCGGCATGTGCGCGATCTCGCCCTCTTCCTGGCAGGGGACTGGGCAGGTGACGGGGCAGAGGAGCGCTGGGAAGTGACCGTCGCCGGACCCGGCGGTCTCGGAGACGGTTGGATGCGCGGTTTCGCGGGACACGGCGACACGGAGACGGGCCCACGTTTCGTTCCTGTCGACGTGCCGGGACGCTGGGGGAACGCGAGGCGTGCCTACAGGGAGCTCTCACGCCTCGCCGCGGACGCGCAAGTCGTGCACGCGCACGGCCTCCGCCCCGGGTTGGTCACGTGTGCCGTGGGGAGGCGACACGGTGTTCCCGTGGTCGTGACGGTCCACAATCGGGCGAACGTGTACCGGCGTGAGCGGACTCTCGTCCTGCCCCCCGTGACCGAGCGTCTCGTGGCGGCCGGGGCGAGTGCCGTGATCGCGGCTTCTCCCGATCTCGCCCGGGCCCTCGGACGCAAGGCACGGATGATCCCCGTCCCCACGCAGGTGCCGTCGGCCCGTCGCGAGAGAGACGACGTGCGGCGGGACCTCGGGATCGGATCCGCCGAGATCCTCGTCCTAGCCGTCGCCCGCCTCCATCCTCAGAAGCGACTCCAGGATCTCGCTGGGGCAGCGCTCCGTCTACCCGCCGATGTGCGTGTGGTCGTGGCGGGGGAGGGGCCCGCTCGGGCCGAGCTCGAGGCGACACAGGCGGTGCAGTCGGGTCGTGTCGAGCTGCTCGGTCACCGCGACGACATCCCCGACCTCGTCGCGGCGTGCGACGTCGCAGTGCTCTGCTCCGCCTGGGAGGCGATTCCCCTCTTCCTGCGGGAGGCGGCAGCCGCGGAGAAGCCTCTCGTCGGCACGGACACGGGGGGAATCCCGTGCCTCGTCGAGTCCGGTGTGACGGGGGTCCTCGTCCCGGTCGGCGACGTGCATGCGCTCGCAGATGCCTTGACCCGCCTCGCGGAGGACCCGGCAGCCCGCACCCGGCTCGGCTGTGCCGCCCGCGCGCGGTTCGAGAGGGACTTCTCGCCGCATGCCACGTTCCCCCGGATCGAAGCGTTGTACCGTGAGGTGCTCGCATGACTCGTGTACCGCAACCGTTCCACTCGTCCCGATGCCGCACGGCCGGCGTCGTGGCACTGGGCGTCGTCCTCGTAGCCCTCGGCGTGGGCACGGCGTCGGCGCGCGCACAGGTGCCGGCCGCGGGCGAGTCCCCCGAGCGAGTGATCCTGTTCTCCATCCCGAGGACGACGTGGGCGATGCTCGAGCACAGGGAGCTCCCGAACCTGAAGCGGGTGTTGGCGGGAGGGGCGGCAGCGAACCTCTCGACGCGGTCGGCGACGGCTCGCAGTTCACTCGAGAACGGCTATGCGACGCTCGGTGCTGGCAACCGCGCAGACGCAGGCACCCTCGGCGCCGCCGCGTTCAACCGCAACGAGGAGGTCGACAACTCGACCGCGTGCCAGACGTACCAGCGTCGCGTCGGGGCAGCATGCAACGGCGAGATCGTACATCTCGGGATCGTGGACGCAGACAGGCGGAACGAGGCTCTCCTGTACGACGCCCGAGTCGGCGCCCTCGGCTCGGCCCTGCAGGATGCCGGCTTGAACACAGGCGTGTTCGCGAACGCAGACGGTCCCGTGCTCACCGACCAGAGCCGCCGCGAGGTCGCCGATCAGCCACCGTTCGAGCCGGGCGCCACGGAGTCCGAGCTGCCCACGGAACTGGCGCAGGCACCGACGGTGCAACTCGGCCGGTCGGCGGCGCTGGCCGTCATGAACACGGCAGGTGTAGTGGAGCTCGGCACCGTCTCGGAGAAGTCGCTCCTCGCCGACGACCCCGGATTCCCCTACGGCGTGAGACTCTCTGTCACGAAGACGATGGAACGTGTCGACCAGGCGACGACCGCGCCGGAGCTTCTCGTCATCGAGGCATCCGACCTCGAACGTGTCGACCGGGCGCGGGGACTCGCGACAGCGGAGCAACACGAGGTGCTGCTCGACAGGGCGTTCGAGAACACCGACGACCTCCTGGGAGAGATCCTCGCCCGTGCCCCGCTCGAGCGGAACCTCTATCTGATCGTCTCGCCTGCACCGCCGCGGGGTGTGGGTGAGCTCACCGTGTTCGCCATGGCCGGCCCGGGAGTCGAGCCGGGACTCGCTACCTCTGCATCGACGCGGAGACCCGGCTTCGTGCAGCTCATGGATGTTGCCCCCACGATCCTCGACCGGCTCGGTCTGGAGATCCCGGCGCCGATGACGGGCAAAGCCATCACGTCAGCAGGTGGGAAGTGGACGTACGGGGAATTCGTCGCCGCCAACCGGGAGAGCATCGTCGGTGAACAGATGCGCAAACCCGCGTTCCTCGGCTTCGTGGTCGTGCTGGCACTCCTCTACATCGTCGCCGCCCTCTACTTCTGGCGTCACGACTCGTCGCGCGTGCTCGCGTTCCTCGCCGTCTGGTGCCTGTATGTGCCGCTCGCGATGTTCCTCATCATCCTCCTGCCCTTCTCGGCCTGGGCGACCGGTGTGAACATGGTGGTGACCGGGCTCATCGCCCTCGGTCTCGCCCTTCTCACCTGGCCCATGCGCCGCGTGTCGACCGTGGCACCCCTGGCCGTGTCGCTCTCGGTCACACTCGCCGTGATACTCCTCGACCTCTTGACCGGGTCGAACCTTCAACTCGATTCGGTGCTCGGCTACTCGCCGATCGTCGCCGGCCGATTCACGGGGACAGGCAACCTCGGCTGGGCACTCATGGTTACGTGTGCGATCCTGCTGGCAGGTCTGGCCGTCCAGACATGGACGAGCCGGAGGGCCGCCCTCACGTTCACCGCGATCCTCTTCCTCGTCGTCGTGGTCATCGACGGCGCGCCCATGTGGGGTGCGGACATCGGCGGCATCCTCACGACCGTGCCGGGCTTCGCAGTCGCGTTCCTGCTCCTCTCGGGCCGCCGCATCAGGCCGGGCCCCGTCCTCGTCGCCGGAATCGCCACGGTCGTCGCCGTAGGGGTGTTCGCCGCGATCGACCTCGCCCGTCCCGAGGACGCCCAGACACATCTCGCCGGCACGATCCACACATTCCTGGACGGAGGTTGGGACGCGCTCTGGATGATCATCCGGCGCAAGATCGACGCCAATCTCTCCATTGTGCGCCGGTCGTCGTTCGCGATCGTCGTTCCCATTTCCGCGGCGTTCCTCGTCGCCCTCTGGCTGCAGCGGCCCGGCCTTCCCAGGATCATCGAACGCTGGCCGTTCCTCCGCGCGTCGTTGTGGTCGCTGCTCGTGACGGGCGTGCTCGGCGCCTTTTCGAACGACAGCGGCATAGCCATCCTGGCCATGATGCTCGGGTTGGTCGTACCGATGCTCCTCTACCTGCGGGCGGCAGAGGACTACGGGGTCGAGGTGGACACGCGAGACGCGGACGCCGCGACCTTTCCCTCCGGGGATACCGAACGCGAGCCCGACGGTGCCGTGCTTCCGCGTGCGGTGCCGACATGACCGATGTCGCGTGGTCCGTCACGGGGCTGTTGTTCGGTATGGGCGCCTGCGCTCTGGTGTGGTGGGCGGCCCGAGACTGGCTTACCGTGCGGGGCACATCAGGCGGTGACACTCCGCTGTCCCGGGCTCTCGTGACACAGAACTACGCCGGGCGCATGGTTCCCGTGACCGGCGGGATCGCGATCGTGCTCGCCGTCGTGCTCGCGGCCGGCGTGTCGATCTGCGTGCGCGTCGCCACGGAGGACCTCGACCCCGCCACCCTCGTCCGCTTCGGTCTGCCGCTGTCCGTCCTCGTATTCGGGTTCGCGTTCCTCGGCCTCCTCGACGACGTCTTCGGCGGTGCCGACGCACGCGGGTTCGGCGGACACCTGCGGGCACTGGGCGCGGGCAGGCTCACGACGGGAGCCGCGAAGCTCTTCGGGGGGGCGGCGATCGCGCTCGTGGTCGTGGCACCCCGACGCGGCGGACTCTGGACTCTGCTCGCGGACGCAGCGGTCGTGGCCCTTGCCGCGAACCTCGCGAACCTGCTCGATCGGGCACCGGGCCGCCTTCTCAAGGCGTCGGTCGTGGCCGCCGTGCCTCTCGCCTGCGTGGGCTGGCGCGGCCCCGAGGTGGCGGCGAGCGCCCCGGTGCTCGGCGCGGCCTGGGCCATGCTGCCGCCGGATCTGCGTGAGGAGACCATGCTCGGCGACACGGGTGCCAACGTCGTCGGCGCCACACTCGGCTGGCTGGCCGTGGAGCTCGCCGGGGCACCGACGCGTCTCGTGCTCCTCGGGGTCCTCGTCGCCGCGAACGCGGGAGCCGAGCTCGTCAGCTACACCCGTGTCATCGACGCAGTACCACCCCTCCGCTGGCTCGACAGGCTCGGCAGGCGAGCGGCCTGACAGGGGTCGTGGAGGAGATTCACCGCGAGGCGCGAGGGCGCTGCTACAGTCGGCAGTCGATGACAAAGCACATCTTCGTCACCGGTGGAGTCGCCTCGAGCCTCGGAAAAGGACTGACCGCCTCATCCCTCGGCCGCCTCCTCAAGATGCGTGGGCTGCGTGTGACCATGCAGAAGCTCGACCCCTACATCAACGTCGACCCGGGCACGATGAACCCCTTCCAGCACGGAGAGGTCTACGTGACCGAGGACGGCGGCGAGACGGACCTCGACCTCGGCCACTACGAGCGGTTCATCGACGAAGACCTCCACAGGGAGTCGAACGCGACGACCGGTGACATCTACCGGACTGTGATCGCCAAGGAGCGTCGCGGCGAGTACCTCGGCCAGACCGTGCAGGTGATCCCGCACATCACGGACGAGATCAAGGCCCGTATCCACGCCCTCGCCACTCCCGACATCGACATCGTGATCACCGAGATCGGTGGCACGGTGGGTGACATAGAGATCCTCCCCTTCCTCGAGGCTCTCCGCCAGTTCCGCCAGGACGTGGGGCGCCAGAACGTCGCGTACATCCACGTGACGCTCGTCCCCTACATCGGACCGTCGGAAGAACAGAAGACCAAGCCGACCCAGCACTCGGTCACGGAGTTGCGCAGCCGCGGCATACAGCCGGATGCGATCGTGTGCCGCTCCGACCGGCCCCTCGCCACGCACGTGAAGCAGAAGATCTCGCGCATGTGCGACGTCGACGAGCCCGGGGTCGTGTCTGCTGCCGATGCCAGCAACATCTATGCCATCCCTCTGGTCCTCCACGACGAGGGACTCGACACCTACCTGTGTGACCTGTTGCGCATCGATGCGCCCGAGCCGAACCTCGACGAGTGGGCGGACATGTGCCGACGCTGGAAGGACGCGACGGACACGGTGCGCATTGGCCTCGTCGGCAAGTACACCGACCTCCCCGATGCCTACCTCTCCGTGACGGAGGCGATCCGGCACGGGGCAGGTACGGCCGGCGTGCGTCCCCACATCGTGTGGATCCCCTCGGACGAGACGGAGGGCCTCCTCGCCGGAGAGCGCCTCTCCGGTCTCGACGGCATCTGCGTGCCGGGCGGCTTCGGCGAGCGGGGCGTCGAAGGCAAGATCCAGGCAGCCGAGTACGCGCGGGAGAACCGGGTGCCATACCTCGGCCTTTGCCTCGGCCTGCAGTGCGCTGTCGTCGAGTACGCCCGCAATGTGTGTGGCATGCCCGGCGCGAACTCGACGGAGTTCGACCCCAACACACCGTTCCCCGTGATCGACCTCATGGAGGGCCAGCGGGATGTCGAGGACAAGGGCGGCACCATGCGTCTCGGCGCCTATCCGTGCAGGCTCCTGCCCGGCACGAGGGCCGAACAGGCTTACGGCGACCTCGTCGTGTACGAGCGGCACCGGCACAGGTACGAGGTCAACCCGCGTTTCATGGGTCAGCTCGAGGCTTCCGGGCTCGTCTGTTCGGGCATCTCCCCCGACAAGCGCCTCGTCGAGGTCATCGAGTTGCCCGAGCACCCGTTCTTCATCGCCTCGCAGTTCCATCCCGAGTTCACGTCCCGCCCCAACCGGCCGAACCCGCTCTTTCGCGAGTTCCTCGCGGCCGCGGCTGCGAACGCACGAGGTGACCTCGACACGGCCACCTCGCGGCGCCGCCAGGTCACGATCGACGTAACCAGAGAGTCGTGACCGGCTTCAAGCGGCTGGGGCGTGATCCCGTTTACGAGGGGCGCTTCTCCGTCGTACGGGACACCGTGAGCACGCCGGCGGGGGAGCAGGAGCGGGAGAACATCCACCACCAGGGTGCCGTCGCCGTCGTCGTGCTCGTGGGGGACGGTGACGTGGTGCTCGTACGCCAGTACCGGGCGGCCGTGGACGAACACGTCGTCGAACTGCCGGCAGGCAAGCTCGACGGGGGTGAGGACGCCGAGACGTGCGCCCGCCGCGAGCTTGTGGAGGAGGTGGGCCTCCTACCCGACGGACTCGTCGCGCTCGGCACCTACTTCGTGTCACCTGGCTGGACGGACGAGGAGATGATCCTCTTCTTCGCGCCGGGGGCCACCGAGGTCGGGAACTCGCCGCAGTCGGTCGAGGAAGCCCACATGGACATCTTGCGTGTACCTCTCGCGGACGCGCTCGCGATGGTCCGGAGTGGTGAGATCCACGACGCGAAGACGATGCTCGGTCTGCTCCTCGCCCGTGACTACCTCGGATCGTCCGGAAACGCATGACCACGACCTCCCGTGGACATGGATTGTCCGGTCCGGCTCGGAGCGTGGCGTGCGGTACCGGGTATTGAAGCCCTCGATCATCCCGTGTGCTGGTAGATTCTCCGCGTGACCAGCATCGACTACGAAGCCAAGCGCACGCGCCTCGAGGAGGAGCGAGACGAGCTCACCGTGCGGCTCCAGGACCTCGGCATCACGCACGGGGGCGGATCCCACGACGTCGGCGAGGGTGAAGGCTTCGCCGACTCCGGCGCCGTCTCGGCCGAGCGGCGCGAGCTGCTCACCCTGCAGGGTTCCCTGCGCGAGAACCTCGACGATGTCGAGGCCGCCCTCGCCCGTATCACGGCGGGTACCTACGGGATCTGCGAGAAGTGCGAGGGACCGATCGCGCCCGAGCGCCTCGAGGTGCTGCCATCGGCGCGTCTGTGTGTCGCGTGCGCCGCGGATGCCTGAGACCACCTCCGCACCGGTGGTGGGAGCACCTTCGTCCCCACTTCCGACATCGGCCCCGGTCCCTGTACCCCACGTCAAGGTGCTGTCGATCGAGGATGTCGTTGCGGAGCTCGATGCCCTCATCGAGCTGACGCCGGCACCGGCGCCACGACCCCTCCGTGATCCCGACCCTCCGAACCCGCGCACCTGGAACTACACGAAGCCGGGCGTGCCGTTCAGACACCTCGTCGTGCGCTTCCTCCGCAGTATGCGGCCGGGGGGGCCGACGGCCCGGGCGCGCCTGTGGGCCAGGGGTCTCCTCGCCGATCCCGAGTGGGATCTCTTCTCGCGACAGGCCGGCTTCGACCAGCGTCATGCCATTGGGGTCGCCCGTGCCGTCTTCGCTCTCACCGACAACCCCCTCGCCGCCCGCGCGGCTCTCGTCCACGACATCGGCAAGCTCGACTGTGGGCTCGGTCCGGTCGGCAGGTCTGGTGCCACGCTGTTCCGCATGCTGTTACCCCACCTGGCCGACAGGTGGGGCAGAGAGGTGTGGCGTGAGGTCGTGGCCACTCCGGATGCCCGCTCCGCACCGCGACGCCTTCGCGAGCGGTTCGCCCTGTACTGGATGCATCCCTGGATCGGACGCAGGATGCTCGAATCCGTCGGATCGGACCGGGATGTCGCAGCCTGGGCAGAGTTGCATCACCACTGGTACATAGTGGAGGACCTGCCGTTCGCGTGGAACGAGGCCCTCGCTCTCTGGTACTCGGACGGGGACTGACCGGCGCCAGACGGGGCCACATCAGTCGGCATGCGCGAGCAGCACCGACACAGGTGAGCGCGACACGACCGATGCCGCAGTCGAGCCGGCGAAGAGGCGGCGGATGGGCGAGAGCCCACGCGTACCTAGGACGATGAGTTGCGCGCCGGAATCGGCGGCCCGCTCGAGGATCGGGCCGGCAGGATCGCCGTCGGGGCCGAGCACGACGTCCACGGCGGGAACCCCGCCGAGGCCGGACCGGGCGGAGGCGAACACCGCTTCCGAGTCGATCTCGCCGTCATCGATCGAAACCACGGTCACGTCCTCGAGCTGTGCCT
>JADZDR010000062.1 GCA_020850945.1 Acidimicrobiia bacterium | reverse complement strand
TGTCCTTCTGGCCGGCGATCACGGCTGCGCGTGTGTGGTCGGGGATGTCGATGGCGCCGGATCCGGTGTTGAGGGAGAAGTGCGGCATCATGGCCACGAGCCAGATCGCGTCCGTCCCCCATCCGTGTGCAGTGGCCCACTGCGTGAGCCATGGTGACATGCCTGCCCCGAACGAATGGCCGAGGATCCCGAGCCGTGACATGTCGAGGCGCTCGAACTTCGCCACTGCCGTCTCGAATCCCACTTCCACCTGCCGGTACTGGCGCGTCGGGTTGTACGTCAACTGGTAGGCGGGGTACACGACGGCGTAACCGGCACTCACGAGATGTTCGATGAGGCCCGCGTACACCTCTGGGATCATCGCCGAGTAGCCGTGCGCGAAGAGCACGACCGGCCGGGCTGCGTCACCGCACTCTCCCCCCACCGGGGCGGCCTCGGCACCCGTGGGGAGAAACACGTAGGCCCTGGGTGCTCCCATCACGGGGTTGTGGAAGCGGTGCCGTTCGGACCCGCACGGACCGTCTGCAGACGCTTCGTTCGGTGGCGCAGCCGGCGCGACGCGCGCACTCCCCGACATGACCGACGCGATGGTGATTGCCACCACCACGACACGCACCCACCTCATGCTCGTCCCCTCAGATCCTGCGGTCGCCGTTCCCCGTGGCGACCACTCGGGACGAGCCTACACGGGCACCCCTCCGCGAATCATGCGCACGCACCGCCTCGCGCCTGGCAGGATGCGCTGATGGGCAGTGACACCGTGGAGATCGAACCGCTCCCGCGGCCACCGGATGCGGTGGTGCGCGTGCCGGGCTCGAAAAGCTACACGAACCGCGCCCTCGTCGCCGCCGCTCTCGCGACGGGCACGTCACGTCTCGACTCGGCTCTCTTCGGTGACGACACACGCCACATGGCACGCTGCCTCGATGCCATCGGGATTCGCGTGCGGGCGGACGAGGCGAACTGTCGCTTCGACGTGGAGGGTCGCGGCGGTGACGTACCCGCATCACGCGCCGAACTCTTTGTGGGCAATGCCGGCACCGTGGCCCGTTTCCTGCCCCCCCTCCTCGCCCTGGGGAACGGCGAGTTCGTGCTCGACGGTGTGCCCCGCATGCGTGAACGCCCCCTTGGTCCCCTTCTCGACGCGATCACGGCCCTCGGGGGCTCGGTCGAGAGCATCGCCGGCACGGCCACCCTCCCCGTGCGGCTCAGCGCGCGTGGCCTCGAGGGCGGGCGGGTCGAGATGCCTGCCGACACGAGCAGCCAGTTCGTGTCGGGACTCCTCCTCGCCGGGCCCTACATGCGCAAGGGACTCGATCTCACGGTCACGACTCGTGCAGTGTCGCGTCCCTATCTCGACATGACACTCGACACGATGACCCGCTTCGGGATCGAAGTACGTCGCAGCCCGTCTCACTTCACCGTGCCGACCGGCGTGTACCGTGCGACGCAATACACGGTGGAGCCGGACGCTTCCGCCGCCTCGTACTTCTTCGCCGCCGCTGCCGTGACGGGAGGCCGTGTGCGTGTCGACGGACTCGGTTCCGCCACACTGCAGGGGGACGCCGCGTTCGTCGACGTCCTCGCCCGCATGGGCTGCACCGTCACACGCACCGAGACGTCCACGACCGTGCAGGGGCCTGCCGTCGGCGGTCTGCGCGGTGTCGATGTCGACATGTCGGACATGTCCGACGTGGCGCAGACGCTCGCCGTGATCGCCCCCTTCGCGGCAACCCCGACTCACATCACCGGCATCGGGTTCATCCGCGGGAAGGAGACGGACCGGATCGAGGCGACCGTGGCGGAGTTGCGCCGTCTCGGTGTCGACGCGCGGGCCGATGCCGACGGTATCTCCGTCAACCCGTCCCGTCCCCGGTCGGCCACCGTGGAGACGTATGACGACCATCGCATGGCGATGAGCTTTGCGCTCGTCGGGCTGCTTGTCAAAGGCGTCCGGATCGCCGATCCGGCATGTTGTGCCAAGACCTTTCCCGCGTACTTCGAGGTCCTCGATTCGCTGCGCGACACGTCGCCGCACCCGGCTTGAAATTGCTTGACGCCCACACGTGCCGGTCGTACAGTCCGCGGTGCGTACGAGGGGGCAGAGAACGAGCATCCGGTGCGGCCCAGAGGGGGATGCCCGAGTGACGGGTAGTGCTTCGGCCGGGAGGTCCGGCCGGACGGTGTAGCCGGGATGCGAACGACAGCCGGACTTGGCAGTACGCAACACACCACGACGCAGATCGGCTGAAAACAGGAGGACCACCGATGGGGGTCACGGACAAGACGCTCGACGAGCGACCGCTGTTCGTGTTAGGCGCCCATTCCCCGAGCCCCGGACTCATCGACGCCGCCGTCGGCTGGCTCGACAGAGGTGGACGGCTCACGATCAGGGGCCGGCGCCGTGAGGCAGTCGCCGACGTGGTCAGGGAGCGGCTCGATCCCTCGGAGCCTCTGCTCGAGGTGGACGAGGACGGCAGTCTCACACTCGTTCTGCCGGACTGAACGTGACGTGAACACCGCAGGCCCCGCCTGATCGGAGAGATCCCCGGATGCCGCCGTCGGATGCGGTTGTAGGTTTGGCCCGTGCGGGTTCTGTGTACGAACGACGACGGTATCTGGGCTCCGGGTATTCCCGTGCTCGCCGAGAGGTTGCTCGGTGGCGACACCGACGTGGTCGTCGCCGCGCCCGAGCACGACATGAGTGGAAGTGGGACGTCGATCCTCGTGCCCGGATCGACCGACCGCGCGATCCGCATCCGGCCCCACGTGTTCGAGGATCATCCGGAGCTGACGGCGATGGGCGTGACGGGAACCCCCGCCATGACCGTGCTCCTCGCGCACCGCGGTGTGTTCGGGGACATCCCCGACGCCGTTGTGTCAGGACCGAATTTCGGGGCCAACACCGGCCACGACGTGCACCATTCGGGGACTGTCGGCGCTGCCCTGACCGCCGCCAGGCTCGGCATGCACGGCATCGCCGTCTCGCTCGCCTTCGGCATGGGTGCGCAAGCCACCAAGACCGATCCGCCCGGTCCGCACTGGGAGACGGCCGCGTACCTCGCCCGCACCGTGCTGCAGGCGATCGCCGACGTGGCTCCGCGTCGCCCCGTCTTCCTGAACGTGAACGTCCCGGATCGCGCCGTGGCGAACCTCACGGGTGTGAGAACGGTCTCCCTGGCCGAGGGGTCTCCATACAGGATCGAGGGCTTCGACGACTCGACGGACGAGGACGGAGTCCGTGTCCTGCGCCCCACCGTCGTGGTGGACGGGGACGGGCACGGGTCGGAGACGGACATCGGGGCGCTGCGTGACGGAGCAGCCGCGATCTCCTGGCTCACGTTGCCCGGTGACGGCGAACCCGAGATCTCCGATCTGCACGAGATCGTCGCCGACGTCGGCGAGTTGATCACGCACGGCTGATCGCGTGTCACAGAGGCCATGTAACGTGGCGCCATGCCCGTCACCCGGCGCCTCGTGTCCGCGCTTCTCGCGGTTCCGGTTCTCATCGCGTGCGGCCGCGCGGACACCGACGTCGCCTTCGCGCCGCTGTCGGCACAGGCGGCGCCGGCCGCGTCGCCAGCGGGGGAGGTCGAGGGTCCGTACCGGGTGGTGGACGTCGTCGACGGGGACACGGCAAAGGTTGCGGTCGACGGCCGAACGGAGACGGTGCGCGTGATCGGCCTCGACACACCCGAGGTGGCGCATCCGTCGAAGCCGGTGCAGTGTTTCGGACGGGCTGCGTCGGATCGGGCCGACGCACTCCTCACCGGCCGTGAGGTGCGTCTCGAGGCAGATGCGACGCAGGCCGAGGTGGACAGGTACGGGCGACGCCTCGCCCACGTCTGGGTCGAGGACGTCAACTTCGCCCTCGTGATGATCAACGACGGGTATGCGCACGAGTACACGTACTCGGTTCCGCACAGCTACACGGAGGCGTACCGTGCCGCGGAGGCGGACGCCGCGGCCGCAGAGCGCGGCCTCTGGTCCCCCGCCACGTGCGACGGTGACACCGCGCAGCCCGAGGAGTGACAGGCGACCTGTGAGAGGCCCCCTCCGTCGTTAGATTCCCTCCCGGACCAGACAAAACGGAGGCAACATGATCCGGGCAACCACACGGTTCCTTCGCACATCCCCAGTCGCAGCGGCTCTGCTGGCGTCGATCCTCACCGCGTCGCTCGTGGGTGGGGGGATGGCTCTCGCTGCGGAGGGCGGTGACGTCTTCAATGCCTGTGCACGTCCGAGCGGGCGCGTTCGTCCTCACACGATCCGCGTGAACGTCGAGCCAGAATGCCACGGCGGCGACACCCTCGTCAGTTGGAGGGACGGCGGACCAGTCGGACAGCTCGCCGTCGTGGAGCGAACCGTGCACGAGGTCGTTGGCAGCGGGACAGGACACCACACGATCGAATCGCCGTGCGAGCCGGGCGAGGTCGCGACCGGCGGCGGGTACACGGTCGGCAGCATCGGTGACAAGGACAAGGTGTTCGCGAGCTCGGCGACTGCGGGCAACACAGGCTGGTCGGTGCAGTTCATCAACGACTCCGGTTTCGACGTCGACGTGTGGGTGAGTGCCGAGTGCGCCACGATCGGAGAGGTGGCCTGACCGACTGGTCTCGAGATCACGGGCTCTGCCGCCACCGGGGACACCCCTCGCCGATTCCCCGCGCGCGGTGCGCCCCCGGGCAGGATGGAGAGGTCCGGGAGTGGCCGAACACGGAGGTGAGACATGAGCAATGTGGTACCGGCGACGCAAGGGGCCGACGCGTACGTGACGTGCGCGAGTCCGATCGGCCCCGTGTATGTCGCCTACAACGAGATCGGTGTGTCGTGTTGTGAACCCGTTGCCGCATCCGAGTCGTTCGAGACGGAGTTCAGGGCACGCTTCGGGCGGCCCGCCGTCCGCGCCGAGTCCCCGACACGCGCGCTCGGCCGGAATCTCGAGCGCGCCTTGGAGTCCGGTCGCCTCGGCGATCTCCGTTTGGATCTGCGAAGCGTGACGGACTTCCAAGCGTCGGTTCTGCATGCCACGGCGGGCATTCCCGTCGGTGAGGTCAGGTCCTACGCGTGGGTGGCAGACGAGATCGGTCACCCGCGGGCCGTACGCGCGGTCGGCTCAGCCCTCGCCGCGAATCCGGTCCCGATCCTCGTGCCCTGCCATCGCGTGGTCCGCACCGGTGGTGGCGTGGGCAACTTCCGCTACGGATCCGAGACGAAGCGCAGGCTGTTGCGACTCGAGGGTGTCGCTCTCCCCGAGGACGACGCAGGCGAGGCCGCCCCCGTCTCCGCCAGCCCACCGCGCGTGGTGGGCGTCAGAGGTTGACGGCGTCAGAGTCGCGCAGCTCGGCCGCGGACAGCTCACGCGGATGGAGCTCGACCGGTGGCGGGAGCTCGATCTCGGCGCTCTCCCCCGCACCGAGATCGTGCAGCTTGCGCATCGAGACCAGGACGCGGGACTCGAGCGAGCCGACCGCCTCGTTGTAGGCCTTGACTGACCGGCCGAGATGGGCCCCGGTCTTCGCGAGATGGTCGGCGAACTTGGCGACGCGGCCGTACAGCTCGCGGCCGATCTCGCTCACCGCCTGTGCGTTCGCGGCGAGGCTCGCCTGGCGCCACCCGTGAGCCACGCTGCGCAACAGGGCGATGAGCGTGGTGGGGGTGGCGAGGATCACGCGGTTCACCGCGCCGGCCTCGATGAGTGTCGGGTCGGCCTCGAGGGCGGCGGCGTAGAAGGCGTCACCCGGCATGTAGAGGACCACGAACTCGGGGGACTCGGCGCCGAACTGGGCCCAGTAGCTCTTCTGGGCGAGGCGCTGCATGTGGCCGCGCACGTGGCGGGCGTGGTTGTCCATGTGGATACGGCGCGTGTCTTCGTCGGCTGCGTTCATCGCTTCGAGGTACGCCTCGAGGGGCGCCTTCGCGTCGACCACGACACGGGCGTTGCCGGGGATCCGGACGACGAGGTCGGGGCGCAGGTGACCGTCGCCGGTGCCGACGGTCACCTGGCCGTCGAAATCGCAGTGCTCGACCATGCCGGCGAGCTCGACCACCCGCTTGAGGCTGAGCTCACCCCAGCGACCCCGTACCGTCGGTGACCGGAGGGCGGAGGTGAGGTTCTTCGTCTCGTCGGCCAGGGCGCGCTGGCCGTCCGCGACCGCCCGCACCGTCTCGCGCAGGGCTCCGTAGGCACCCGCTCGTTCCCGCTCGATCGTCTGCATCCTGTCGTCGAAGCGATGCAGCTCGTCGGCGAGCGGTCGCACGAAGGTCTCGAGGTGGCGGGCCTGGGTGTCGGCGCTCTCGTCCACGACGTTGTCGATGTGGCGTCCCACCTTCACTCCGCCCGTGAAGGCAGCCGCTGCCACGGCGAAGGTCACGATCACGACGAGTGTGACGAGGATCAAGCTGTCCATGCCGGCATTGTCGCACGGGGGTGTGACACAAAAGCGGCGCGCGGACGCCTCCTCCGCCAGAGGGCCCCACCCTTCTTGCGCGCGAACTGACATCTTGCGCGCGAACTGACATCAAACGGACGCGTCTTGCGCGCAACAACGCGAGTCGCGCGCAACTTGAGCTCGCTCCGAGCGGGGAGAAGGGCGGGCGGGTGGGGACCGGCGCACGCCAGGTCAGGTGAGCCAGTCGAGGTGGTCGGCGCCGCGCGCGACCCAGCCGTAGCGGTGGGTGTCGATCGACACAGTCTGCTCGCGTACGAAGGGGAGCAGGTCGCGGGGCGTGAGCGTGGGTGGGTCGTCGCAAACCCACGTCCACGTCCTGGTCGCCGCCTCCACGAGACCGGGGTCGGCTGCCCCACACCGCACCACGCGCGTGGGAGGGCGGTCCGCGAGGCCGGCAGCGAAGGCTGCCGCGGGTTCCGACTCGTACGAGCTCACCGTCACCTCGCACCCGGCGGCGGCAGCCGCCCGCAGGTGGGCATCCACCACCGCCTGCGAATCACCGGGCTCGACACGCACCACGACGTCCGGGGCGGGCACGTATCGCAGGACGTTGCGCTGGCCTTCGATCCGATGGGGTTCCACGGACGCGAGCCGCGCGTAGCCGGCGTCCCCGCTCCGGATCGACGACGCGACATGGACGAGCTGCGCCGCGTAGTTCGGGCCTCCCGCCTTCCCGCCCGGGCCGAACCCGGATCGCCGCCAGCCCCCGAACGGCTGGCGGGACACGACGGCACCGGTCGTGGGCCTGTTCACGTAGAGGTTCCCGGCCTGGACGTGGCCGGACCACCAGCGCCACTCCTCGCGGTCGAGACTCTGCAGACCGGCGGTCAGGCCGTAGATGCCGGCGTTCTGGAGGCGCACGGCGTCGGGGAGATCGACCGCGCGCAGGACACCGACGACGGGGCCGAAGAGCTCCTCGAGATGGGTCGGGGAGCCTTCCTGCACATCCCAGACGACTCCGGGTGAGAAGTGCCGCGGCCCGAGCCGGCGAGGCGCGAGGGCCCAGCGCTCTCCGTGCGGCAGCCGGTCGTAGAGGCCCTGGAGGGCTGCGTTGGGACCGGTCACGAGGGGCGGTACGTCGGTTGCGGGATCGGTGGGAGGACCGCAACGCAGCGTGGCCGCGGCGTCCACGAGGCGCGCCCGGAAGTCCGGATCGTCGTACACCTCCGCCTCGGCGACCACGAGGGATGCCGCAGAGCACTTCTGCCCGGCATGTCCGAATGCGGAGCGCAGGATCGAGGCAAGCGCGAGATCGCGGTCGGCCACGGCGGTCACGACGATGGAGTTCTTGCCGCCCGTCTCGGCGAGCAGCGGTGTGTGCGGGTTCGCGGCAAGGATGCGAGTCGCTGTCGCCGTGCTTCCCGTGAAGACGACGGCGTCGACTCCCGCGTGTGCGGCGAGGGCTGCGCTCGGTTCGACGCCGCCGTGGAGGAGTGTGAGCGCGTCGCCAGGGACCCCGGCTGCCCGAAGTGCGTCCACACCCGCGGAGGCGGTGCGGACCGTGAACGGTGACGGCTTCAGGATCACGCGATTCCCCCCGATCAAGGCTGCGGCGACGCCTCCGAGAGGGATGGCGAGAGGGAAGTTCCACGGCGGCAGTACGGCAACCGTGCCCCGGGGCGTCAGAGAGAGGCGGCCGTCGGCGGCGAGGTCGTCGAGCGATCCTGCGTAGTAGGCGAGGAGGTCGACGGCCTCCGACACCTCCGGGTCGGCCTCGGCCGGGGTCTTCATCCCCTCGTGTGCCATGAGGGCGATGAGCGCGCCGCGCCTCCGTTCCACCTCGCGTGCCGCCTCGCGCAGGACGGCAGCCCGATCGGGGAGCGGTAGTCCGGACCAGCCTGCCTTGTCCTCTCCAGCGCGTTGCACCGCCGTGTCGACCGCCTCGAGCGTCGCCTCCGGGGGACGAAGGTCGGGCGAGTCGACGCGGAGATGCATTCCGAGCCACTCCCGATTGCGCCTCACCGTCCAATCCGTGTCCGGGGTGTTCAGGAACGAGTCGTCCGGCGGCTCGGCCGCTGGGGTCTCCACCGTACGATCCTGGAGCCTGCGTGACCCGAGGCGCGGCGACGTGCGCGCATCGGTGCACGACCGAAGGAAGAGCTCGGCCTGGTGCTGCCACGCCGTATCGCCTGCCTGCATGCTGAAGGCATGCCTGAGGAAGTTCTCCGGTGACGTGTTCTCGTCGAGGCGGCGCACGAGATAGGCGACGGCTGCGAGGAGCTCGTCCGGTTCGGCCACGGGCACATAGACGACTACGGGAGGCGCGGCGCGACTGCGTGATGCGCCCGGCCCGGACCAGCCGCCGAGATGTTCTGCGAGGGCGCGGAGGAGCGGCTCGGCCATGCCCTGCAGGACCTCGACCGTGAGTGAGCCCATGACTCCGTGGTGGGAGGCGAGCGTGAGGGCGAACGCGATGTCGAAGACGTTGTGGGAGCCGACCCCCACTTCGAGACTGCCCTCCATCGCGGCGACGAGGGCATGTGCGACCAGCCTCTTCATGTTGGCATCGGTCTCGGCCTTGGACGGGAAGGGAGCCGGAGGCCAGCCGGCGAGGCGTGCCGCCAACTCCTCCGCCCTCAGGTTCGCACCCTTCACGAGACGGACACGGGCGGGGAGACCCCCCGCCTGCACACGCCGCCGGCCGAGCGCGACGAGCTCTCCGAGGGCAGCGAGGGAATCGGGCAGGTACGCCTGGAGGGCGACGCCGAGGCGGCCGGTCGTGTACCGGGGATCTGCGAGGATCCGTTCGTATACCGTGAGTGTCGGCTCGAGATCCGCATAGGCCTCCATGTCGAGTGTCACGCGCACATCCGGGTCGCGTTCGAGCATGCGGCAGATCGCAGGCACGGCCGCACCCACGGTCTCCGCCTGGGAGAGCGGGGTCATGCCAGGCACGAGCGACGAGAGCTTCACGGCCACGGCCGGGACGAGGGGGTCGCCCACAGCCGCGAGGTATCGGTCGAGGCGCAGGGCGGCATCCTCGCGCCCGAGGATCGCCTCACCCACGACGTTCACGTTGGCGGTGACACCCCTGTCGCGCCGCGCGCGCAGGTACGGACGGAGGCCGCGGGGGCTCGTGTCGACAACCATGTCGGAGACCGTGTTGTGCAGGTACCGCACGAAGAGGCCGACAGCGGCTCGCGGCCACACGCGCCAGGCGCGAACGAATCCTCCGAGGAGAAGCCTGTCCGTCGTGCGGAGTCCGGACGGGATGCCGCCCGACAGGGTTCGGGTGATCTCGCCGGCCACACGCTCAGGACGACGTGGGCGGAACGCGCGGTCGAGCAGGAGTGTCATGAGCTGCGTGCCCTCCTCGTCGGCGGTGAGCGCCGCGAACCGCGAGCGATGGTGGCGCTCGGTTCGGGTTTCGAGCTCGCGGGCACGCCGCAGGAGCTCACCGGCAAGCCGGACGGAGTCCTCGGGGATCCCGGCCGGGATCTCGGTACGGGCCAGGGCCGTCACGCCCGGAGACTATGCGCAGGCCGGCGAGGGGCATTGCGCGAGGCGATGCCGTAGGATGCCGTCTCGATGATCGTCCTCTACGGTGCCACCGGCTTCACGGGTCGTCTCGTGGCCGCGGAGCTCGCCCGGATCGGCGAACCGTTCGTGATCGCGGGTCGAAGCGAGGCCAAGCTCGACGGCCTCGCCCGGGAGCTCGCCGCCGCATCTCCCGCCGTCAAGACCGAGGTTCGCGTGGCCTCGCTGCACGACCCCGGAGCCCTGGAGTCACTTGTCGGGGACGCCACGGCCGTGACGTCGGCGGCGGGTCCTTTCGCCCGTATAGGCATGCCTCTCGTCGAGGCGTGCCACGCTCTCGGCGTGCCCTACTGCGACACGACAGGTGAGCCGGAGTTCATGCACGAGGTGCGCACTCGGTTCCCTGAAGGCGCCGCCCCGATCGTGCCGGCTGCCGGCTTCGACTACGTGCCCCACGATCTGGGTGCCGCCCTCGCGGCCCGGTCGCTCGGCGCGGTCGAACGGATCGACACAGTGCTCCTCGTGCGCCACATGGCCCCGACACGGGGCACGATGCGGTCCGCGCTCGAAGCAGCGGCACGCCCCCTGCCGGTGTTCGAGGGTGGGGTGTGGACCGACGAGGCCGTCGCCGTCCACACGCGCACCTTCTCGTTCCCTCCTCCGATGGGTGTCGTACGGGCGGTCTCCTACGGAGGTGGAGACGCCGTGCAGATCGCCAACCACGTTCCCGCCTCCGCGATCCGCACGTGGGCGGTCCTGCCCGGGCCCCTCACGCGGCTCGCGGGACCGGCCTCCCGAATCGGCGGGCCGGTCCTGGGGACGGGCGCCGTGCAGCGTGCCCTGGGCGGACTCCTGGAGCGGGTACCCGAGGGGCCGAGGGCCGACGCCCGCGCGCGCACCTCGTTCGGGGTCCTCGTCGAAGCGACTTCGCCCACCGGCAAGACAGCGCGGACCCTCGTCGCCGGGACCGACATCTACGCCACGACGGCGATCCTCAACACTCGCATCGTGACCCGTCTCGCCCGGGACGGAGCGTCACTGGCGGGTGGCTTCCGCGCGCCGTCGGAGGTCGTGGGCGATCCCGTCGTGTTCGCGGCCGAATGCGGCCTCGAGCTCGAGAGGGTTCCCTGAGCCGGCGATTTGGCGGAGGAGGAGGGATTTGAACCCTCGGGGCCCTCGCGGGCCCACGGCATTTCGAGTGCCGCGCACTAGTCCACTATGCGACTCCTCCGTCGGCGGACTCTAGTACTCGATCACGGAAATCCAGACCGGTGGGGGTCGGGCGGGCTGGTCAGAGGCAACACAGGGGGCAGGCGGCGTCGCTCACACGGGTGGTGGGGGTCGGACGTCGATGGTCTTGCTGTCGGGGCGTTTGAAGGTGAGGGTGTGGTCGGCGTCGCCTTCGATTTGGTGGCCGGTTTCGTGGACGAGGCGGTGGTGGTGGGAACAGAGGGCTGTGCTCTGGGGCGACTTCAGCGTCGAACTACCGTCGCTGTGGACACTCACCCTGGCGCCACCTACCTGCGGCCACGGCGGGGCAGGAAGAAGGATGACAGGAGGCGCGCCGCCTCCTCCTCCCGAAATCCCGGCGAGACGACGAGCCGGTGGTTGAGGCGACGGTCCTGGCAGATGTTGTAGAGGCTGCCGGCCGCACCCGCCTTCGGGTCCGAGGTGGCGTAGACGAGAAGACGCAGCCGGGCGTTCACGAGGGCGCCTGCACACATCGGGCACGGTTCGAGCGTCACGGCCATGCCACAGTCCTCGAGGCGCCAGCCGCCTGCGGTCGCGGCCGCCTCCCGCAGGGCGGTGATCTCGGCGTGGGCGGTGGGATCGCTGTGCTGCTCCCGCGTGTTCCCGGCGACGGCCACGACCGCATCCCGCGTGAACACCGCTGCCCCGACGGGGACGTCGCCCGCGTGCGCCGCGCGACGGGCAGCGTCGAGTGCGGCACCCATCGCCCTGTCTACGATCTCGGGCGTGAACCCGGCGGAGTCGTCCGGGGAGTCCGAGTCCGATGGAGGCCAGACCCGTTGGGGCACCATATGATTGTCCTTCCTGCCCTGCGATCACGTCAGCGTAGGAAGTGATCGCTTGCGATCACGTCAGCGTAGGAAGTGATCGCTTGCGATCACGTCAGGATGGAGGGATCGCCTAGTCCGGCCTATGGCGCACGCCTGGAAAGCGTGTTGGCGGCAACGCCTCGGGGGTTCAAATCCCCCTCCCTCCGCTCCATGCCCGTACACATGAGTGACGACGATTTCGAGGAGCTCGTCGTCGATGCGTTGGATACGATACCGCCGCATCTGGCGGAGCTCATCGACAACGTCGTCGTCCGCGTCGAAACGCGGGCGGGAGACGAGCCGGGGCTGCTCGGGCTCTACACGGGTGTCGACCTCACGGCCCGGGGTGCGATGTCCTACGGCGACGGTCTCGAGATGCCCGACCAGGTTCTCATCTACCGTGAGCCGCATCTCGAGACCGCGGACGACGTCGAAGCCCTGCGCGAGCTCGTCGTCGAGACCGTGCTGCACGAGATCGCCCATCACTTCGGCATCGACGACGACCGCCTCGACGAGCTCGGCTGGTCCTGAGGCAGGCGGGTGCGGATCGGGCCGGGTGCCTGTCCGCGGCGTGTGGGTACACTGCGTTCGACCGTGCTAGGCGGGGAGTTAGCGGTTCCCTGTACCCCCAATCCGCTCATGAGGGGCTGAATTCCCGCCCGAGGTCCACAACGAACCGATGCTGAGCCGTGGCGATCACGTTGAAGGTCGGGTCCTGCGCAACGGGAAGCTGCGAACCGGGTCAGATCCGGGAGGAAGCAGCCCTAAGCGGTCGTACCGTGTGCCGCAGGAGCGCCTGACCCGAGTGGGGACTGCGGTGGCGGTCGGGGAGCGAGGATCGACGGCGGGTGCACGGTCGCCTTTTCTCCGCTGTTGCGCGGAGTCCCGGCGGGAGGCGGAGTGACGCATCAGACGCTGTACCGGAAATACCGGCCTCAAAGGTTCGCGGACGTCGTGGGCCAGTCACATGTCACGCGCACCCTCCAGAACGCCGTCGCGGGCGATCTGCTCGGCCACGCGTATCTGTTCTGTGGGCCGCGTGGGACGGGCAAGACCACGACGGCACGTCTCCTCGCGAAGGCCCTCAACTGCAGGAACCGGGTCCGTGATGACGAGCCTGCCTCGGTCGAGCCCTGCAACGAGTGCGAGAGCTGCCTCGACATCGCGCGGGGGGTTTCCTTCGACACGCTCGAGGTCGACGCCGCGACGCATCGGGGAATCGACGATGTGCGCGCCCTGTCCGAACGCGCGCAGCAGGCGGCGACTGATCCCTCCCGGTTCAGCGTCTTCATAATCGACGAAGTCCACCAGTTGAGTCGCGACGGTGCGAGCGCCTTTCTCAAGACTCTCGAGGAACCACCCGAGAATGTCGTCTTCGTCCTTGCCACGACGGACGCAGACCGCATGATCCCGACGATCCTCTCACGCTGCCAGCGCTTCGACTTCCGTCCGATCTCGGTGCCGGACCTCTCGGCGCGGTTGCAGGCTGTGGCGGTGTCGGAGGGGATGGAGGTGGAGGCGCCTGCGATCGAGGCCATTGCCCGCAGGGCACGGGGCAGCGTGAGAGACGCGCTCGGGCTGCTCGAGCAGGCGCATGCGCTCTGCGACGGGGGTGTCGCCCTCGGCGATGTGCAGCGCCTGTTCGGCGGTCTCGACACCGAGGACCTCGCGTCCCTGGCGGATGCCCTCGTCGACGCGGATCCGGGTGCAGCCGTAACCCGCCTGCACGAGATCCTCGCTCGCGGCATCGACCCGCGAGTCCTCGCGCGGGAGTTCGCGGGCTGGCTGCGAGGCGTGTTCCTGTGTTGCGTGGCACCGGAGGCGACCGACCTCGTCGATGCGGGCGCAGAGGATCGGGCGCGCATGTCCACGCAGGCCGGGATGTGGGCACCCGCGCGGGCCACGCGTGCCCTCTCGCTCATGGGCCAGTCGCTCTCGCGGATGCCCCAGGCGCTCGACACACGCATCGAGCTCGAGTCGACCCTCGTCACCATCTGCGTACCCGAAGCGGACGCGACCCCCGATGCCCTCGCTGTGCGGGTCGAGGCGCTCGAACGCAACGCCGTTCCGGCCGCGCGTGCGCCTGCGCGGGAACAGGCCGCGAGTGAGCCGGAGAGCCCGGACTCCGAGCCGCGGGAGAGCCCGGAGTCCGAGACTCGGGAGAGCCACGAGCCTGTGCAACAGGAGGTCGACACGGTCGTCCCCCGGGTCGAAGTGCAGACGGAGGAAGCGCAGACAGGTGCCACTCCCGTAGGGCTCGGCGATGTCGAGGCGCTGTGGGGGGTCGTCGTGTCCACGCTCAAGAGTCGCAACCGGCGTGTCGGTGCGTTCTTCGTGGACAGCGTGCCTGTCGGTTTCGAGGGCGACAAGGTGACGATCAGGTTCGCGCATTCCTTCAACAGGGAGCAGGCGACGAAGGACGTGGCCCGCGAGCTCTTCACGGACGCGACGCGGGAGGTCGTCGGCGCACCTCTGACGATCGAGGGCACGGTCGCGGGGGTGGTGCCGGGCCCGGGCGGCGACGGTGAGTCGACGAGTCCGCCGGCAGCCACCGACACCGGCGTGGCGGACACCTTCAGCGCCGTCGAGGACTCCACACCCGGCGGTCAGACCGGCCACGACGTGATCGATCTGGTCACGGCCGAGCTCGGTGCCGAGGTGGTCGAGGAACGCCCTCTCGACAACTAGGTGGCCGGGGGCGTTTCGGCACCGGTGGCTATCCTCGGGACATGGCCAAGTCCAAGCCGAGGAAACCCAAGCCGCGAGGCAGCACACAGCGACGCACGGCCGCGGGCGGGGCGATGCAACCCAAGGCCAAGGGCGGCATGCCCGACATGGGTGACATGCTCGCCCAGGTGCAGCAGATGCAGGCCGACATGCAGGCGACGCAGGAGGCCCTCGGCGACGAGACGGTCGAGGCGACCGTGGGGGGTGGCATCGTCAAGGTCGTAGTGACCTGCAACCAGGAGGTCGTGGCCGTCGAGATCGATCCCGACGCGGTCGACCCCGACGACGTCGACATGCTCCAGGACCTGATCGTCGCCGGTGTGAACGAGGCTCTGCGCCTTGCCAAGCAGACGGCTGAGGAGCGCATGGGCTCGATCACGGGCGGCCTCGATCTCGGCGGGCTCGGTGCCGGCCTCGGGCTGGATCTCGGTGGCCTCATGGGCTCCTGATACGGACCGGAGGTCGGAAGTGTACGAGGGCCCGGTTCAGGATCTGATCGACGAGTTCGGCCGCCTACCCGGCATCGGACCGAAGTCGGCGCAGCGGCTCGTGTTCCACCTCCTCGGTGTGGAGCGGGTCGACATCGAGCGCTTCGCGCACGCGCTCCTCGCCCTCGAGAAGGTGGGTTTCTGCACGCGCTGCCACAACGTGGCCGCGGGTGAGCTCTGCCGCATCTGTGCGAACCCGAAGCGGGACCCTTCTGCCATCTGCGTGGTCGAGGAGGCGCGCGACGTCGTCGCGCTCGAACGCACACACGAGTTCAACGGTCTCTACCACGTCCTCGGCGGAGCACTCAGCCCACTCGACGGGATCACACCCGAGCGTCTCCGCGTGCGTGAGTTGATGGAGCGCGTGACCGCCGTCGAGCCCAACGGCACGTACGAGGTGCAGGAGGTCATCCTCTGCACGAACCCGACCGTCGACGGCGAGGCGACCGCCGCCTACCTCCTCCGGGAGCTCCAGACCCTCGACCGCAGCGATCTCGCCGTGAGCCGCATCGCGTCGGGTCTGCCGGTCGGCGGCGACCTCGAATACGCAGATGAGGTCACGCTCGGACGCGCCCTCGCCGGGCGTCACTCCCTCTGAACCGCCTCGAACTTGCGCGCGAACCGCGAACTTGCGCGCGAATCACGCTCGCTCAAGTGCGCTTCGCGCGCAACAACGCGTTTCGCGCGCAAGAAGGGGGGAGGGCCCACCCTCTCGGCCGAGGCCTCAGGGGAGGGCGCGAACGATCAGGGCGTCACCCTGGCCACCCCCGCCGCAGATGCCGGCGGCGACGAGCCCCCCGCCGCGGCGGCGCTGTTCGAAGAGGCCGTGGAGGACGATGCGGGCGCCGCTCATGCCGATGGGGTGGCCGAGCGCCACAGCGCCGCCGTTGACGTTGAGCTTCTCGGCGGGCACGCCGAGCTCCTCGAGCGCGGCGAGCGAGACGGCGGCGAACGCTTCGTTCACCTCGAAGAGGTCGATGTCGTCGATCGACAGGCCGGCCTTCTCGAGAGCCTTCGTGATCGCCGCGGCCGGCATCGAGTGCAGCGCGGGTCCTGCGCCCGCGATCTGGCCGTGCGCCACGATCTCGCCCAGGATTGGGAGGCCGAGCTCCTTCGCCTTGTCTTCGCTCACGAGCACCAGGGCACATGCCCCATCGGAGATCTGCGAGGCGTTCCCGGCCGTTATCGTGCCGCCGTCCCGGATGAACGCAGGCGGGAGCTTGCCGAGGGTCTCGGCCGTGGTTCCCGGACGCACGCCCTCGTCCGTGTCGAAGATCACGGGATCACCCTTGCGCTGGGGCACCTCCACGGGGACGATCTCGTCCTCGAAGGCCCCGTTCTTCTGGGCGGCGGCAGCGAGCTCGTGGCTGCGAGCGGAGAACTCGTCCTGTTCGGCGCGGCCGAACGACCAGTCCGAGTTGTACTCGTCCGTGGCGTGTCCCATCGCCTTCTGGTCGAACGTGCAGTAGAGGCCGTCGTCGGCCAGGGAGTCGTAGATCGTGTCGTTCCCGTACCGGTAGCCGGCACGTGCCTTCTTGAGGAGATACGGGGCGTTCGTCATCGACTCCATGCCGCCGGCGACGACCACGTCACACTCTCCGAGACGGATCAGCTGGTCGGCCAGGGCGAGAGCGTTGATGCCCGAGAGGCAGACCTTGTTGACGGTGATCGAGGGGACGGTCATCGGGATGCCGCCTCCGACGGCAGCGGGGCGGGCCGGGTTCTGGCCCTGGCCTGCCTGGAGCACCTGGCCGAGGATCACGTAGTCCACCTGTTCGCCGTCCAGGCCGGCGCGTTCGAGAGCCGCCTTGATGGCGATGCCGCCCAGGTCTGAAGCGGAGAATCCGGCGAGGGCACCCTGCATCTTGCCGATCGGTGTGCGCGCGCCGCTGACGATGACGGTCTTGGACATGATGGGAAACCTCCTGCGATCCGAGTCTAGGGAGAGCCCCCGCCGTGTACCCATCCCGCCGGCGCGCGCGTCTCCACACGCATCGGTTGTGGCGCGAATGCATCCGTTCCTCATATCCTGCCTGCGGCCACCTCGGGCGCCCGTCGCCCGGACAGCACGGCGGAGGATTGGAATGGATACCGGAGATCTCGCCTGGATGCTCGTGTCGAGCGCGCTCGTGCTCTTCATGTCGCCCGGACTCGCCATGTTCTACGGGGGGCTCGTGCGTCAGAAGAACGTGCTCTCGATCATCATGCACGTCTTCATGTGCATGGGCCTCGTCACCCTGATCTGGGTGGTCGTCGGTTACACGATCGCGTTCGGTGATCCGATCGGTCCGGGAGATTGGAAGCTCTTCGGCAACCCGTCCACGTACTACTTCGCCCGCGGCCTCGACGTCCTCACACCCGCGAGCGTTGCCGAGCACGTCGGCGTCTCGTTCATCTACCAGATGATGTTCGCCATCATCACTCCGGCCCTGATCATCGGCGCCTTCGCCGAGCGCATCAAGTTCTCGGGCTTCATGCTCTTCACCGCCCTGTGGTCGATCTTCGTCTATCCCGTCGTGGCCCACTGGGTGTGGGGGGGCGGCTTCATCGGCGAGCAGATCGGCGCACTCGACTTCGCCGGGGGCACCGTCGTCCACATCAACGCCGGCATCGCCGCCCTCGTGATGGCGATAGTCCTCGGGCCGCGGAAGGGTTGGCCCCAGCGCGGCATGCCACCCCACAGCATCGTCCTGACCGCGCTCGGCGCGGGCATCCTCTGGTTCGGCTGGTTCGGCTTCAACGCCGGGTCCGCGCTCGGTGCCAACGGTGTCGCCCTCAACGCGTTCATCACGACGCAGGTGGCGACAGGTGTCGCCGTTCTCGCCTGGACCTTCACCGAGTGGGTCAGAGACGGCCGCCCCACGACTTTGGGGGCGGCGACCGGTGCCGTGGCGGGTCTCGTCGCGATCACGCCGGCAGCGGGTTTCGTCGGCATCCGCGGTGCCGTCATCATCGGCCTCGGTGCAGGCGTCGTCTGCTACCTCGCGATCCAGCTCAAGACCCGTTTCAAGTACGACGACTCGCTGGACGTGGTCGGTGTGCACTTCGTCGGTGGCCTGCTCGGGGCGCTGCTCACCGGTCTGCTCGTCCTCCCTGTGCTCAACGACGGCGTGGGGGGGAGCCTCGAACAACTCGGCCGACAGGCGGCGGGCGCGGGCATCGTCATCGTCTACTCCCTGATCGTGAGCTTCGTGATCGCCAAGATCGCCGACTGGACGGTCGGTCTGCGGGTCGAGGAGGACGACGAGGTCGTCGGGCTCGACCTGAGCCAGCACTCCGAATCCGGCTACATCTTCGACGAGGCGGAGGCAGGTCAGGTCACAGGTCTGGCGGGTATCGTCGCCGAGGCAGCAACGGCATCCGGGCGAGGTGACGCCGGGGAATCCGGCGGGGTCACGAGGAGTGTGGACGAGTGAACGACCACGGTGTTGCGACGGGCGTGTGGCTGCACGTCCGAGAGGGAGAGGATTGACCGATGAAGCTGATCACCGCAATCGTGAAGCCGCACAAGCTCGCGGATGTGAAGGACGCGCTGCAGGAAGTCGGCGTCACCGGTCTCACCATCACGGAGGTGCGTGGCTTCGGGCGCCAGCGTGGCCACACGGAGGTCTACAGGGGCACCGAGTACCAGGTCGATTTCGTCCCGAAGCTGCGCATCGAGGTGGTCGTCGACACGACGGACGTGGACACGGTCGTCCGCGCCATCGCGGATGCCGCACGCACCGGTTCCATCGGCGACGGCAAGCTCTGGGTGGCGGACCTCGACTACGTGAGCCGGATCCGGACGGGCGAGGTCGGCCCCGACGCGATCTGAACAGCCGGATCAGCCGAAGAGGAAGAGGCGGAGGTCGCCTGCGAGGCGGTCCACCTCTGCCGCCACGTCGCGCAGGTCGCCGAGCTGGGGCCGACACGCGGCCGTCTGCTCCGTGACGCAGGACCGGGCGGCAGCCACTGCGACCATGTAACTGTCGAGGGCCTGCACGAGGTGGTCCCGGACCTCCTGCACCTCGACCGGGGCTGCGTGGAACGCCAACGTCTCACGAGCCGTGGCGACCCCCTCCTCGAGGTAGTCACCGCCCCACGAGCCGATCGTCGTCGCGGTCGGTTCGCCGGCGGGGCGCGTCCTGGAGAGTGCAACCAGCGCATCGAGCGCCGCGACCTCGAACGTCGCACGTCCCGGCACGGCCGAGAGGAGCCCGTCCGAACGCGTCGGGGCAGGCACGGGTCGAGTCGCCCACAGGGCGAGGCCGACGATGATCAGGAACCCGACCACGAACCCCGCCATGGCCGCGAGCGTGAGGTCCGTCTCGGCCGGACAGCGTTCCCTGTCTGATGGCGCGTCGCGCCAAGCTCTGTCTCGCATCGTTTCACCCCGGGCCTTCCTCCCTGGGACATGATCGGCAGCACCGGCCGGAAATCAAGCGTTCGTGCGCACGCGTGCGAGGTGTCGTACGCTCCGCTGCCATGGAGTTCTGCATCTCGGATCTCGTCACCGGGATCGCGCGTGGGCTGCCCGACCGGCTCGCGATCGTCACACCGGAGACGCGCACGACGTGGCGTGAGCTCGACGCACGGACGTCGCGTCTCGCCGCCGGGCTCGTGGCGGCGGGGCTCGCGTGTCGGGGGGACACGGCTCACATCGCGACTCTGGACGCGCGCATCGGGTCCGTGCAGGACCACGTCGGCCTCCTCTGCGGCAACTGCCCCGAGTACATCGAGACGATGGCAGCCTGTTTCCGCGCACGCCTCGTGCCGGTCAACGTCAACTACCGGTACACGGCAGCCGAGCTCGCGTACGTCATCGAGAACGCCGATCTGCGTGCGGTGGTCTACCAGACGCGTTTCGGGTCCGAGCTCGCCGACGCGATCGAGATGTGCGGCGCCGCACCCGCCCTCTTCCACGTCGACGACGGCTCGCCGGCACCCCCCCTCGACGGCTCCGTTGCCCTCGCGGACCTGCTCGACGCCCCCGCCCCGGCGGTCTCCCTGCCCGAGGCGACGGGTGACGACAGGTACATCCTCTACACGGGTGGTACGACGGGATGGCCCAAGGGCGCCGTGTGGCGGCAGGAGGACTGGTACTTCGCGGCCCTCGGCGGGGCGCTCCGCGGCTTCCGCACGCCCGCGGATGCAGTCGCGCGGGCGGTCGGGAGTCGTCCTCTGCCCGGGATCGCGTCGTCCCCGTTCATGCACGGCGGCGGCCACTGGGCGGCATTCGTGATCCTCCTGCAGGGGGGCACACTCGTCCTGCCTCCCTCCCCGGACCACCTCGACCCTGCGGGCATCTGGTCGACCGTCGAGGCAGAGCGTGTCGTATACCTCCAGTTGATCGGAGACGCGTTCCTGGGGCCCCTCGTCGACGAGCTCGAACGCGGCGACTACGACGTGTCGTCCCTGCGGTTCGTGATGAGCAGCGGCGCGATCGCGTCTCCGGCACGCAAAGCGGCCCTTCTCGACCGGATCCCGCGCCTGCGCATCCTCGACACGGTCGGCTCGTCGGAGTCGGGCGCCACGGCCATGAACGAGTCCACGTGCGATCGGCCACCCGACACGGCCGGTGCGCAGCGGTTCGCGCTCGAGCCGACGGCCGACGTCCTCTCACTCGACGTGCCGTACAGGCGGGCAGACGTGGGGGAGGTCGGCTGGCTTGCCCAGAGAGGACGCGTGCCGCTCGGCTACTACAAGGACCCCGTCAAGACCGAGGCCACCTTCCCGGTCGTGGACGGTGTGCGCTGTTCCATCCCGGGCGACCAGGCTGTGCGGACTGCAGACGGCGAGATCCTCCTCCTGGGAAGGGGGAGCTTCTGTATCAACACGGGCGGGGAGAAGGTGTATCCGGAGGAGGTCGAACAGGTCCTCAAGTCTCACCCTGCCGTAGAGGACGCGCTCGTTGCCGGATTCACGCACCCGCGTTGGGGTGAGGCCGTGGGTGCGGTCGTGGCCGTCCGAGACGGTCGCGAAGTCGGCTGGGACGTTCTCGAGGCGCATCTCCGCACGCAACTGGCCGGCTACAAGATCCCGAAACGATGGGTCTCGTCCCCCGCGATCCGGCGCAATCAGATGGGCAAGCCCGACTACGCGTGGGCGCGGGAGCGGCTTGTCGCGGACTGACCGGATCGGAACGGGTTCCCGCAGGAGTTGCCTGCCCCGATGCCGAACCTGGTTCCGACTGGGGAATCGGGCTGACGACCTCGTGTGAACGAGGCCGGGACGGGAGGCCTCTCGGGTGGGGCCTGACTGCGTTCCACCCTGTTCCCCTGCCGACACCGAGGTCGATGGATCGACGAGAAGGCCAGGGGGGCTCTGGTGGAGAGCTTCAAGGCCCAGTTCAGGGCGCAGGATCTTCCACAGACACCCGCAGATCTGCGGGACCGCGCTGTGCGGTTCTTCGACTACCTGCGCGGCCAGCACGCGTTGCGGGATGTACCCGTGCGCGACGTGGCCCACCATGACGATCGGCGGTGGTGGGAGTCGGACTTCCCTGCCCACTCTGCATGCCGCCTCCGCCCGGAGCCGCATGGACCGTGGCTCAGCGTGAACACGGTGCCGATTCCGGTTCCGCCCAACCCGCCCGCGAAGCTCGACGCAGTCCTCGACCGGCATTTCGGCGATCCCGCCGTCCGCCCTGCCTTTGTCGAGGGTTGGGTCGCCAAGTTCGGTCTCGACGTGACCGACGTCGACGATCTCGAGGCGCGGCTGCGCATCTGGCTCGCGGACGAGTGGGATCCGTGGGCCGAACGTGCCAAACACGCCAACACGGCTCGCAGCCTGTACCAGGATCTCTTCGATCTCCACCTCCGGCTCCTGCGCCAGGACTCGGAGTTCGAGTTGCTCTGGGGCCACGGTTTCCTCACGTGGAAGGTGGGCAGCGAGGCGATCCGCTCCCCCACCGTGCTCACACCCTGTTCACTGTCGTTCAACGCGGACAGCGGCGAGATCGACGTCTCCGCCGACGGCGCATCCGTGCTCGATGTCGACTTCCTGCGCGGCCTGCCGGAGTGCTCCTCGGCCGAGGTTGCCGCACGCCTCAACCGTCTCCGGGACCGGTTCAGGGAACACGCGCCGGACGTGTGGGACAGCGAGCAGATGGAGCCGTACCACAGGGACCTCCTCGCTGCCCTCGCGGATGGAGGGGAGATCACCGTCGGGGATCCTGCGATTCCGAGTGAGACCCCTGTCGTCACCACGCGCTCCCTCCTCTTCGTGCGCAGGCGAGTCCCGCAGTACACGCGCTTCTTCGAGCGCATGCGCGAGCTCATCGTGGACGGCCACCCCGTACCGCCGCCCCTCCGCGCGGTCCTCATCGAGACAGCCGACGGGACCGAGGAAGCCTCCACGGAATGGGCCGAGATCGCGTCCCGGCTCCTCCTGCCCCTGCCCTCGAACGCGGAGCAGGACGAGATCGCCCGTCGACTCGGCGACAACGACATGGTCACCGTGCAGGGACCGCCCGGCACTGGCAAGACACACACGATCGCGAACCTCACCTCGCATCTCCTCGCACACGGCAAGCGCGTGCTCATCACGTCCTTCAAGCAGCAGCCGCTCGAGATCCTGCGGGACATGGTGCCCGAGGAGATCCGGCCCCTGTGCGTGTCCGTTCTCGGGTCGTCCACGCAGGCGCTCGAACAGATCGAGAGATCGGTCGAATCGATCCAGGACAACGTGGCCGCGTTCGACACGGCCGGGGCGCGTGCCCGGATCGTCGCCCTCGAAGGTGAGCTCGATGGACACCTGCGCGACACGGACGAGATGAGAAGACGCCTCGAGGCCGTGGATCGGCGTGAGGCCCTCGTGTACATCCTGGGCGATCGCGACATGAGTCCCGCCGAGACCGCGCAGTGGCTCGCCATGTACGAGGATCGGTTCGGCCTCATTCCCGACGCACTCTCCCCCGACGAGGCATGCCCACTCACGCGCGGAGAGATCGTGCGTTACTTCGAGCTCTGCGCGGCCGTCGACCCCGAGGACCGTCTCGAGGGGATCCGCCACCTGCCCGACTGGGGGAGCATCCCGGACGGGCCGACATTCGGGCGCAAGGTCGGGCTCCTCGCGATGCTCGAGCAGCGACTGGCGGCGGCGAATGGTCTGGTCACGACGTGGGATGCCGTCGACGGGACCTCTGCCGATTCGCTCCGTGACCTCGCGGCGGGGGTGAGCCGGGCGCGGGACCGCCTCGCCGGCGTGGGAGTGGCCTGGCTCGACGTGATCGGCCGCGAAGTCGCCTCCGTCCCGGAACTGATCTCGGGCTGGGACGCCTTCGTCGCTTCGATCCGCGAGTCCATCGCCGAGATCGTGCACCTTCGCACCATGCTCGCCGAGCGCCAGATAACCCTGCCCGGAGGAACACACGTACCGAACCCCCAGCTCGGTGCCCATCTCCAGGAGCTGCGACGGCGTGAGGAGGAGCCGAAGCGATTCCAGATCCTCATGAGTCGGGAGTTACGGGAGGTGCGGGAGTGCTGCAGCGTGGACGGCAGGCAGCCGCACAGCGTCGCGGACTATGACCTGCTCCTCGGCGCTCTGCGCCTCGCGCACCGACGCTACGAGTTGCGCAACCGCTGGAATCACGATGTGCGCAGAGTAGGTGGACCCCAGATCGGAGATCATGTCGAGTTCCCCGAACAGAGTGTCGGGGAGTGCATTGCCCAACTCGCCGAGGTGCTCGACTGGGAGAGGAGCGGCTGGCCAGACCTGCGGGATCGGCTCGTGCGTCTCGGTGTCGTCGTTCCCGACCGTTGCGGGACTGCCGAGATCGAGCGGGTCGGAGCCGCCCTTGATGCGGCGTTTGCCCGCCGCGAGTGCAACCTCGTGTCCGCGGAGCTCGAAGCTCTGGCCGACGTTCTGCGCACCGAGGGTTCCTACGAGGAATCCTCACCCCTGTTCGCCGCGCTCGCACGCGCGCTCTCGGGGCGGGACGCGGAGGCGTGGGAGCTCACGCATGCGGAGGTGGTCCGCCTCAGCGGGCTGCGCATGCGCATCTTCGAGGCCGACGAGCTGGGGCGGCGCCTGTCGGAGACCGCGCCCGTGTGGGCGGCCCGCATAGCAGCCGACCGGGGAGACCACGCCACCTGTGGCGATCCGTCCGACCTCGACGGGCTGTGGCAGTGGCGGCAGGCGGACACGTGGTTGAGACGGCTCGTCGAAGCGGACGACCCCGTCCAACTCGAGGCCCGCTTCGAGGACAGCCGGGCGGGTGTCCTCTCCTGCACGCGCGCGCTCGTCGAGACGTCGGCCTGGTTGCACGTGTCCGAGGGGATGACCGAGATCCGTTCCCGGTCCCTGGCAGGGTGGGTCCAAGCCCTGCAGCGCGCGCGTGCTGCCGAGGGCCCCACCCTCTCGGCGTGGCGGGCGGAAGCCGAGGCGGCCATGCGTGACGCAGTCGAGGCCATTCCCGCCTGGATCATGCCGATGTACAGGCTGGTCGACGTGTTCGATCCTGCTGCTGAGGCGTTCGACGTCGTGATCGTCGACGAGTCGAGCCAATGCGACCTCTTCAGCATGGCGGCGTTGAGCCTGGGCAAGAAGGTGGTTGTCGTCGGAGACGACATGCAGATGTCGCCTCAGACCGTCGTGGTCGACGATGGGGCAATTCAGAACGAGATCCGCCGCCTCGTCCCCGACCTGCCTCACGCGTCCCTCCTCGAGCCGCATGCCAGCCTCTACGACGTCGCGAAGCGATCGTGCCGGGGCGCGATCGTGCTCCGTGAGCACTTCCGGTGCCTGCCCGAGATCATCTCGTTCGCGAACGACCTCGCATACGACGGCCGCATCCTGGCGTTGCGGGAGCGGAACTCGGACCCGGACTGGGTGCCGATCGTGTCGAGGTTCGTACCTGACGGGTTCCGCCTCACCGGCTCCAACAGAAACCCGACGGAGGCAGCCGAGATCGTGGAGCTGATCGCGACGCTCTGTTCCGACCCGGCGTACGAGGGGCGCACGATGGGGGTCGTGTCGCTTCTCGGCGATGAGCAGGCCCACACCATCGAGGAGGCGCTCATCGCGCGGCTCGGTGAAGCCGAGATGAACAGGCGCCGTCTCCGCTGCGGCGACCCGTATCAGTTCCAGGGGGATCAACGCGACGTCATCTTCATATCCATGGTTGTCGCCCGCGACGACGACGGACTCACGAACCGGCCCTTCATCGAGGACATGGACCGCCAGAGCGTGAACGTGGCGGCGAGTCGCGCCCGTGACCAGGTCTGGCTGTTCCACTCGGTTTCCGGCGACCAGCTCCATCCCCACGACGTGCGGGGGCAACTCGTGCGGTTCTTCGCGGACGGGGGCCACACCCTGCAGGACGACGTAACGGACATCGCGCACGCGACGGACCTCGAGCGCAGGCTCGCACAGACGATCACGGCACGGGGCTACTGCGTGAGGTCACACCATCAGGTCGGACGCCTCTGTCTCGATCTCGTGGTCGAAGGTCAGCGTGGCCGGCTCGCCGTGGAGGTCGCGGGCCCGTCGCGTGGATCGGTGGGCTGGACGGAGGACCGCAGACGGCGGGAGGTCCTCGAGCGTCTCGGCTGGCGCTTCCACCAAGTGCGGGGCAGCGAGTTCCACCGTGACGAGGCGGCCACGCTCGCCAAGCTCTGGTCACGTCTCGAGCAACTGGGTGTGCATGCCTTTCCCCCGGGGACCGGCTGACGGGCCGACGGCCGAGGTGGCGAGCCCAACTCGTGGGTGCGCTGGGGGTGGGACGTTCCGAATATCCTCGGCACCCCATGAACGACAGTCGGTACGCCGTCCCGGTGGAGGGCCGCGAGTTCCTTCTCCAACTCGCCCGCACACGCCGCTACAGCCTGGGTCGTCCCACGGCGACACAGGTCGCGGGTGACGGCACGCTCCTCTTCGTGCGATCCGGGGCGCGAGACCCCGAAGGCCGTCTTTGGGCCGTCGATCCCGAAACCGGCGAGGAATGCTGTCTCGCGTCGGCGGCGGATCTCCTGCAGGATCCCGTCGTGGCCACGCCAGAGGAGCGGGAGAGGCGAGAACGCCTTCGCCTGCGCACAACGGGGATAACGGGCTTCGGGCTCTGCGCCGACGACATGCTCGTCTCCGTGCCACTCGCGGGCCGCCTCTTCGTCCTCTCGCTCGACGGCAACGTCGTGTTCGCACCCGACCTGCCCGAGGGTGCGACCGATGTGAAACCGAACCCGGCCGGTGACCGTGTCGCGTTCGTCCATACGGGCGACCTCTTCGTCGGGGACGGCGATTCCCCGCCGCGACGTCTCACATTGCCTCAGACTGCGGACGTATCGTGGGGTGTCGCCGAGTACATCGCCCGCGAGGAGATGGGGCGGCTCGACGGCTACTGGTGGTCTCCGGACGGGACGGCCATCGCCTGTGCCCGCGTGGATACGAGTGACGTAGAGACGTGGTGGCTGACCGACATCGCGAATCCGGGGGGAGTGCCCCGGGCGTGGCCGTACCCGCGTCCCGGCAAACCCAACGCCGACGTGTCACTCGCCGTGTTCTCGGTCGACTCCGGTGAACGTGTGGACGTCGTGTGGGACCGTGAGGAGTTCCCCTACCTCGCGAAGGTCGTGTGGCCGGCGGCGGCCCCGCTCACACTCCTCGTCCAGGATCGCCGCCAGCAGTGTGAGCGTGTCCTGACCGTCGACACCGTGAGCGGGACGACGTCGGTTCTCCTCGAGGAGCGGGATTCCGCATGGCTCAACCTGCCTGCCGGACCGCTCCGCTGGCTTCCGGACGGCACGGCACTCGCCTGGGTGAGCGAGACCGCGGGACATCCCGTACTCCAACTCGTCGACCGCGCCGGGATGCGGCGGGACATGACGGGCCCGGACCTGGGTCTCCGGCGCGTGGTCGCAGTCACGAACGACACGGCCGTCGTCATCGCGGCGGCGGAGCCCACCGAGGAGGGGGTCGCCCGTGTCTCGCTGCGGGACGGCTCGGTCGAGTGGGTCGAGTCACGGCCCGGCTTGGCGACGTGGGCGGGCAGCCCGGACACCGACGTCGTCACGTTCACGTCCCTGACAGCGAGCCCTTCGGTGCGGTGGCGGCGGGGATCCGAGGCATGGCGAACCATCAGGAGTGTCGCTGAGGAACCGGCGTTCGAGCCCGACGCCCGGATCGTCACGGTCGGCCACAGAGAGCTGCGTGCCTCCGTAGTGATCCCGTCGTCGGCCACCGGGGAGACCGCATCCGTGCCCGTCCTCCTCGACGTGTATGCGGGGCCACATGTGCAGCGGGTGCTCGCGTCGCGGGACGACCTCGTCCTCGCCCGCTGGTTCGCCGAGTACGCCTCCGTCGCGGTGGTCACGATCGATGGGCGGGGGACACCGGCGCGAGGGCGTGATTGGGAACGGGCCCTGCGTGGGGACCTGGCCGGGGTGACCCTCGAGGACCAGACGGACGGCCTCGAGGCGGTCTGTGCCATGTTCCCCGAGCTCGATCCGGACCGGGTGGTGGTGCGCGGCTGGTCCTTCGGTGGCTACATGGCGGCGCTGTGCGTCCTGCGTCGGCCCGACCTGTTCCGCGGCGCGGTGGCGGGGGCGCCGGTCACGGACTGGCGCGACTACGACACGCACTACACGGAGCGATACCTCGGGCTGCCCGAGGAGTACCCCGACGCCTATCGGCGTTCGAGCCTCCTCGACGATATGGCCGCGGGGGTGGACAGGCCGCTCCTGCTCGTGCACGGGACGGCGGACGACAACGTCTTCGTGCGGCACACACTCAGGTTGAGCGACGCGCTCTTGCGGGCCGGCATCGCGCATTCGGTCCTACCTCTCGCCGGTATGTCCCACATGGCCGACGACGAGGAGATCACGATCCGCCTCGCCGAGGTGACGGCTGCCTTCATCACCGACATCTTGCAGAGCTCTCTGTGAGACGGGCGGAGGGTCGTTGACATGAGGGGGCCTCCCCTGTCAATACTGTTGGTCGGATAAAATGGACAAAACCGACGCTGGTGTTCTGCCCGTCCACGGGCTGGGCACTCGGGGGTAGTCGATCCCCAATGTCCCGTGTGGCTCGGGACCGAACTCGGGGATGGATGTGCGACAGGAGAAGGCACAGATGCTGTCGGGGACGATCGGCATGATCGTGGCCGCGGCCGTGGCAGGTTTGGGGATCTGGGCGGGAGTCGCCCTTGTCGAAGACGCGCCTGCGGCTGCCGTCCTCTGGTTCCTCCTTCTGGCCGTCCTCACCGTCACGGCCTACCTCTCATCCGTCGTGCTCGTGGTGAGGTTCGTGACGGCCTCACGGGCGCCTATCCGCGATGCACCTCCGAGTCGAGAACGATCGTCACCGGTCCGTCGTTGAGGATGTCGACCTCCATGTGCGCACCGAACACCCCGGTCTCCACCCGGATGTCGCGGTCCTGCAGCGTCGCGCAGTAGGCGTCGAAGATCGGACGTGCTGCGTCCGGAGACGCGGCTCGCGTGAAGCTCGGGCGGCGGCCCCGCGAGGTGTCGGCGCAGAGGGTGAACTGGCTCACGGCGAGGACCGCGCCCTGCACTGCTGCGAGCGGGACGTCCATAGGTCTGTCGTCGGGTGCACCAGGATTCGGGAAGAGGCGCATGTCGGCCGTCTTCGTGGCGAGAGCAGCCGCGTCGGTGGTGACGTCACCGCCCGCGACGCCGACCAAGGCGACGAGGCCGGTGCCGATGCTCCCCACGACCTCGCCGCCGACGGAGACGGCGGCCCGCCGCACGCGCTGCAACACGACTCGCATCCCGGCACGTTACCGGCTCTGCGACGAAGGGGGCCCCCTTGTGCGTCGGCGTGTCTCGAATAGGCTCCTTGCCCACACGGTGGAAGCAGAGAGGGGGACCCGTGGGGCGCTCGGAGTCTCAGGAGGAAGACACGCTGGCGGACTTCGCCCGCGATTCGTTCACGTATCCCGACGGCGAGGGCGGGAAGACGCGGACGGTCTTGCGCAAGGGGGAGGGGCCGGCGGTGCTCGTCGTGAGCGAGGTGCCCGGCATCACGCCACGCGTCGCGGATTTCGCCCGGCGCGTGGTCGATGTCGGGGCGACGGCCGTAGTACCGCACCTCTTCGGCCGTGTGGGGAAGGCTCCGTCCGCCGGCTACATCCTCCAGACGATGTCGTGGGCGTGCGTGTCGCGGGAGTTCACTCTGCTCGCGTCGGGGCGGACGAGTCCCGTCGTCGAGTGGCTCAAGGCGCTCGCCCGGCACGAGCACGATCGTTGTGGCGGCCCGGGCGTGGGCGTGGTCGGCATGTGCCTCACGGGTGGATTCGCCCTCGCGATGATGGTCGACGAAGCGGTGATCGCCCCTGTCCTGTCGCAGCCGTCCCTCCCCCTCCCCCTGTCGGGCAAGGCGAAGCGGGACCTCGGGCTCGACGCGCCGGACCTGGCTCGTGTCCGCGCGCGGTGTGGGGCCGATCCCGAGCTGTGCGTGCTCGGGCTCCGCTTCACGAATGACCCGGCCGTCCCCCCGGAGCGGTTCGCGCGCCTGCGCGAGGAGCTCGGCGACAACTTCGTCGCCGTCGAGATCGACTCGTCGCCGGGGAACCCGTACGGCAATCGGAAGGGTGCCCACTCCGTCCTCACAGAAGATCTGCAGGACGTGCCCGGTCACCCGACCCGGGATGCGCTCGACCGCGTCCTCGCCCTCTTTCGCGACCGCCTTCTGTCCTGACATTCGGAGGCGGCGCCAGGCGTGCTGCACTCCAGGGGCCGCTCTCCTACGATGGACGGCCACGTTTCAAGCGCCCGGGAGGTTCTCATGACCGAAGACGTCTCGCCCCGCATCGCGAGTGAGCTTCGCGACATCGTCGACGCGATCGAATCGGACGCTTCGGACGAGACGTTCGCCTCCCTGCCCCTGCCCGAGTCGATGCGTGCCGCCACGGTGCACAAGGACGAGATCGGCATGTTCGAGGGGATCCCGAGCGAGGAGAAGGACCCCCGCAAGAGCGTCCACATCGACGAGGTGCCCCTCCCCGAGCTGGGGCCGAACGAGGCTCTCGTCGCGGTCATGGCATCCGCCATCAACTTCAACACGGTGTGGACGTCGATCTTCGAGCCCCTTCCCACGTTCAACTTCCTGGAGAGGCGAGGCCGTGCCAGTGCCCTCGCCGCCCGCCACGACCTCCCGTACCACATCATGGGGTCCGACGCTGCCGCCGTCGTGTTGCGGGTCGGACCCGGCGTCACGAAGTGGAAGCCGGGTGACAGGGTGGTCGTCCACTGCAACGACGTCACGCTTGAGGGCCCCGAGGGTCACGACGACTCGATGATGGACACGGGGGAGGGGATCTGGGGTTTCGAGACGAACTTCGGCGGCCTCGCCGACGTCGCCCTCGTAAAGGCCAACCAACTCATGCCCAAGCCCCGTCATCTCACGTGGGAGGAGGCGGCGTCGATGCCCCTCGTCTCCTGCACCGCGTACCGGATGCTCGTGGGCGCGAACGGTGCCCGCATGAAGCAAGGGGACGTGGTCCTCATCTGGGGCGCGACCGGCGGGCTGGGCGGCTTCGCCGTCCAGTACGTCCGCAACGGCGGCGGCATCCCCGTCGGGGTCGTGAGCTCGGAGAAGCGGGTCGGCCTCGCGAAGGCCCTCGGCTGCGAACGCGTCGTCAACCGACGCGACCTTCCGTCCGTGTGGGACGACGCCGGCACGAAGCAGGACACCAAGGCGTGGGTCGCACTCGGCAAGGCCGTGCGTGAGCTCACGGACGGCGAGGATCCCGACATCGTCTACGAGCACCCGGGCCGCCAGACCTTCGGCGCGTCGGTGTTCGTGGCCAAGCGTGGCGGCACGATCGTGACGTGCGCATCCACGAGCGGCTTCATGCACGAGTACGACAATCGCTACCTCTGGATGAACCTGAAGCGGATCATCGGATCCCATTTCGCCAACTACAAGGAGGCATGGGAGGCGAACCGCCTCGCCTGCAAGGGGATGGTCCACCCGATCATGTCCCGCAGCTTCCCGCTCGAGGAGGTCGACGAGGCTGCGTGGCAGGTCCACAGGAACATGGCCGAAGGCAAGATCGGCATCCGCGTGCTCGCGGCGGAGGCCGGTCGGGGCGTGACCGACGCCGCGATGCGCGAGAGGCACTACGACGCGATCACCCTGTTCCAGCGCGAGGCGTGAGGACACCCCCACCGACAGTCCCACCTCGATCCCGCACGTCCACGAATCCCCTCGCGTGGGATTTACATGTCGGGATCGGCCTGCTTACACTCCTCCGTACACGTGGCGTCGGCACCGGTCGTCACGGTTCATCATCAGACTGGGAGGACAAGATGAAACGAACCCGCCTTCTGCGCCGTGGCGCGCTCGTCGCCCTGATCGCAGCCGCTCTTCTCGCCGTCGCACCACGTGCCGGCGCCCTCGACTTCGAATCCAAGGAGGTCACGGGCAGCGGCACCTACACAGGGACCCAGGACGGCAACCCCGTCACGGGTGACATCGACGTGAAGCTCACGTGTCTCCTCGACATCGTCTGCTTCGGCGGTGTGAAGGTGAACGGTGCGGGCGGCCTCACGATCGGACTCGTCCACAGCCCCGACGAGGGCTACGAGTTCGCCCTCTCGGGTATCCAGATCGTGGTCGGCGGTCCGAAGTACGTCGAGATCAGCCCGGTCTCGATCCAGCTCGCGACCGGCGGGTCCTTCGTCTGGGGATCGGACCCGGGAGCCATCGTCGGCCAGCTCGACGCGGGCGGCTTCACGATCGGTTGATACCGAGGCACGTCGGGTAGCCTCGCCCCCCATGACGGAAGCAAACGGCGAGGCTCCTGTCCACACACAGAACGACACGGCTCACGGGAGTGGACCCGGTGGCGGGGCTGAGGCCCCGCCACAGCCGCGTCTCGGCACGCCCGCGGACAAGTCCGCCGATCTCGAAGAGCGCCGCTATGAGGCGGAGCACCACGCGAGCAAGACGGCGGTCGACAAGCAGCACGCGCGGGGCAAGCTCACGGCGCGCGAGCGCATCGAGATCCTGCTCGACGAGGGGTCCTTCATCGAGATCGACTCCCTCGCCCGCCACCAGGGGACGGGCACCGACGCGAACACGAAGTTCCCGGTCGGTGACGCCGTGGTCACGGGATGGGGACTCATCGACGGCCGCAAGGTCTTCGTGTTCGCCCAGGACTTCACCGTCTTCGGCGGCAGCCTCGGCGAGGTCATGAGCGACAAGATCTGCAAGGTGATGGAGATCGCGGCGTCCGTCGGCGCTCCGATCGTGGGTCTCAACGACTCCGGGGGTGCCCGCATCCAGGAGGGGGTCGTGAGCCTCTCCAGCTACGGCGAGATCTTCTATCGGAATGTGCAGTCCTCCGGGGTGATCCCGCAGATCTCGGTGATCATGGGCCCATGTGCCGGAGGTGCCGTCTACTCCCCGGCCATGACCGACTTCATCTTCATGGTCAAGGGCACGTCGCACATGTTCATCACAGGCCCGGACGTGATCAAGACGGTCACGGGCGAGGAGGTCACGCAGGAGGAGCTCGGCGGTGCCCTCACACATGCGAGCAAGTCCGGCGTTGCCCAGTTCGTCGCCGACGACGAGCAGCACTGCCTCGAGGACGTGCGCTACCTGCTCTCCTTCCTGCCCCAGAACAACGCCGAGGAGTCACCTGTCGTCCCGACCGACGACGACCCGTTCCGCCTCGTCGACGAGCTCGACTCGTTCCTGCCCGTCTCCTCGAACCAGCCGTACGACATCAAGGAGCTGATCCGCCACGTCGTCGACGACGCCGAGTTCTTCGAGGTGGCACCCCTCTTCGCCCCCAACCTGGTCACGGGTTTCGCCCGCATGGACGGGAGAGCCGTCGGGATCGTCGGCAACCAGCCGATGCACCTAGCGGGAACGCTCGACATCGACGCCTCGGAGAAGGGCGCCCGGTTCGTGCGCACGTGTGACGCGTTCAACATCCCCCTCGTCACGTTCGTCGACGTCCCCGGCTTCCTGCCCGGCACGGACCAGGAGTACCGCGGGATCATCCGCCACGGCGCCAAGCTCCTCTTCGCCTATTGCGAGGCGACAGTGCCCCGTCTCCAGGTCATAGTGCGCAAGAGCTACGGCGGCGCCTACGTCGTCCTCGACGCGCGTTCGATCGGCACGGACATCTCGATGGCGTGGCCGACGGCGGAACTTGCGGTCATGGGGGCGAGCGGCGCCGTGAACATCATCAACCGTCGCGAGATCGAAGCGGCACCCGATCCGCAACGGCGCCGCGAGGAGCTCATCGTCGAGTACACGGACGAGTACTGCACGCCCTACAAGGCGGCCGAGCGCGGCCTCGTCGACGAGGTGATCCGTCCCTCGGAGACGCGCAGGCGGCTGAACGAGGCGTTGCGCATGCTCGCCACGAAGCGCGCCGAGACGCCGCGGCGCAAGCACGGGAACATCCCGCTGTGACGGACGCGGACGAGCACACCGACGCGGACTCTGCCACCCAGCCGGGTTTTCGCGTGGTGCGGGGTGGCCGCCCCACAGACGAGGAAGCCGCCGCTCTCGCCGTCACCGTCGAGCTCGTCGTGCGCGAGGCAGAGGCTGCAGGGTCGCGCGTGCTGCCGGCAGCCGACGAGTGGGCGTTGCAGGGTCGCCTGCATGCGCTCGGCTGGCAACCCCTCCTGCAACGCTGGCCCGGCGAGCCGCACGGGCGGAGCTGGCGCCGCGTCCTTGACTGATCCCCCGACAACTTGCGCGCGAACCGCGATCTTGCGCGCGAACTGGGCTCGCAGCAGCGCGAATCGCGCGCAATAGCGCGAGTCGCGCGCAAGAACCACGGGGGGGAACCCCGCGTACGCTGCTACCGATGGACCTGCCTTTCGGACCCCCGGTGCAGCCCATGCTGGCCAAGGCCACGCACGAGGTACCCGCGGGCGAGGGTCTCGTCTACGAGCCGAAGTGGGACGGGTTCCGCTGCATCGTCTTCAGGGACGGCGACGAAGTCCATCTCGGCAGCCGCAACGAACGCCCCCTGACCCGCTATTTCCCCGAAATCCTCGACCCCCTGCGGGCGTCGCTGCCCGAACGGTGCGTCGTGGACGGCGAGCTCGTCCTCGTCACGCCCGATGGACTCGACTTCGAGGCTCTCCAGCAGCGCATCCACCCGGCGGATTCACGCGTCGCCCGCCTCGCCGAGGAGACCCCCGTGTCCTACGTCGCGTTCGACCTTCTCGCCCTCGGCGAGACCGACCTCAGGAGCCGGCCCTTCGCCGACCGCAGGCGGAAGCTCGAGGAGTCCGTCCAGAGCGGTGGGCAGGTGTACGTGAGCCCTGTGACCGGCGACCCCGAGGTCGCGCGGCGCTGGTTCATCGAGCTCGAGGGTGCCGGCCTCGACGGCGTGGTCGCCAAGGATGCGGGAGGCGCGTACGCCGAGAACAAGCGCCTCTGGACGAAGGTGAAGCACGTGCGCACCGCGGACTGTGTGGTCGCCGGGTGGCGGCCCCACAAACAGGGGGGTGTCGGCTCGCTCCTCCTCGGGCTCTACGACGGGTCGGGAGCACTCCACCACGTGGGGATCGCGTCGAGCTTCTCGGCAGCCCGCCGCGAGCAACTCGAGGACGAGATCCGCCCGGCGGCCCTTGCGGCAGGCGATGATCATCCGTGGCGCCACTGGGGAGACATGGGGGAGTGGGACGGGACCCGCATGCCCGGCGGGATGAGCCGGTGGTCGGCTGGTAGAGATCTGTCGTGGGTGCCGTTGCGGCCCGAGCGCGTGGTGGAAGTCCGCTACGAGCACATGCAGGGAATGCGCTTCCGACACACGGCCCGATTCGTGCGGTGGAGACCGGACCGGGATCCCGAGTCGTGCACCTACGAACAGCTCGAGGCGCCCCCGCCCTTCGACCTCACCCGGCTCCTCGGACCTGCCGGACACGCGCGTGTCACACACCCCGATTAGGGTGAGGGGTCTTCCCCCCGACCGACTTCCCCCGCCCGTACCGAACCCGAGGGGGAGTCATGCGTTCGTTCCAGACCAGTGATGCGTCCTGGTATTTCTGCGGCCCGGACCGAAGTCGCGACGCAGCGGAACAGCTCGGCCAGGACCTCTGGGTGCTGTCCGACCCGAACTTGGTGCCGTCCCTGGTCGCCAACGTCGCGTCGCGCGTCGCGCGAGCGGTAACTGATGCGGGAGCCGTCGGTCTCGATCCCGCCCGGCTCGTCGCATGTGTCCTCGACAGCGTGCACGAGGTGGCGGGATTGGGGTCGGCGCAGAACGGCCTGGCCACGGTCGGACCTGAGGTCGGGGCGCTATGTCGCTGTATCTCCGATGCCTTCGCGGAATGCGCGAGTGTCGAATCCGCCCTCGCGTACCTCCATCGCCTCACGGGGGTTCTCGACACGCTTTCCCTGCAGGTCTGCGGTGATCCCCAACTCCTCGCACTGACATCGAGTGTCGCCGTCGCAGTCGATGCCCCGTTCCCCGACCTGCCTGTCGGCTTCTTCGAGTTGCACGATGCGGCCTTGCGTCGCCTCTTCACCCGCGACACCTGCGAGGAGGGTTTCCGCTCCCACGTGGACACTCTCTTCGACGCACAGCTCGACCTCGCACGCGCGCGGGCCGCCTCCTCACAAGGGAGCAGTCAGGGGGCACGGAGCCGACTCGAAGCCGCGAAGGCCGCGTTCCTCGCTCTTGGCCTGCGCATCGAGGCGGCAGACTGCGATCGCAGGCTCGCCCAGGAGGCGCGGCTCGCAGGCGAGCTCGACACCGCGTGGGCCCAGCTCACCGCGGCCCGCGCCACGCTGGGCGAGTTCGGAGCCGTACGCGAGACCGCCCTCTGTCACCTGCAGGCCGGGCTCCTCCTTCTCGACAGGGACGATCCCGCCCGCGCCCTGACCGAGGCCGAGACAGCCCTGGGCGTGTTCTCGGATCTGCACGCCTGGTACGAGCTCGAGCTGAGTGCCGAGATCTGCTCGCGGGCAGCCGAACGTCTCGGCGATCTCGCCCGCGCCCTCGCGATGGCGCGGTTCGCCCACATGCTCTGTGATTCCCGGACACCGGAGGGCCAGGCGGTGAAGGGCTCATAACCTTGCCCTCACGGCCGATCGGGAGTCACGCAGTCAGCTGCACGAGCGGAGGTTCCCCAGCCCACCCGCACGGCGTGACAGAAGTCACGGACAAGGTGTGCCGCCCTGGCACGGCCTCGCGGGCCCCACGGCCGTCCCCACCGTGGGGCCCGCCCGCGTGCCCGCCGTTGTGCTTTCGCCGGGGTGGGCGGAGCAGGTACCTTCGTTGTACTGGGTAGCCAAGAACGACCGAGGATTGGGACCACCGATGGGAAAACCTTCCCTCCCCCACGAGCCCCGCGTTGACGACGTGGTCTCCCTGCCTGACGGCCGTGATCTCGGCTACGCCGAGTTCGGCGCACCGGACGGGCTGCCGGTCCTCTGGTTCCACGGCACCCCCGGGTCACGCACCCAGCTTCCCCCTGCCACCCACCCCACGGCGGTGGAGCGCGGCATTCGGATCATCGGGGTCGACCGGCCGGGCTTCGGACGCAGCACACGCAGGTGGGGGCGGGATCTCCGGTCGTGGCCTGCAGACATCGAATATCTCGCCGATTCGCTCGGCCTGGACACGTTCGCCGTGGTCGGTCTCTCCGGTGGCGGGCCCTACGTGCTCGCCTGCGCGCACGACCTCCCGCACAGGGTGTCGATCGGGGTGTCCCTCGGTGGCCTCGCGCCCATACTCGGACCTGAGGTCCCGCCCGGCCTGCCCCGCCTCATGCGAGAGGGAGGCCGGATCGTGCCGATCGTCGGCTATCCGCTCGGTGTCTTCCTGACCGTCGTCGCCAAGGCACTCGAGCCATATGTCTACGGGGCGATCGGTGCCTACCAGCGTGTGTGTCCCGAAAGCGACAGGCCTGTCTTCGATCTCCCCGGTTTTCGCGACATGTTCGCGGCCAGCATCCTGCACGGCATCGAGAACGGGCTACACGGAATCGCCGAGGACATGGCGGTCTTCACACAGCCGTGGGGTTTCGACGTCCGGGACATCACGGTGCCGATCCGCTTCTGGCACGGCAGCGACGACGGCATCGTCAGCGTGGCGCAGGGTGAATGGCTCGCCTCCCGCGTCCCCGATGCGGAGTTGCGAGTCCAGGAGGGGGAGGGTCACTTCGCCGGCTTCGTCTGTGTGGAGGAGGTCCTCGAGGTCATCCACACCACGATGACGGGGACGGATGCAGAGACGAGGGATGCCGCCGGCGACGCCTGACCGGCAGGTCACCGTCGCGACGTCACGAGCTCCGACCACCGGCCGGCCAGTTCCCGGTACATGACCCCCATGCGCGGTCGTGACGGAACGAAATCCGCATCGACGCCCGCTTCGACGAGGGCCTCGGTCGTGACGTCACCAACGGACGCGAGGATGCACGTGCGGAGATGCCGCCTGAGATCCCCTTCGGCACCGAACGTCCCCGCGATCGCGAACAGGCCCCGCACGGACGGGGCGCTCGTGAAGCTCACGGCGTCGACGCGGGCTGCGACCACCTCGCGGACGAGGGTCCGGGCCGGAGTCGGGTCTGTGGGCGGTCGCCATCTGTAGACCGGGACCTCGACAACGGTGGCACCGCGCGCGGCGAGAGCATCCCGGAACGCCGGCATCGGCTCGCCGTGGGCCTGCACCATCACACGCGAGCCGGGTGTGACGACGGTGCGCAGGTGGGCGAGCAACTCGGCGCTCGTCTCCGAGGGTGGGGCCCATTCGACGTCGAGGCCGAGCTCACGCAGGGCGGCGCGTGCCTTCGGCCCGCGCGCGAAACGGCGTGCCCCTTCCAACGACGCGAGCACCGCCTCGCGCATGCCGAGGCTCGTGGCGGCCTGCACCAGACCCCGTGTCCCCACACCTGTGATAAGGACGGCGACATCGGGCGGTTCGGAGACGACGTCCTGCACGGCACTGCGCACTTCGGGATCGTCTGCAAGGGGCACGGTCTGCAGGGTCGGGCCGACGATGGGAACACCGCCGAGGTCGGCGACCATACGGGCCTGCTCTTCCGCCTTGCGGGCTGCCGTGATACCGATGCGTGCCCCGCCGAAGCCGGCTTGTGTCTCCACCTACCCAGCGTACGCCCGGGGTCAGTTGTCCGCCGTCTCGATGCGGCCGAGGGATTCGAGAACGGCGGCCGCGTGCGGATCCCGCTCCTCGGCGAGCTCGCGGGCGCGACGCCGGAGTCGGGGCGCGGTCGTGAGCCCGTGGCGGCACGCCGTGCGGATCACCGCATCGAGGTCCTCGGCCCGATCAAGATCAGCGACGAGATCGACGATCGTTCGTTCAACTGTGAGGCGGGCTGTGCCGCTGTCGATTTCGACATCGGCGGCATCGACGGGTGGAATCGAGACGTAACGAGGTGTCGTGCCATGCATGGTCTTCCCCCTGCATCGGGCGTGCGGCGTCGCGAGCCGACGACGTGGGGGGAAGCGTGATGCCGAACCTGTGCCGGCCGGGGGAAGAGGTGGGAGCCGTCGGAACCCTAGCGGGCTCCGTCCGCTCCCTCAACCACTTCGCGTCGTCGTATGCCGAACCCGCAGCCGGTCTGCGTCCAGAGGATCTGGAACTCCAGGTCGGGGAAGTCCCTCTGCCAGGATGCGATCGCCGTCTGTTCACCTTCCCGCGTGGCGTCATCGACAAGGATGCGGGCATCGCGGGCGAGCTTGGCGTAGAGGGCGGGAACGGCCGGTCTGCGAGCGTGCACACCGATCTCGGTCGAGGGACCGTCGACGAGGAGGAGGTCGATCTCCCGGTCGACGTCGAAGGCGGAGAGGTCGTACCAGAGGCCGTGCGGGCCTTCCACGAGAGGTCCGTCCCGCACCTCGGCCCACTGTCCGAGGTCGTGGCGTCGCAGGTAGCCGCGGCTGATGTCGGCGTAGAGCTCGTTGTGCTCGACGGACACGAGGTGACGGCGTCCTCCCAGGCGGCGCAGGGCGGCCGCCGCCACCACTGTGCTCGCGCCGCTCCCGCACTCGACGACGAGGCGAGGCCGGATGTCGAGGACCGTGTTCACGATGGTGACGGCCATGAACGGGTCGATCGCCCAGTCTCCAAGAGGCGGCAGGGGAGCTTCGAGATCGAGCGTGGCGTACAGGCCTGTGACGGCCTCGAGCTTGCGGTAGAGGAGGTCGAGATCGGACATGCTCGCAGTCTGCCCCGCGCGGCGGGCCTCCGTACACTTCGACACGTGGAAAGCCCAGCCCCGCGCCTTCCCCTGGAGGGTGTGCGTGTGATCGACATGGCCACGCTCGTCGCCGGTCCCACGGCCGCGCGGATCCTCGGCGACTTCGGTGCCGACGTGACGAAGGTCGAGAGACCCGTCACCGGCGACCCGATTCGGGACTTCGAGTTCCGGAGGGACGACGTGAGCCTGTGGTGGAAGGTGATCGCCCGCAACAAGCGGCCGATCACCCTCGATCTGAAGAACTCCGACGGAGTCGACGTGCTCCTCAGGCTCGCCGAGAGCGCCGACGTCCTGATCGAGAACTTCCGTCCCGGCACACTCGAGCGGCTCGGGATCGGGCCCGACGTGCTCCATGCCCGCAATCCGGGGCTCGTCGTCCTGCGCGTGACCGGTTACGGCCAGACCGGTCCGAATCGTGACAAGCCGGGCTTCGGCACACTCGCCGAGGCGTACTCCGGCTATGCCGAGCTCACCGGGTACGAGGACCGTCCCCCGTTGCTGCCGCCGATCGCGCTTGCCGACGAGTTGACCGGGTGGTGTGGGGCCTACGCCGTCATGGTCGCTCTCTATCACAGGGACGTGCACGGTGGGCCAGGGCAGGTCATCGACGCCGCCCTCTACGAGTCGCTGTTCGGGATACTCGGCCCGCTTCCGTCGCACTGGCAGCAGAACAGGGAGATGCAGACGAGGCAGGGCAGCCGCATCGGCTTCACCGCGCCCCGCAACACGTACCGGACGCGTGACGGACACCATGTCGCCGTGTCGGGCTCGTCGCAGTCGATCGCCGAGCGGATCTTCGCGGCGATCGGCCGCCCCGAGCTCTTCGCCGATCCGCGTTTTTCGCACAACCTGGGGCGCATCGAGAACATCGATGCCCTGGACGACGTGATCGGCACCTGGATCCGGGCCCACGCACTCGATGAGGTCCTCGCAGCCTTCGAAGCGCACGAGGCGGCGGCCGCGCCCAGCCACGACATGGCGGGGCTGTTCGAGGATCCGCACTACAGGGCTCGCGAATCCCTAGTGACTGTCCGTGACCCCGAGCTCGGCGACCTGTCCATGCAGAGTGTGTTCCCGCGCCTCTCTGCCACACCCGGCGCCGTGCGGTTCGCGGGACGGCCCATGTCGAGTGACACGGCAGCGATTTTGCGCGAGCTCGGATTCGACGACGACGAGATCGAACGTCTCCGGGCGGGAGGGGTGACATGAGCGTGCCGGAAGTGGGAGTACACCGGTGGGCCACGACCGCTCACTAACCTGATCGGCACGAGCCAGCGGGGGAGGTGAGTGGAGTGGGCAGGCATGTGGCCGTCACAGGTGTGGCGGGGCAGGCGGGCGCCGCCCTGTGCGCGGCACTCGAGCGGCGGTCCGACGTGAGCCGCGTGGTCGGGATCGACTGCCGCGACGTCCCGTCCCGTACCCGGAAACTCGAGTTCCACGCGCTCGACATCCGCGACCCGGAGATCGCGCGCGCTCTGAAGGGCTGTGACACCGTCGTGCATCTCGCGTTCTGTGTCGAGGCGATGCGGGACGAGCGCCTCATGCGCGACGTCAACGTGGGTGGGTTCCGGAACCTGCTCGATGCCGTTGCCGGGGCAGGAGTCGAGCGTCTCGTCCACGTCTCGAGCGGGTACGTGTACGGGTCGCATCACGACCTCACGAGTCCCGTGTCGGAGACGGCACTGCTGCGTCCCTCCCACGCCTTCTCGTATGCGGAGCACAAGGCCGAGTGCGAAGCGATCCTGCGGGACTGGCCCGAGCGCGGCGCGCGCGGCGTGACGGTTCTGCGACCTGCGCCAGTCTTGGGCCGGCGGCCGTCCGGCTTCCTCGCACGTCGGCTCCTGTCCCGATTCCTCCCGACTGCGCGGGGCCACCGACCCGTGCTTCAACTCCTTCACGAGGACGACCTCGTACGAGCTCTCGTCCACTTCGGTCTCGATGCGGATCCCGGCACTTTCAACCTCGCCGCCTCGGACCCTGTCGACCGGGACGATCTCGTCCGGCTCACGGGACTGCGCGAGCTCCTCCTCCCCCTCGACGCGCTCGTCGGTCTGGCCGACTTCGCCTGGAAGGCAGGCCTCACGCCCTTCCAGCCGGGAGAGTGGGATGTGCTCGTCGATCCCCACGTGCTCGGGACGGAGGCTGCGGCCGGGGCGGGCTGGCAGCCCCAGAGCGACAGCGCCCGGTGCGTCACGGAGCTCGTCGCGGTGTCACGGCGCAGACCTGTGAACCCCATGCGGCGCCGTGTGCGGGCGCGCGCGGCCTGACAGGCTCAGTGGCCGGAACCTTCTTCCCCCTGCCCTGACGTCTGCGAGGCGGAAGTGACCGTTACGGAGACTTCGAAGAAGGTGTCCTCGGGCTTGTCTTCGCCCGGTGGGAAGTTGCCGAGCACGAGGTCTGTCTCACCCGGGCGCAGGGCCTTGAACCGGAGCTCGATCTCACCGCCGGCGCCGACGCTGCCCTCGCTGCGCGCGGACGGCGTGTAGGTACCGCTGCCGAGCGGCTCGAGGATGTCGGCGTCGTAGGACTGGACTTCCCAGTGGTATCCGGTGGAGGGGTTCTCGGGGAGGACGATCTCGAGAACCTGACCCTCGGCGAGCTCGACGCGGTGGTGGTTGTCGGATTCGGTCAGCTTCACCGGTTCCTGTGCGGCACCCGGCTTGTTGGCGCACGCGGCCGCGAGAAGGCCGAGGACGATGCAGATGAGACCCAGCGGCAGGAGGGAACGTCGCACGTGGGTACGCCTCAGTCGTAGTCGTAGAAGCCGGCGCCGGTCTTGCGGCCGAGCCGGTCGGCCGCGACCATGCGCTTGAGGAGTGGATGGACCCGCATCGACGGATCCCCGTACTCCTCGAAGAGGGCATCGAGGATCGCGACGGACGTGTCGAGCCCGACAAGGTCGAGGAGTTGGAACGGCCCCATCGGGAAGCCGCAGCCGCCTTTCATCGCGGCGTCGATGTCATCGCGGGATGCGAGCCCGTTCTCGAGGAGCCGCACGGCGCTGTTCAGGTACGGGAACAGGAGTGCGTTCACGATGAATCCGGCTCGGTCCTTCACGACGACGGGCCCCTTGCCGCAGGATTCGGCGAACGCCCGCGCGGTCTCGACGACTGCGGGATCCGTGGTGAGGGATTGGACGACTTCGACCAGGCTCATCACGGGAGCAGGGTTGAAGAAGTGGATGCCGACCACGTTCTGGGGCCGGGCGGTCTTGACGGCGAGCTCCGTCACGGAGAGGGTCGACGTGTTGGTGGCGAGGATCGCCTCGGGCTTGCAGAAGCGGTCGAGCTCGTCGAAGAGGTTGCGCTTGACCTCGATGTCCTCGACCACTGATTCGATGACGAGGTCACAGGCCTCGAGCTCGTGGAGGTTCTCCGTCGGCGTGATGCGCCCGATCGCCTCCTTGGCGGCGGACTCCTCGATCTTCCCTTTCTCCACGAGCTTCGTGAGAGCTTTCTCGACACCGGCGACGCAGCCTTCGGCCGTGGCGCTGCTGCGGCTGCGCAGGACCACGTCGTATCCGCTCTGGGCCGCGACCTGGACTATGCCGGAGCCCATCTGGCCGGAGCCGATGACACCCACACGCTTGATCTCGCTCATGTCCGTCCTCGGGGGGGGAATTGACCGTCGAGTCTAGATTTCCGCCGGATATGCCGCCCAATGGGACAGGCCCGGAACGCCCGGGTCTCTCAGTCGTCCTCCACACGAAAGCGTGTGAGGGTTTCCTGGAGTTGGGCGGCGAGCCGGCTGAGACCCGCCGCGGACTGGGCAGAATCGTGTGCCGTCTCGGCATAGCTCGTCGTCGTGGCCGCGACGGCGGACATCGCATCGGCAACCTGGTCGGATGCCGCGCGCTGCTGTGACGTCGCGGTGGAGATCTCGCGCGCGGCATTGGAGGTCTGCATCGCCATGTCCGTGATCCGCTCCAGCGCATCACCAACCTCGTGCACGATCCCCGCGCCCGCCGCCACCTCCTCGATGCCCGCGTCGGATGCCTCGATGGATGCCTGCGCCTCGACGCGGACCTCGGAGATGAGCTCCTGGATGTCACGAGTCGCAGCCATCGACCTGTCGGCGAGCTTGCGGATCTCCTCGGCGACGACCGCGAACCCCCGTCCGTGCTCGCCGGCACGCGCGGCCTCGATCGCCGCGTTCAGGGAGAGGAGGGCCGTCTCGTCTGCGAGCTCCTCGATCATGTCGAGGATCGCCCCGATCTCCTCGGAGACCTCCCCCATGCGTCCCGTGCGGGTGGCGATGGCATCGACACGTGCGGCGATGCGATCGAGCCCGTCCATCGAGTGTGCCACGGCATCCCGCCCGTGCACCGCCATCGCCGAGGTCTCGTCGGCGAACTGTGCGACCGAGGCCGTGTTGAGCGCGACCGTGGCCGCCGTCGCGGCGAGCTCCCGGGTAGTGCTGTTCGTCTGGGTCACGGCCGCAGCCTGCACCTGGGATGCCTCGGCCTCGGTCTGCGCGGTCTTGCGCAGGCGGTCCGCCGCAGACGCGATCTGCTCCCCGGTGTGTCGCACGTCGGTGAGGAGGGTGGCGAGCTCACGCCGCATCGACTCGGAGGAGTCAGCGAGGTCCGCCATGAGTGACGCCATCCCCTCGTCGAGCACGTAGACAGTCTGTGACGGTCGCACGTCGCGTGCCCGCAGGTCCCCGCGCGCGATCGCGTCGAACGTGACGGACATCGCCGTCACATGCCTCTCGAGCTCGCCGATACGGGCGCTGTCCTCCTCGCGACTGCGCAACTCCCCGGCCAGCAGATGCGAGAAGGCGAGCGAGAAGAGGACGAGGACGAGGCCGAGTGCCCCGACACGTGCCGCCTCTGCCGTGACGAGATCCCACGCCTCGGACGATCCGTCCCCGGCCGCGATGACAACGAGGCCGACACCTCCGATCGTGACCGCGACGGAGAAGGCCACCGTCCACCAGGGTGACGACACGACGGCGAGCTCCAGCATGACGAGGAAGAAGGCCCCGAACGCGAGGGCGGGTTGCGGGCTCCACATCACGGCGAGAAGGACGGCCACCGCATCTGCCGCCACGAGCGAGACGACGAGGGTGGTCCAGAGGGTCCGCCGCCGCCGGCTCGACCGCCTCCCCCCGTCCCTGTCGGCGTAGTGAGGACGCGCGGGGTCGGTCCGGGCAAGGAGAGGCTGGACGAGCAAGGCGACGACACCGAGGCCGGCGAGGGTCCCCGCCACGACCCAGACGCGCCCCACCGCCTCCCAGCCCGAGACGACCACCGTGGGCAGCACGATCATCCCCGCGATCGCAAGGCGGAGGAGGCCCGACAGCCGCGCGAACGCGTCCGGGCGGATCTGGAACGCCGCGCGTTGTTCGTCCAAGAGGCCTCGGCCCGACAATCTGGCCACGGATCGGTTATCGGACGTCCGCGGGGTCGGATTCAGTTGGGCGGGGCAGAGTCACGATTCCGTGACGGTGACCGTGTTCACCACGACAGGTGACACGGGGTAGTCCTTCTCGTTCGTGGGGACGTTCTGGATCCTGTCGAGGACGTCCAGGCCGGCCGTCATCTGGCCGAACAGCGAGTAGTTCGGGGGGAGCGCTTCACCCTGCGGTCCGGACACGACGAAGAACTGGCTGCTGTTCGTGGACGGCCCCTCCGAGTTGGCCATGGCGAGGCTCCCCACCTGGTAGGTGCTGGATCCGTCCGCCGGTGGAGGGGGGGTGCTGCCGGTGTACTGGTATCCCGGCCCGCCCATACCGGCGCGAGTGGGGTCGGGACCCATGGGGTCGCCGCCCTGGATCATGAAGCCGTTGATCACCCTGTGGAAGATCGTGCCGTCGAAGAAGCCCTGGTTCGCGAGATACACGAAGTTGTTCACGTCCTCGGGCGCGTTCACGGGGTCGAGTGCGAACGTCATGTCCCCGCAGGACGTGGCCATGACGACGGTGTACGTCTTGTCCGGGTCGATCTGGGGGTCGTCCTCGAACGAAGGCGCCTCTAACGCCACGTCCTTGCGAGGCGGCATCTCAGCCGGCGGGCAGGGATTCGGGGGGGCGGTGGTCGTCGTCGACGTGGTCGTCGTCGAGTCGGCCGCTTCATCCGACCTTGTCGCGAGGAAGACGAAGACGGACGACCCGAGGATGCCCACGATCAGCACCAGGACGAGGACCGAACTGATCAACTTCGTCCGAGCCTTGCGCTGGCGGGCCTGGGCTACCTCACGGGCTTGGGTGCGGCGGGCCCGGGCCTGGGATTTCTTCGACTTCGCCATGGGTCACGATTATGGCCGCCGATGACTGCAGGTGCCCAGGCGGGTGGGAGACGGACCCGCCTACTTGCAGACGGACCCGCCACGTGCTTGTCTCCGTGTCGAACCGACTGAAACCGGCTGCACGGCGAGAAGGGCGGCTCACAGACGATTCTCAGTTGGCGTGAGGACTCTGCACGCAGGACATCGGCTTTGCGCGGTCGAAGCTCAGCCTGTCGCGTAACGGCCGGCAGACGTGCCGTGGTGCCCGTTGTCTACCCCGGAGACCCAGCTGGGCAGGGCATCTGCATAGGGCGCAAGAACTATGCGGCGACACGCCGATAAGACCGGTGAGTGGCGTTGTGGTGACCGAAGCGGAGATACAGGGAGCGAGGGTGGCAGGTCGCAACCGAGCGGAGTTCGGGACTCCGGTCCGGACGCGCGTTCGCACGCGCCTTCTCGCGGCTGTCGCCGTGTCGGCGTCCCTTGCCGGAGCTGCGTTCGTGCCCGCCGTGGCGTCGGCGCAGGAACAGACGACCACGACTACGACGTCCACGACCACGACCACGCTCCCACCGGCGCCGCCCACGTCCCCCGAGGAGCCCGGTCCGCCCACGACTCTGACGCCCGCACCGCCGTCGGCACCACAGCCGGGCGTGAACCCCCAGGACAACCTCCTCCTCCTCCAGCAGCAGCAGCAGCAGCGCCTCGCCCAGCTCCAGGCGGAGGCCGATGCGCTGGCCAACCAGATGGCAGAAGCCCGCAAGGTCCTCGACGAGCTCGACCTCGACGTCGAGAACGTGAACGGGATGATCGAGGATGTCCTCCACAAGCTCGAGGGGTATCGGGAGGGTGTGCGACAGCGGGCCGTGGCCGCCTACAAGGGTGACACCACGTACGTGAGCGTCCTCCTCGATGCCGACTCGCCGAGCGACTTCCTTTCCCGGGTCCGTTTCCTCGCCGAGGCGAACTCGGGTGATCAGACGAAGATCGAACGGCTTGAAGAGCAGAAGGTCGCCCTCGAGCAGCAGCAGGAGCAACTCGGTACCCTCCGCAAGCAGCAGCGGCAGAAGATCGCCGAGATGGAGCAATCCCAGTCGCAACTCGGCGGCAAGCTCAACCAGATGGTCGGGGTCCTCGCGTCGCTGCCGAGTCAGCAGACGATCGTCGTGAACGGATTCGTGTTCCCCGTGTCTGCCCCGTTCACGTACTCCGACGACTTCGGTGACTACCGGGCAGGACCGCCCCCCCATCCCCACCAGGGGAACGACATCTTCTGCGTGAAGGGATCCCCGCTGCGGGCATCCGAAGCCGGCCGTGTCGAAGATGTGCGGGAACGCGGCCTCGGCGGCAAGTCGTTCTGGCTCATCAGCGCCGCAGGCACCGCGTACTACTACGCCCACCTCGATGGCTACGGACCCGGCATCGCGAACGGCGTGCAGGTCACGGCGGGCCAGATCCTCGGCTTCTGTGGGAACACCGGGAACGCCCGCACGACCCCCGATCACGTGCACTACGAGATCCACCCGGGTGGCCGTGAGGCTCCTGCCATCAACCCGTATCCGATCCTGAAGGCGACGGAGCAGGCCATGATCGCGTCTCTCGGTCGCCAGCTCGGCACCGGGGCGGGCGCAGCGACCCCGGGACAGCCCGGCTCGTCGACGACACCGACCACGCAGCCACCTCCGGTTGTCGTGCCCCCGCAGACGCCCGATCCCGTTCCCGTGCAGCGGGCACCGCGCAAGCCCAACGTCTACTGAGCACCTGGGCCGCCCGTGTGCGTGGCGGCTACCGTGTGATCGAATCCTGATCCCGGGAGCCCTCTTGGGCGTAGTCGTCCAGAAATACGGTGGTACGTCCGTTGCCGATCCGGAACGCATCCGGGCGGTCGCCGATCGCGTCGTCTCGACCCGGAAGGCCGGCAACGATGTCGTCGTCATCGTGAGTGCCATGGGGGGGACGACGGACGACCTCCTGGACCTCGCCACGAAGGTGGCGGCGCATCCCGAGCCGCGCGAGCTCGACATGCTCCTCACCGCAGGCGAGCGGATCTCGATCGCTCTCCTCTGCATGGCGATCATCGATCTGGGGTTCGAGGCTGTCAGCTTCACCGGCTCCCAGGCGGGCATCGTGACAGACACGATCCACGGCAAGGCGCGGATCCTCGAGGTGAAGGGTGCACGCATCCGGGAGGCCATCCGCGATCAGAAGATCAGCGTCGTGGCCGGCTTCCAGGGGGTCTCGACCACGGCTGACATCACGACTCTCGGCCGGGGCGGATCGGACACGAGTGCCGTCGCCATTGCCGCCGCGGTCGGGGCCGACGTGTGCGAGATCTACACCGACGTGGACGGTGTCTACACGGCGGATCCGAGGCGGGTCCCCCGCGCCCGCAAACTCGATGCGATCAGCTACGAGGAGATGCTGGAATTGTCGGCGTCGGGCGCCCGCGTGCTCCAGGTGCGTTCTGTCGAGTACGCGCGGAACCACGGCGTCCCGATCCACGTGCGGTCGAGTTTCACGAACGAGGCCGGCACGTGGGTGACCGAGGAGACAGAGCAGATGGAACAGGCGATCATCTCCGGAGTTGCGCACGACGCAACGGAGGCGAAGATGACGATCAAGGCGGTTCCCGACCGTCCCGGTGTCGCGTCCCGGATCTTCACGGCACTCGCGGGGGAGGCGATCAACGTCGACATGATCGTGCAGAACGTCTCGTCCCACGGGCACACCGACGTGTCGTTCACGTTGCCCCGCGGCGACCTCGTCACCGCCGGCGAGGTCATCGAAGCCCTCTGTGCCGAGCTCGACGCGGCCGGCTTCGACGTGGAGGACGACATCGCGAAGATCAGCCTCGTGGGTGCAGGCATGAAGACCCATCCCGGAGTGGCTGCCCGGATGTTCGCCGCCCTTGCCGCGGCCGAAGTCAACATCGAGATGATCTCCACGTCCACGATCCGCGTGTCCTGCGTGATCAAAGAGGCCGATCTCGACCGCGCCCTCCACGCCGTGCACGAGAGCTTCGAGCTCGACGCGCCCGGGAGTGACGTGTGACCGGCACGGGGCCGATCGACGTCGCGGTCGTGGGCGCCACCGGTGTCGTCGGTGCCGAGATGCTGCGCATCCTGGACGAGCGGGATTTCCCCGTGGGAGAGCTGCGCCTCTTCGCGTCGCCTCGGTCCGAGGGCCGGGCCGTGGTGTGGCGCGACCGCACATGCCACGTCGAAGTCCTCGCACGCGGGTGCTTCGAGGGGACCGACCTCGTTCTCATGGAGGTCGAATCGCCCATCTCGCGGGACTGGGCACCCCGTGCCGTCTCCGAAGGAGCAATAGTCGTCGACAACTCGTCCGCGTGGCGGATGGACGAGAAAGTCCCGCTCGTCGTGGCGGAGGTCAACCCGCATGCCTTGGATTCGCACGCGGGCATCGTCTCCAACCCGAATTGCACGACGATGGGCATCATGCCCGTCCTCAAGCCTCTCGACACCGCGGCGGAGCTGCGGCGCGTAGTAGTCACGACCTTCCAGGCCGTCTCGGGTTCGGGGCGGGCCGGCCTCGACGCGCTCGACACGGAGATCCGGGCCTTCGGAGGAGACATCCCGGTACTGCGCCGCAGCGGCCTCGAAGCCGTCGAGGCGCGTCAGGACACGTACCCGCGACCCATCGCCTTCAACGTGATTCCCGCATGCGACGCGTTCGTCGGTGACGGGACGGAGGAGACCAAGGAGGAGCGCAAGCTGGTCGACGAGAGCCGCAAGATCCTCGAGCGCCCGGATCTCGAGGTCGCGGCGACGTGCGTGCGGGTTCCCGTCGTGTGCGGTCACGCCGCTGCCCTCAACGCCGAGTTCGGCACCGAGATGTCTGCCGCCCGCGCCGGTGCCCTCCTGCGGGACGCCCCCGGCGTCGTGCTCGCCAAGGCTCACGACGACTACAAGACCCCGCTCGAGGTGGCGGGAGTCGACGGCAGCCATGTGGGCCGCCTCCGTGACGACGAGACGCGTCCCAACACCATCGACCTCTTCGTCGTGGCCGACAACCTGCGCAAGGGCGCTGCCCTCAACTGTGTGCAGATCGCCGAGGTGATGCTCGAGCGGGGTCTGCTCGGCTGAGCCCCCGGGGCGCGGGTGGATCGACGCCGGACGGGCGGAGTTGAATGGGCGGGTCGTCCACAACGAGCCGGTATCGAGAGGGAACGGAGACGCAGTGGAGGGTTACGTACATCCGGACTTCTCCGCCGTGGGCAGCGAGCTCGCCCGCCAACTCCGCACACAGCGCGTGGGCGGGGCGGCAGTCTGCGTCTACCAGGCAGGGGAGCTCGTCGTCGATGTCTGGGGTGGAGACCGCAACGCGTCGGGGGATCCGTGGGAGCAGGACACGATGGCCCTCTCCTTCTCCACGACCAAGGGTGTGACGTCGACTGCGCTCCACGTCCTCGCCGACCGTGGTCTCGTCGACTACGACGCGCCCGTCGCCACGTACTGGCCCGAGTTCGGCGTGGCGGGCAAGGAGGAGATCACGATCCGGCACCTCCTGAGTCACGAATCGGGCCTGCACCCGCTCCGTACGCTCGTCGACCACGCGAGCAGCATGCTCGAGTGGCAGCACATGGTCGACGCCCTCGCCGCCCAGACCCCCCGCTATCGGCCGGGAACCGCGAACGGCTATCAGGGGATCACGTTCGGCTGGCTCGTGGGCGAGATCGTGCGCCGGGTCTCGGGCAAGTCGATCGGGGAGTTCGTGCAGGTCGAGCTGGCCGCACCACTCGGTCTCGACGGCCTCTACATCGGCGTGCCCGAGGATCAGCGCCGTCGAGTCGCCCAACTCACGCGCCTCCCCGCCTACCTCGGGTCGGACCGCCTCGCCGAGTGGCTCATGCGCACGCCCGCCACGCAGCACGTCGCGGACGCCCTCCTGCCCGACGGTGTGCTCGACGTGCTCTGGTCCGAGGATGCCGTCGGTGCCGAGATCCCGGGTGCGAACGGGGTGTTCACCGCTCGCTCGCTCGCCCGCCTCTATGCCGTCCTCGCGTGCGGGGGCTCGATCGACGGCGTGCAGATCGTCTCGCCCGAGACGGTGCGGACGTTGTCGCAGGTCCAGAACAGGCGACGTGACCTCGTCGTGTTCGCGCCCATGATGTGGCGCCTCGGCTACCACTCGGTCGCGACGAGCGCCGGTTTCCATCCGGCCGCGTTCGGGCATTGGGGATACGGTGGCTCGGGTGCGTGGGCGGATCCGAAGCGGCAACTCGCGGTCGCCCTCGTCCTCAACCGGGTGGCGGGGACCCCTCTCGGTGACATGCGCATGATCCGTATCGGCGGGGCGGCGACGCGCTGTGCTGACCGCCGCAGCACCTCGAGGGGCCAGTGGTCGATCTCTCGTTGACGCCGGAGCAGGAGGAGATGCGCAGCCTCGCGCACGACTTCGCGGAGAACGAGATCAGACCTGTCGCCGCCCACTATGACGAGGCCGGCGAATTGCCCTGGCCTGTCCTCGAGAAGGCGAACGAGATCGGCCTCCTCAGCTTCGGCCTGCCCGAGGTGTACGGCGGCGGCGGCGTGCCGGGCGGCCTCGTCGGCATCGCGAACTTCGTCGTCATGGAGGAGCTCGCGTGGGGGTGCGCGGCCATCGCGACGACGATCGGCTCGTCGGTGTACGCGTCCGGTCCGATCCTCGCCCTCGGCACGGAGGAGCAGCGACTCCGGTACATCCCGATGTTCTGCGACGCGGCCACGGTGCACCTCGGTGCCGTCTGCATAACCGAGCCCCAGGGCGGCTCGGATGTGGCCGCGATGCGCACGACCTACAACCGTGACGGCGACTCCTACGTGTTGAACGGCACGAAGTGCTTCATCACGAACGGGGGGATCGCAGACGTGCACATCGTGTTCGCGGTCGACACACCCGGTGCGGGCTGGGGTGGGATGGCGGCGTTCATCGTCGAGAAGGGGACACCCGGCCTTCGTATGGGCAAGGTGGAGGCGAAGCTCGGTGTGCGCGCGTCCCACACGGCGGAGGTGGTCCTCGAGGAATGCCGCGTGCCTGCCGAGTGTCGTCTCGGCGGCGAGCCGACCGACACGGCAAGTGGCTCTTCGGGTCCGCTCGGGAAGGCGAATCCGCTCATGCTCCTCCAGTACTCGCGCATGACGTACGCGGCGACCGCGGTCGGCCTCGCCCGGGCCGCGTACGAGTACGCGCTCGAGTACGCAGGCGTGCGTGAGAGCTTCGGCGAACCCATCGTCGCCCACCAGGCGGTCGCCCACAAGCTCGCCGACATGGCGATGTCGATCGATGCTGCCCGGCTCCTGCTGTGGCGGGCGGGTTGGATGGTCGACTCGGGCCAGCCGCTGGCCCGCGCCGAGGGTTCGATGGCGAAGTGCTTCGCCGGCGATGTCGCCGTCGCAGTCACGCAGGAGGCTCTCCAGGTCCTCGGCGGGCACGGCTACATGCGCGACCACCCCACGGAGAAGTGGTACCGGGACGCGAAGGTGTATCAGATCTGGGAGGGGACGAACGAGATCCAGCGCGGAATCATCGCCCGCGCCCTCACGGGCTGAGGGGCCCCGTCAGCGGACTCCGAACCGGCCCCGGCTTCCCGCCACGACCGGAATCAGACTCTGGTGAGGATCTGGAAGACCAGGACGTAGTGACAGAGGCCGGCGCACGCCACGAACGAGTGCCAGACCTCGTGGTAGCCGAACACGCCGGGCCTGGGATTCGGCCAGTGCGTCACGAAGAGGATCGCACCCACGGTGTAGAGGATGCCGCCGGTCACGAGCATCGCCGTCTCGACGCCGTTCAGGCCGGCGACGATCTGGGGGAGGGCGATGAGGGCGACCCAACCGAGCGCGATGTAGAGGGCCACGCCGAGGCCGCCGAGCTTCTCGATCATGACGAGCTTGAGCACGATGCCGATCACGGCGCCCGTCCACACGGTGACGAGGATCGCGGTCGCCCACGCCCCGTCGAGGACGAGGAGGGCGAACGGCGTGTAGGAGCCCGCGATGAGCACGTAGATCATCGAGTGGTCGAGGCGCTTCATGACGCGACGCGCCTGCGGCGACCACGTGACCCTGTGGTACGTGGCGCTGGTCGCGAAGAGTGCGACGAGTGACGTGGCGTAGACGATCGCGGCTACGCGGGCGATGCCTGTGTGGGCTATGGCCACGAGGGCGAGGCCGAGGGGGACCGCCACGAAGGCCGAGACCTGGTGGATGCGTCCCCGCCACGTCGGCTTCACCGGCGCGTCCCCGCCCACGTCGGTCGCGGTGCTCATACCCTGGCTCCCATCTTGGTCGAAATCCTTACTACTAACCATTGTATCAAGAGATTAGACGCGAGTAGATTCGCGGACGATGGCGAAGAAGAAGGCTGACACCTCCGCCCAGAGCCTCCTCGAATCGGACGCGATCCGCAGCGAGATCTCGCGCATCGAGGCGGAGGGCAAGGCCAAGGTCGCGCAGTTGCGGGATCTCGCCGATGCGGGAGAGCTCCTCAACGAGGTGCTCTCGCGGGGTTTCCTGCCGCTCTTCGTCCTGCATCTCGTGTCGCTCCAGCCTCGCCACGGCAACGAGATCATCCGTGAGATCGAGTTGCGCACGGAGGGTCTCTGGGAGCCTTCGTCAGGCGGCGTCTATTCCCTTCTCAAGAAGCTCGAGAAGCGCGGCTGGCTCGAGGGCGAATGGGAGGAGGGAGCGACCCGCAAGAAGCGCACGTACTCGATCACCGCCGACGGCGAGGCCATCCTCGCCGCCCTCCTCGAGATCGTGCCACCCCGCGTGGCTGCGACGCACCGCGCGCTCGAACTCGTCACGCTCGATCTGCTCTCGAATCCGATCCTCGAGGAGAAGGCCTGAGCGAGGCGAGGTGAGTGAGTCGGGACGGCGGGATTTGAACCCGCGACCTCAGCGTCCCGAACGCTGCGCGCTAACCAAACTGCGCCACGTCCCGACGACTCGCATCCGGAATGCGAACTCGCCCACAATAGCCCCACTGTGGAAAGGGACGGAATCGACCAGCGCAGGCCCGCGTTCCTCGGCCACCGGCGCGTAGACGCGCGGCTCACGCTCGCGGCAGGAGTCGGATTCACCCTTCTTGCCGTGCTCGTCGCAGTCCCGGCGGGGCGTGCCTGGGTTCAGGAGGTAGACGACGTCTGGAACGCATGGATGTGGGCGTTGGAGGTGCCGATCCTCGTCGGATTCGCGAGGTTCCTCGCCTACGTCGGGAGCAGCATCGTGATGACACCCGTCGGTGTCGGTGTCGCGGTCTTGCTCGTCGTGCGGCGCCGGTACGCAGCCCTCGTCGGCTGGGTCGTGGCGATCACCCTGTCCGAGGTGACCGTCCTCCTCGCCAAACCCGCGTTCGACCGGGTGAGGCCGCCCGGACAGCTCGTCATGACGACGAGGGCGGCCTTTCCGTCCGGGCACGTGACCGCGGCCACCACGTTCGCCCTCGCCCTGGTGCTCATCTTCACCGCGCCCGGGTCGAGGCGTGTGCCTTGGAAGGTCGTGGCCATCGCCTATATCGGACTCATGGCGTGGAGCCGCACGTACCTCCACGCCCACTGGCTCAGCGACGTGATCGGGGGTGCGCTCCTCGGTACTCTGGCCGCAGTCGGGACCTTCCTCGTCGTCGACGCGTGGGCACGTCACGCCTCGTCGTCGTCTCCGGCGGAGGCTTCTTCGTCGGCGTCGTCGTCTCCGGCGGAGGCTTCCTCGTCGGCGTCCACATCGAGCGCGAGCTCCGACTCGGCATCGGCCTCGGGAGCCTCGTCCGGCTCGGATGTCTGAAGCTCACCGCGCAGCTCGGCCTCGAGAGTCTCCTCGTCCCAGTCCTCGTCGGCGAGGAGCACGTCCGCGGTCCAGCGCAGTGCCGCCGGCTCGTACGGCTTCACGAGCCAGGCGTCCGCGTCCGCCCGTCTCGCCATCGAGATGTCGGGGCGGCGGTCGAGGAGGGCGAGGAAGCGGACGGGCGGGATCCGGCCCTGCGACTCGGCCGATCGCACCGCGCGGCAGACGGCCATGAAGCCCTTCGAGCCCACCTGGCTGTCGCAGACGATCAGCTCGGGTCCCTCGTCGTCACAGATCGTCACGACGGACCGGCTGTCGGCGGTGGAGATCGTCTCCAACCCCCGCCGGGCGAGCGTGCCCACCACCTCGTCACGCAACCAGTCGGCGTCAGTGACAACAAGGACGATGCTCATCGGTCAGGCTCCTTGCCGGACAGGGGACGGACTCTCGGGAAACAGATTCTCTTCGAGGTGCTGCAGTGTCGCAAAGTCGTGCACGTCGTCGCTCAGGAAGGCGACCTTGGCGAGAGGCACGGGCGCGATGAGCTCCCGGAGGCCGCCGAGCTCGGCGTCCTCGCGGGCCGCCACGTCCTGGAAGGCGGCGAGGTTGGCATAGAGGTCGGCGAGACGGATGCTGGCCGGATCCTGCCTCGAACCGAGCGTCTCTGCGCGCAGCCGCGTCGCTTCGGCGAGTGAGGGCACGAAGCTCGGATGCATGCGGTTCACGATCGCGGCCGACACGGGGTGGTCCATCGTGCCGAGCTGGCGGGCGAAGAACTCGGCCTCGGCGAGGGCGTCGCGGCGCGGTGAGGCGATGACGCAGAACGCCGTACCCTCGTCATCGAGGAGCTCGCGCACGCGGGCGGCCCTGTCGTGGAATCCCTCGTACATCCCCTCGAATGCGGCGAAGAAGTCCATCGTGTCCTCGAGGACCTCACTGCCCAGCACGCGGGCGATCGTGCGCAGGAAGAGCCGCGCCGCCTTGTTCACGACCTTCATGCCACGCCGGGCCGGGGCGGAGAGGATGCGGAAGACCCGCCCTTCGAGGAAGCGCGTGAGGCGATCCGGGGCCTCGAGGAAGTCGAGCGCGTTGCGGCTCGGCGGTGTGTCCACCACCACGAAGTCGTTCTCGCCTTCCTCGTGTAGCTCGTACAGCTTCTCCATCGCCATGTACTCCTGCGTGCCCGAAAGGGCCGAGGAGATGTTGCGGTAGAAGGTGTTGGAGAGGATGCGCTCCGCCTGGTCCGGCCCGGACGCGTACTTCATCACGAGGTTGTCGAACGTGGACTTGGCGTCGAGCATCACGGCCGAGAGCTGCCCGCCCGGCAGTCGCGTCCCGGCCGGATCCCAGAGCTCGGGGTCGATGAGGCGGGGAATGTTGCCGAGCTCCTCGAGGCCGAGCGCCTGGGCGAGGCGTCGGGCCGGATCGATCGTCACGACCACGGCGCTGCGGCCGAGACGGGCGGCGTGCATGGCGAGCACGGCGGCCGTGGTCGTCTTGCCGACACCCCCCGAACCGCAGATGATCAGGGTCCGTCTGTGCGCCACGATGTCCGCGAGCGACTCGGTCATCCCGCTGCCCCAACGTCGACGGCGTCCGCATGCCCCGTGAAGACGTCGCAGAGCGCCTCGATCTCGGCCCGGCCGAGCGACGCCGTGAAGAGGAACGGCAGTCGTGCGAACGGCAGGGCGAGCATGTCCTCGAGGCGGTCCATCTGGCGTTGCTGCAGGCTGTGGCGCATCGCCCGGAACTCCGAGGCGCGCACGAGGGCGACCGCCTCGTCCTCGGGCATCACGACCCCGGCGCGGTCGGCGAGGTCGTGCACCTCGGCGAGGTCGACGGCGTTCCCTTCGGGGTACCAGCCGTTCACGACCACGCCGGAGACGTGGATCCCCAGTCCCACGAGGGCGTCGGCGGTCTCGACGGTCTCGTTCACGGGGGTCTCCTCGGGCAGCGTGACGAGGACGACGCTCGTGCGGGTCGGATCGGTGAGCATCTCCTGCACCTCGGTCGCCTGGCTGAGGACGGGTCCCACGCGCACCGCGTCCACGATGCCGGCGGCCGAGCCGAGGAACGTCAGCGTGTGACCGGCGGCAGGCGCGTCGACGATGACCAGGTCGAAGTCGCGGCGCGCGTCCATCTGCTTGACCTTGCCGAGGACGAGGATGTCCTTGATCCCGGGGGCGGCCGTGGCCACGACCTCGAGCAGGTTCATGCTTTGCAGGCGTTTCGCGACCCAATGTAGGTTGTGGTCG